>CP133159.1:316250-632500 GCA_030913385.1 Cytophagaceae bacterium ABcell3
TATCAAAAAAATTAGCGTTGTCCATATCAGGTTTGAGCTTACAGGCCGCCACCTCCCACTCTGACTCGCTGGGCAGCCTTTTACCGGCCCAGCGGGCAAAAGCGTCTGCCTCATAAAAACTCACATGGCTTACCGGCTCATCCAACTGAACAGGTTTCAGCCCACTTAAAGAATACTCCATCCACTGTCCGTCTTGCTCAAGCCAATAAAGAGGTGCAACCGTCTTTTCTTGTTGGACCATAGCCCAGCCCTCTGTAAGCCAGTGCCTATGATCAGCATATCCGCCATCCTCTATAAACGCTAGATACTCCCCATTCGTGACAAGCTTATTCCTCACCTGAAAGTCATTTAAATAGACTTTATGCAGTGGCTTTTCATTATCATAGCAAAAGGCGTCTCCTACAAAACCAATTTCATAAATACCGTCAGCAATAGCACTATACTCCGGCTGACCTTCAGGTACTGGTTTCTGATCCACCACCTCGGCAGCATGATAAGAAGGGTACAGTGGATTATTCCCAAGAACATATTTAATATCTGTGACCAAAAGCTCTTGATGCTGCTGCTCATGGTTAAGCCCCAGTTCTATAAAGCTATAAGCCTCTTCAGCCACATCTCCCTTCTGAAGGAAGTCAAACATATACCGGTCTACATAGTCTCTATATTCATAAATACGTTGTGTGGTCGGCCTTACCAAAAGCCCTCGACTGCCCCTGTCAATTCTATTGCCGACACTGTCATAATATGAGTTAAAAACATAACCAAAATTTCTGTCAAACAGCCGGTAGTTAGGCACAAACTTTTTCAGGACAAAAGTTTCAAAGAACCAAGTAGTATGACCCAAATGCCACTTTGCAGGGCTCACGTCCATAATGGGCTGTGCCACCATATCTTCAGGGTGCAAAGGCAGGCAAAACTTCTCAGTCCATTGTCTAATATTTTTATATCTATTTAAGAGCACATCGCTCTCCACGGTACGTAATAATTCCATCAGCAGGTATTTCTAATATTTATTCAACTAGATGAATCGTCGAAATGTTTGCCTGAAATAATGTATTCTAAAGTTTGAGGGTTTACAGAGAATAAATAATTTTACGACAAATTAAGATCATGCAGGAACCAAAGGACAAAACCGCTTTATACCTAGTGCCCACACCAATAGGGAATTTAGAAGACATTACATTACGGGCACTCAGGGTACTAAGTGAAGTTGACTGTATACTGGCAGAAGATACCCGCACTTCCGGCATTTTGCTGAAGCATCATAATATCAGCAACCGCTTACAAAGTTTTCATGCTTTTAATGAACACAAAGCAATAGAGTCCGTTATTTCCCGGTTGCTGGAAGGAGAAGTAATGGCCGTAATCACCGACGCTGGAACACCCGGCATTTCAGACCCAGGTTTTTTATTGTCAAGGGCATGCATGCATAACAATTTAAAAACAGAATGTCTTCCAGGCGCTACAGCTTTTGTACCCGCCTTAGTTAAATCAGGTATACCTTCCGACAGCTTTATATTTGAGGGCTTTCTGCCACAAAAAAAAGGGCGGCAAACAAAATTCAAGCAACTTGCAGAGGAAAAAAGAACTATGGTATTTTACGAGTCTCCTCACAGGCTTATCAAAACCCTTGAAAACTTCAAAGAATATTTTGGCAGCGAAAGGCAGGTATCCGTATCAAGAGAGCTCACAAAGCTTTATGAAGAAACTATAAATGGAAGTGTAGAAGAAGTGCTCCAACATTTTTCGCAAAAGTCCCCTAAAGGGGAAATAGTAATAGTTGCCGCAGGAAAACCATAGCAACAAAACACTTCTCAAGCCACCAATGCCATTAAAGGCCAATTAAAGCGCCCAAGTCTTGAATCAGGTTCCTGTCGTACCAAACATTGGCAAAGGCCATAAATAACAAAAACACGGCAATACCAAAACCTAGTACCAGGCCCCAAAAACTACTTTTAGTAACTTTTTTGGAGGTCTGAATATATTTTTGAGAAGTCTTTTTGAAGTACTTGTCCAAATAATGGAATACTGGGTAAAAGATCAAGATAATAGCCAGCATGGAAAGGGCTGTAGAAGCATATGGACTTCCTGAAACCTCGGTATAGTGATGAATAACCCCATGAGCATAAGCATAAATCAACTTGGCCAACCAAATAGCCAATACTACTACTGCATATTTTGTAAGCTTTCTTTTCATAAAAAAATAGGTTTAATCCGATATAACATACGGTGATTTCCCTAAAGAGATTCCATCAAATATACTCACAACCATTGCATTTTTGTGGCATAAAGAAAAAGGTGGGTTATTTCCCACCTCTATACTTTGCATTTAACCCATTAACAACTTCTGTAGTTATATCTAAACTATCTGTTGCATAAACCAATGAGGCAGGGCCACCTTTTGTATAAGTAAAAATGTATGAATACTTTTTAGACCTTCCCAGATTTCCCAGATAATCATCCAGATTTTTAAGGAAATCTTGCTGAAACTGCATTTCCTGATTAGCCAAGTCTCCCTGTAGCTTTTCGCGCAGCTTCATAAGCTCCTGCTCTTCTTGCATCAAGTCGGCTTCTTTAGATTGTTTGTGATTGTCTGTCAAAGAAGCTGCCATTTGCTGGTACTTCTGAACATCTTCATAAAACTTCTTCTCCCGGTCTTTATATTCTTTCTCTTTGCTCTTTAGCTGAGCTTCGAGACTTTTAATGCTTTTCTGATAGAACTCATATTTCTTAGTAAGCTCATCCAGGTTTATATAAGCCACATTTAGGCCAGGAATAGCAGGCATGGCTGGCTTTTTCGTAGGCTGTTCTTCATCTCCACCCTCTGCTTGATCTTCTCTATCAGCTGATAAAGTATCGGCAACTGCTATTGCAGGAGCTTCTTCTTTAACTGCTGTTTGTTGAGCAGAAGGTTTAGGACTGGAAGAAAAATGAAGGTAGTACAATACAGCTACTGCCAAAGCAAGTACACCATTTAATGCTAAAGAAAGATTTTTCACTTTGAAACAAAATTAATGTTAATAGATTAAGAGAGTACCCAAAATAAATGAGATTCGCTCAGAATACCCAAAGGCGGAACATAAAATTAAAAGAAAAAGTTGTTTTTTCTTGTATTTTTTTCTCCAAATAGGCTTGCCATTAGGTGATATCTTTCCGTACAACGAAATCTATTGCATAATTCAGTATTAAATAACATAGATAAACTATATTTGTAACAGGAATGTGCAGTATGGCATTTTACCTTAATAAAAAAGTAAAGAAGAATTAAATTATGGCCAATATAATAGCAATAGTCGGAAGGCCGAATGTAGGAAAGTCTACTTTGTTTAACCGTTTGATAGGAAGAAGGGATGCCATCATGGACAATGTCAGTGGAGTAACCAGAGACAGACATTATGGCCATGGGGAATGGACCGGAAAGTATTTTACTGTGATAGATACCGGTGGTTATGTAACCGGTTCTGATGATATTTTTGAGGGAGCCATTCGCAACCAGGTAGAACTAGCGGTGGAGGAAGCCACAGTAATACTGTTTGTGGTCGATGTTTTTGAAGGACTTCACCCGCTCGACGAAGAATTTGCCAAGGTTCTCAGAAGAACCACTAAACCTATTTTCTTAGTGGCCAACAAAGCCGAAAGTGCCAAACGTGCGCACATGTCGGGCGAGTTTTACAAACTGGGCTTTGAGGAGATATACACTGTTTCTGCTCAAACTGGCAGTGGAACAGGAGAGTTATTAGATAAAGTAATTGAGCATTTCGTAAGCTCTGGGGAGGAAGATCCTGACGAAGGAGTTCCCAAGATATCTGTTATGGGAAGGCCCAATGTTGGCAAATCTTCTTTTATCAATACCATACTTAATCAAGAGCGCTCTATTGTAACAGATATTGCAGGCACTACCCGCGACTCAATAAACTCCCGCTACAAGGCCTATGGCAAAGAATTTATATTGACAGACACCGCAGGGCTGAGGAGAAAAGCCAAAGTCTCTGACAACATAGAGTTTTATTCCGTCATGCGGTCTGTCCGGGCTTTAGAGAACTCCGATGTCTGCATAGTCATGATTGATGCTACCCAAGGCTTGGAATCGCAAGACATGAACATTATAGGCTTGGCTGATAAAAATAAAAAAGGGACTTTGATTTTGGTCAACAAATGGGACTTGGTTGAAAAAGACAGCAATACCCACCATGAGTATGCCAATGCCATTAAGCAAAAATTAGGGCAAATGTCCTATATACCGATTATGTTTATTTCGGTTCTGAACAAACAAAGAATCTATCAAGCAATTGAAAAAGCAATAGAGGTTTACGAAAACAAGACCAAGAAAATCGCAACTTCAGAACTGAACGCTGTCATGCTGCCGGAGATAGAGCGATACCCTCCTCCAGCTACAAAAGGGAAGTATATTAAAATAAAATATATTACCCAATTGCCGGCACGCACCCCAACTTTTGCCTTTTTCTGCAACTTGCCACAGTATATCAAAGACCCTTATGCAAGATATCTGGAAAATAAGCTTCGGAGCCACTTCAACTTTGAAGGCGTGCCTATCAACTTGGTATTTAGACAAAAGTAGGCTATCGTCGGCGACAAATACACCAGATACTCAACCCTATCGGAAGATTGATAATTCGCAGCAGCCTGTTTTCCAAAACCAATATTTTCGAAAGAAACCAATTAGAAAAAGCAGAAGGCATTTGAAGGTCATCCTTAACTTGCCCGCTGCTTTTTTTCATTATTTTTTTGACTATTCTGATCAACAAAGCCGGAAAAAACAAGCTACAGTTCCAATAACCTGCCCGCTCAACTTCCCATCCCTGCTGAAGCACTTTGTTAATGAAGCCTCTTTTTGAGTACCTTCTAAAATGATGGTTAATTTCATCATGAGGGCTCCATAAAAACTGAAAAGCCGGCACAAAAATAAAAGCGTTGCCACCTTTTTTAAGCAATAATTTCCAATTTCTCAAAGCTTTGGCGTCATCGTTAATATGTTCAAGGCAGTCTGAAGCAATAATTACATCAAAAGAACCCTCCTCAAAAGATATCTCCGCTCCATCCATTACATAACACTGATCCAAACCGCGTTTGTGGCACTGCTCTATGGCCTTTGCACTTTTATCAATGCCATATAGATGCTCCTTATCATAACCTTTAGAAACCAAATGAGACAAAAAAACACCTCCAGAGCATCCAATATCCAGTATTTTGAGACTTTTACTTCCAAGCCCGTCCAATAAGTAAGTTAAAATATCACGACGAGCCACAAACCACCACATATCGTTCTCCAGCGCATGGTATTTTTCTTCATACTGTTCATCCATTGCCCAAAATTAATACTTCATTTAATTTTATTAGTTAAACCCATTTAGATACTTTATACCTTATTAGCTTACCAAGGCTCGCTTATGTTTCTGCCTCCCCAACAGGCGCAATTTCATCAATGGACGCCTTATTTTCCAACAATAGTACATAATAGGAAGACCAATTAAAGCCATATTATCATATATGTAAAAAACTCCTTGTTAGTTCTTAACATAAGAAAAGTGGTTTATGCTATTTCTTTAGCAACTTTTTTTACAAACATCATGAAATCATGCTTTGAAAGCATGTAATTAGAAGCTATTTTGCCACAAACAAAAAGTTACATACACGTTATAATTTGTAATGCGACTTTTGCCAAAACATAGAACATAAGGTTATGAGGTTCAGACTAACAGCCTCTATTTTTGCTTTCATACTTTTTATACTTTTGATAAACCTGTTGCCAGCAACATTATCAAAAGAAACAGCCTATGTGGTCGCGTGTGCAGTACTGATGGTTGTACTGTGGTTGACAGAGTCAGTACCTATTCCGGTAACAGCTATGCTACCAATTCTCTTATTTCCGTTACTAGACATTACAGACTTAGAAACAACCGCTTCTGCTTACGGACACCCCATCATATTCTTGTTTATGGGAGGCTTTACCCTTGCGCTTGCGTTAGAAAAACATGGCTTGCATAAACGGCTCGCTCTTTCTATAATAAAAGTGACAGGTACCAGCACCCAAGGATTACTGGCAGGATTTTCTATTGCCACCGCCTTTTTAAGCATGTGGATTAGCAATACGGCTACAGCAGTCATTATACTTCCCATGGCTTTACCGGTAGCAGATGCTTTCTTAAAATTCGCACCTGACAAAAATGGCGGAAAAAATTTTGCAACTTCCCTTAGCCTTTTAATTGCCTATTCTGCCAACATAGGCGGGATGGCTACATTGATAGGCACACCTCCCAATATTGTACTAAAAGGGTATGCAGAATCTCTATTGCAAACCCAAATAGGTTTTGCCGAATGGATTTTATTGGCATTGCCTATTTCGATTCTGGTATTGGCGATAACCTATGTTGCCATTGTTTATTGGTTTTTTCCTTGTAAAGTAGGCAATTTAACAGAGGCGACCAATCATATAAACGAACGTGCCGGCAAAATAGAACCCATGAAGCTTAATGAAAAATTAGTAGCTATCGTATTTATATTAACCGCACTAGGTTGGGTTTTCAGAGTTCCCCTTAACAACATTTTCCAAACAGAAGTTATCACCGACACTTCGATTGCCATGGCAGGCGCCATCTTGCTGTTTTTTATTCCATCAGAAAACAACGGGCGCTTAATGGAGTGGCGAGATATGACTAAGCTTCCCTGGGGTATCTTATTACTCTTTGGAGGAGGCTTAGCTTTGGCTGGAGCTATGGAGAAAAGTGGTTTAGTAATACTTGTAGGTGAAAAAGTGGCCGCTTCTGTTCCTCAAAACCCACTGCTACTGATGATTGCCATTACTGCGGTAATGTTGTTTTTAACTGAGGTAATGAGCAATGTTGCACTGTGCACGGTATTTCTGCCCGTAGTTATTGGCATAGGCCAGGGCTTGGACATGAGCCCATTGGCACTAGCCATACCCGTTACCTTAGCCTCAAGCTGCGCCTTTATGCTCCCCATGGGCACACCGCCTAATGCCATTGTTTATGCTGGCGGCCATATTAAAATGGCTCAAATGGCCAGAGCTGGAATTATTCTGAACCTACTAGCCATAGTAATCATAGTAGGTATCTGCTATCTTTTTGCCGAACAAATAGTCCCATAAGGGAAAAATCGATAAGTTACACATCTTATAATTGGGTTAGAATAGGCCGAAAAGCATATTTTGGCTGGTTTTTTTTTATCTAAGTAAATTACCCCCTAACTTTGCGAGATTTTAAAGCAAAAAGCAAAAAAAGAGAATGCCAAGAGATCATAGCATCAAATCTGTTTTAATTATTGGTAGCGGCCCTATAGTAATAGGTCAAGCTTGCGAATTTGATTACTCCGGTTCACAAGCCTCCAGATCACTTAGGGAAGAGGGAATTGAAGTCACTTTGATCAATTCCAACCCAGCCACCATAATGACAGATCCGCTTACGGCAGACAATGTTTATCTCAGGCCTCTGGAAAAGAAATATATTGTCGAGATTCTCGAAAAACATAATATAGATGCCGTGCTTCCTACCATGGGGGGACAGACTGCCCTAAACCTCGCCATTGAGTGCGAAAAAGCAGGTATATGGGAAGAATATGGCGTTAGGATAATCGGTGTAGATATCAAAGCCATTGAAACTACAGAGGATAGAGAAGAGTTCAGGCTAAAAATGATAGAATTGGGTGTAAATGTATGCCAGGGCGAAACGGCAACTTCTTTTCTTCAAGGCAAAGAAATTGCTCAGAAAATAGGTTTCCCATTAGTAATACGCCCTTCTTATACATTAGGCGGCTCAGGTGGTGGTTTTGTTTTCGAACCTTCCGAGTTTGATGAAGCCCTTAACTCAGGACTTCACGCCTCTCCAATCCATGAAGTACTTATTGAGCAAAGCATCCTGGGCTGGAAAGAATACGAGCTTGAGTTATTGAGAGATGGTGCTGGCAACATTATTATAATTTGTTCTATAGAGAACTTTGACCCAATGGGTGTCCACACGGGCGACTCTATTACGGTAGCACCAGCCATGACGCTGTCTGATACTGTTTATCAGCAGATGAGGGACCTTGCTATCAAAATGATGAACGGAATAGGCAAGTTTGCCGGTGGCTGCAATGTCCAGTTTGCCGTAAATCCTGACGATGACACGATTGTAGGCATTGAAATCAACCCAAGGGTTTCCAGATCTTCAGCACTTGCATCTAAAGCGACAGGATACCCAATCGCAAAAATAGCAGCAAAGTTAGCCATAGGATATAACCTGGACGAACTGAAAAATGCCATTACTGGCAGTACGAGTGCATTTTTCGAACCAGCACTAGATTATGTAATTGTTAAAATTCCTCGCTGGAACTTTGACAAGTTCCGAGGTGCAAATAAGTACCTAGGCCTACAAATGAAATCTGTAGGAGAGGTCATGGGTATTGGCCGAAACTTCCAAGAAGCCCTGCAAAAAGCCTGTCAGTCATTAGAAATCAAAAGAAATGGGCTTGGCGCAGATGAAAAAGAGCTTACCGACCAACAGGCATTACTGGACAGCCTTGCGCATCCTAGCTGGAACAGGCTCTTCCATATAAAAGATGCCTTCCATATGGGAATCGCTTTTAAAACAATCCAGAAGCTTACACAAATTGACCCTTGGTTCCTTTATCAAATCGAAGAGCTATATGAACTAGACAAGAAGCTCAGCACTTATACGCTTGATACTTTGCCGAGAGAGCTTTTGCTTGAGGCCAAGCAAAAAGGATATGCCGACCGGCAGATTGCTCACCTAACCCGTTGTCTGGAAAGTGAAGTTTTTAAAAAACGCCGGGAAATGGGTATAAAGCGTCTATATAAAGTAGTAGACACCTGTGCCGCTGAGTTTGAAGCACAAACGCCATACTATTACTCTACTTTTGAGGGAGAAAATGAATCCATATCATCTGATAAGAAGAAGGTGGTTGTACTGGGTTCTGGACCAAACCGGATAGGGCAAGGTATAGAGTTTGACTACTCTTGTGTGCATGGGGTACTGGCAGCAAAAGAATGTGGGTACGAGACCATTATGATCAACTGCAACCCTGAAACTGTATCTACTGACTTTGACATTTCTGACAAGCTATATTTTGAGCCTGTATTTTGGGAGCATATTTATGAAATCATCCTTCATGAAAACCCTGTAGGCGTAATCGTGCAGCTTGGCGGCCAAACAGCTCTAAAGCTGGCAGAAAAGCTAGAGCGTTATGGTGTAAAGATTTTAGGAACCAGCTACGAAGCACTAGATCTTGCAGAAGATCGAGGCAGTTTTTCAACATTATTAAAAGAAAACGACATCCCATATCCAAAGTTTGGGGTAATTAAAGATGCTGAAGCAGCATTAGAGCTGGCCAAAGAGCTTAAATTTCCACTTCTGGTGAGACCTTCGTATGTATTGGGAGGTCAAAGCATGAAAATAGTAATCAATGAAGAAGAGCTTGAACAGCATGTAGTCACACTCCTGCAGGACCATCCAGGCAACAAAGTCCTCCTTGACCACTTCTTGGACAGTGCCATAGAAGCAGAGGCTGATGCAATTTGCGATGGGGAAAATGTGCACATAATTGGCATAATGGAACACATAGAGCCTGCTGGTATCCACTCCGGCGACTCTTACGCCGTGCTACCTACTTTCGACCTTAGCGACAATGTAATCAAGCAAATTGAAGCATATACAAAGAAAATCGCTGTAGCTTTAAAAACAGTAGGGCTGCTAAATATTCAGTTTGCCATCAAAGATGACAACGTGTATATCATAGAAGCTAACCCTAGGGCTTCCCGAACAGTGCCTTTCATCTGTAAAGCATACAACGAACCTTATGTAAACTATGCCACCAAGGTAATGCTTGGCGAGAAAAAAGTTACTGACTTTGAATTTAAGCCGGACAAAAAGGGATACGCTATTAAAATTCCAGTATTCTCATTTAACAAGTTTCCAAATGTCAATAAAGAGCTTGGGCCAGAAATGAAGTCAACAGGTGAGGCCATCTATTTTATTGATGACCTTAAAGACGACTTCTTCACCAAGGTATACTCCGAAAGGAACTTATACCTGAGCAGATAGATTTAGATACTATGTGGTTGATCAAAATAATAATAACAGCACTACTCATTTACATGGTCGTAAAGTATATTATACGACCATTTTTACGCATGCTACTTCAGCGGTACATCCGAAAAGTGCTTCAAAAAAACATGAATCAATTTCACAAATATCAAAGTCAGCAAAGGCCGAACACAGGCCAACAAAGAAGGGAAGGATCTATTAATATTGATATAATTCCTGATAAAAAGGAAAATAACAAAGGAAACAATAGAGATAAAGAAGGCGGAGAATACGTTGATTATGAAGAGATTAAATAATACCTAC
This sequence comes from Cytophagaceae bacterium ABcell3, assembly GCA_030913385.1. Taxonomy (NCBI): domain Bacteria; kingdom Pseudomonadati; phylum Bacteroidota; class Cytophagia; order Cytophagales; family Cytophagaceae; genus Natronocytophaga; species Natronocytophaga cellulosiphila. The sequence continues at coordinate 326,633 of CP133159.1, forward strand.
ACAAATAAGGTATTTTTTATTGCCATCACAACTTACGTTTTCTCATTGTCCGAAAGGAATTTTTATTTAACTTTGAAAAACTGACTCTCAAAATAAGTGAAAAAGCTTATTATTTATAAAACTAAAAGTTAAGTGGGATGACTTGGTTTACCAGAAAAGAGAAAGGAATAATCACTCCTACAGAGCTTAAAAAAGAGGTACCTGATGGGCTCTGGTACCAATGCACGGAATGTAAAAAAGTAATGCTCACCAATGAGCATATTGCTAATGCATATACCTGTATAGAGTGTAACTATCATGCAAGAATAGGTTCAAAAGAATACTTTGAACTTCTTTTTGACAACAATGAGTTTGAAGAGCTAGATGAAAACATGAGCTCTTCTGACCCGCTAGAATTTGTCGACAGTCAACCTTACCCTGACCGGGTCAAAGCATCACAGAGAAAATCTGGCTTAAAGGATGCGGTACGGTCAGGCTATGGAAAAATGAACGGACGAGAAATTGTCATAGCCAGCATGGATTTTAAATTCATTGGCGGATCTATGGGATCAGTCGTTGGCGAAAAAATAGCCAGGGCCATAGACAAAGCAAGGGAGAAAAAAGCACCGTTCCTGATGATATCCAAAACAGGTGGAGCAAGAATGATGGAAGCTGGCTTCTCTCTTATGCAAATGGCCAAAACGTCCGCCAAACTTGCGCTTCTAGACAAAGAAAAAATACCATACATTTCTCTACTCACCGATCCGACGACAGGTGGTGTAACTGCATCTTTTGCGATGCTTGGAGACTTTAACATAGCCGAACCTGGTGCGCTTATCGGCTTTGCCGGCCCGAGGGTAATCAGAGAAACTATTGGGAAAGACCTACCAAAAGGTTTTCAAAGTGCAGAATTTGTCCTTGACCATGGTTTCCTAGACTTCATTGTAGACAGAAAAGAGCTTAAGCAAAAGCTTGGTGACTTACTGCAAATGGTTGCTTTAGAAAAAAATCAAAGCAAGGCAAAAGTAGAAAAACAAGACGCACAGAAAAATTAATGAACTACTTCTTCTAAAAAAGCCAGTTCCTACCAGGACTGGCTTTTTTATTTTTAGCGGATATCTAGCTGCCAATACAAACTTGAGAATTTCTATTGCATATTAAAAACTATAAGCAATAACACAGAAACAAGCGGGCGAACGGCGCATAAAGAAAGCCCCAGCATAACTGGGGCTTTCTTACCAATTGAGGCAATTTTATTATTAAAGCTTATCGTTAGCGTTAAGCGAGTTAAGATCATCATAAGCCTGCTTAAGACGTTCAATAGTATTCTTCTCACCTTCTCTAAGCCATACCCTTGGATCGTAGAATTTCTTATTAGGCGCATCGCTACCTTTAGGGTTACCGATTTGTCCTTGAAGATAATCACTGTTCTTTTTGTAATACTCATGAACACCTTCCCAGAAAGACCACTGAAGGTCAGTATCAATATTCATCTTGATAGCACCGTAAGAAATCGCTTCACGGATATGCTCCTGGCTTGAACCAGATCCTCCGTGGAACACGAAATTAACAGGCAGTGCAGCATCAAGTTTATATTTCTCCTTAATGTACTCTTGAGAATTCTTAAGAATTTTTGGCTCAAGCTTAACGCTTCCTGGCTTATATACACCATGAACATTACCAAAAGCAGCGGCCACGGTAAACCTATGGCTTATTTTGCTTAGCTCTTCATAAGCATAAGCGACTTCTTCTGGTTGCGTATAAAGTTTCGAGTTGTCTACATGAGTATTGTCAACACCATCTTCTTCACCACCAGTAACACCCAGTTCGATTTCAAGCGTCATGCCCATTTTGTCCATTCTCTCAAGATACTTCTTGCATATCTCGATATTCTCCTCGATAGGCTCTTCAGAAAGGTCTATCATATGAGAAGAGAACAAAGGCTTTCCATGTTCTTTGAAATATTTCTCACCCGCATCAAGCAGTCCATCGATCCAAGGAAGAAGCTTCTTGGCAGCATGGTCTGTATGAAGCACGACACCTACACCATAAAGTTCAGCCATTTGATGTACGTGATATGCACCGGAAATAGCACCAGCGATAGATGCCTCCTGATTTGCATTGCTTACGCCTTTTCCTGCGTAAAATTGGGCTCCTCCGTTGGAAAACTGAATAATAACAGGTGAATTGACTTCCTTGGCAGTTTCCAGAACAGCATTAATGGTACTTGTTCCAATAACATTGACAGCAGGTAATGCAAATTGGCTTCTCTTCGCGGCTTCAAAAAGTTCCTGTACACTGTCACCTGACAATACACCGGTTAAACTTTTGGTTTTTTCAAGCATAATAAATTTAATTTAAGATGTTGTAAGCTTTTATTCCGGGTCATACAAAAAATTACTCATGAATGACAAATACTCAAGCCTCCACATTAGACACCCCTTATTTAAGAATATCTTAAAAAGCGGGTAAGTGCGGCTCAAGTTTTACCACGTACTAAAAAGTATTATTGTATTTTCCGGTTTTAAATATAGCAAAAATAATATCGACATGTTGAATTATGTAGTAAATATGGCTAAAAAGTTAAGCTTTTAGAACCCAAGACGAGGCAAAACATTCCAAATTCTAAATTTATTATTGGAAAAATACAATTGCATGTTTTAGCGGATCAGATAAATTTACTACTTTTAACATTAATTCCTTACAGAATTTTTTACATACATGCGGCTAATTTCCCACCCAATATTGTGCAACTACTATGTAACCTATAGGTGCAATGCATCCTGTAGCTTTTGTGATATATGGGAAAAACCTTCGCCCTATGTCACCACCGAAAACACCCTGGCAAACCTTAAAGACTTAAAAAAACTAGGTGTAAAAGTAGTAGATTTTACTGGCGGGGAACCCTTGCTGCACAGGGAAATCCCAGAAATATTGCAGGCGGCAAAAAGCATGGGGTTTATAACCACATTAACATCCAACGCTTTGCTGTACCCTAAACTGGCAAAAAAGCTCCAAGGGAAAATAGACATGCTTCACTTTTCGCTAGACTCACCAGATGAGCATGAACACAATAAAATGCGGGGCGTCAAGTGCTTTGATCATGTCATGCAATCGATAGAAGTTGCCAAAAAATTGGGTGAGAGGCCGGATATCATATTTACTGTTTTTAAAAACAATTTAAATAAAATTGAGGGTATTTATAGAAACATCTGCCTGCCAAACAACCTTGTCCTTATATTAAACCCAGCTTTTGACTACAATGATGTAAAAACGGGCGAAGAACTGACTGCAGATGAATTAAAACTCTTAAAAGTTTGGGCAAAAAAGAAAAATGTATACCTGAACGAAGCTTTTATAACCCTACGGCAAGATGGCGGAAACCACATTTCAAACCCCGTATGCAAGGCCGCCAGTAGCACCATTGTCATTTCTCCGGAAAATGAATTGATTTTACCCTGCTATCACCTCGGAAAGAAAAAGTTTGACATCAACAACCGGCTTTACCAGCTTTATCATTCCCAAGAAGTAAAAGAACTGATAAAAAAAGAAGGGCGACTTGCTGAATGTGAAGGCTGTACGATCAATTGCTACATGCAGCCATCTTTTGCCGTGGAACTGAACAAATACTGGTGGAAAGCTTTGCCTTCTACACTAAAATACAACTATATAAAAGGAACCTGGAAAAGCCTTTTGCCAAGCTAACCTAAAAAAACTTATATCCGCTTCCACTTTTTTATTAAATTTGAAAAGAAAGCAACCGTAACATGAACCTCAGAATATTTTTTGATTCCATTACCGAAGGTCTATTAGATCATATCAAAGAACCCAACACCATGCTCAGGCAAGTGCTCCTGCACAAAGAGGAGTTCCCCTCCATCGAGCATATTCAAGCAGCCATAATCGGGATATGCGAAACTGGTGGTGCGGATAAAATCAGAAAGAAATTTTATGCGCTGAAAAAAGGAACATCGTCAAATGTCATTATAGCAGACTTGGGCAACCTCCGTCCAGGCATGGATGAGCTAGAAACCTGCCAACGACTCAAAGAGGTATGCTCTATATTATTGGAAAAAGGCATTATACCAATTATTATTGGAGATAGGCACAGTTATGACTACGGGCAGTTTCTCGCTTATGAAAATTCAGGAAAACTCATCAACTTCCTGAACGTTGATGCTTGCATTGACTTATACAGTACCGAAGAGTTTGGCACAGACAAGCATCACATTCACAAGATATTGATGCACGAACCGGCCATGCTATTCAACTACAGCCACTTGGCATACCAGTCTTTTCTCTGTGACCCCGAGACGGTAAATGTGCTGGAAAAACTCAATTATGAGGCCTACCGGATTGGTCGCATCAGGGAAAATATAAAAGAAACCGAGCCCGTTGTCAGATCTGCCGATATGATGAGCTTTGACTTGTCAGCGGTTAGACAAAATGATGCGCCTGGCACAATAAACCCTCAACCTTTTGGGCTTACAGGTGAAGAAGCTTGTCAAATAGCGTGGTATGCAGGAATTAGCCCATCTATGAGCTCTATAGGTGTTTATGGCTATATGCCCTTTAACGACCCCATGGACCAAACAGCAGGTGTAGCGGCGGTAATGATGTGGTATTTTGTAGAAGGTTTAGGAAAAAAAAGCGCCCAATTTAACTACGACGATCAACAACTGACCAAGTATATTGTTTCTTTACAAGAGGAACCGCATAAACTGGTATTTTATAAGCATAACATCTCTGAGTTCTGGTGGATGGAAGTTCCTTATCCAAACAAAAACAAGAAAGGGTGTTCTGTTGTACCATGCAGTTATGAGGACTACCAGCTTGCGGCTAACAAAGGCGAAGTTCCTGAAAGGTGGTTACAGACCCATGCAAAACTTGTTTAGCGTATGCGCCCTGAAAATATCTATGTAGTGGACAGTGACACCCCTGCCTCGCCAGGAGAAAGGGTCGTGGCATTTCTCATTGACTATGCCATAGGAGGAGGGCTATGGTTCATACCTTACGTAGGAGTTGCCCTTAGCACCCTATACCTACTAACCAGAGACGGGCTTCCATTTTTAAAACATAGATCTGTAGGAAAAATAATACTCAACCAACAAGTAATCCACAACCACAGCCGAAGCCCTGGCTTAAAGACGTCGCTGAAAAGGAATTTCATTTTTATCCATAATATAATAACAGCAATACCTGTTGTTGGTGAAGAGTTTGCTTATCTGGTATTGTCACTCAACTTATTAGCTTTTGCCATAGAGAGCTTCCTCATGTTTACCCATTCTGACCATCAAAGGCTGGGAGACCAGTTTGCAAACACCCATGTCGTAAAGTATGAGCAATAGAACTTATTCTCAAAAAAGAACCCAAATGGGTTATAACCTAAAACGGTAGGTATATTTAATCAGGAATGTATTGTGTGCCGTCCCCCTAAACAAACCTTCTGAAAGATGGCGAAATCCGGGGTTTGCCATAAGTGGTGTATCTGTTTTTCCCTGTGCCCAAACCAAAAATAAAGTAGATCCGGGTGTATATTCCCAACGCATAACTAGGTTGGACCGGAACTCTATGAAGTCAAAGTCAGGATTGTCAAAATTATAATCCGGGCTATAGTTACCCGTTTCATCAACTTTATAAACATTATTTGTCTCCTCATAAACAATACGATCAGGAGAGATATCATCAAACCGGTCTGTATACTGTTCAGCGCTTGCAGAAGTAATACTTTTGAACTGCTCAAACCTCCCCGTGGATAAAAATGGCTGTCCCCAAAACTCAATGGTCAAATCTGGGGTAATATTATACATAAGTCTCACAGCCATGGAGTAAGTCCTTTGGTTAATTGTACCTGTGATATACCTGTTTTCACCATTCACCGAAGCTGTAGCTACATACTGCTGATCATCTCTATTGTATTCAAAATTGGGGTGGAGAGAAATGTTCAATGCGTCAAAAGGTCTATAGTTGACATAAAAGCCCCCTTCAAAAAAGGTCTGGTAATCATATTTACCGAAAAACCATCCGTTGTTAAAACCACCACTGACTTTCTTTCGGTTATCTGTTCCACCATAATACCAAAAAGCCGTTCCACCGGGATATTTAATCCCCGGGCCGCCCCGTAAGTCTGCATTAGAAATATTTTCACCGATCAAAGCAACGCCACTTCCAAAATACCAAAAATTGGTAAACTGGGTATGAAAGTGGGTTTGGTACCTCTGGTGGATATTTACCCCTTGAAAATCCCAGTGCATTTGCTGAAGCCCAACAACATTAAAGTTTCGCAAAAACTTCCAAGCTTTTGTAATCCTGTACTGAAGCCAAGACCATTGGCTGATTTGATCAGAGTTTCTTAAAAAGCCAATATCATTGAGTTCTAACCCCGGCGACCTCCAGGTAAGTCCAGTTTGGAACAGTAAGTTTCCACTGTTTTTGCCAAGTTTAAAAGTACCACCCGACCCTGTCAAAGATGTTAAAGAGGAATCTACGGAAAGATGGCGGGCATCAGGTCTTTGAAAAAAACGCTCTCCCGAGGTTTGGGTAGCTATAATGGATTCCTCATCGCCGGCAACATGGCTAAACAAAGACTTTAGTGATACATAGTAATTACGGTCTTTCCAGTGGTGCAAAAAGTCAAATCCCCCAGTATAAGCTTCTCTATGCAGGAAATTCAAATGAGGCTCGTCCAGCTTACGGTTAACAGATGTCAACATAGCACCAACAACGGTATTGCCGTCATTAATATCTTTCTGTACCCTACCCACCAAAAAATTGGTAAATGGGTCTACCACCACATCTTTTACCTGTCCATCGCTATCAATTTCAGCAACACCAGTGGCTGTAGCAGATTGTAAAATCCCCCACGAAAGTCCATTTTTATCTTTTCCCGTAAGTTTAACAGCCGATAATATAGAGCTGTTTTGTGGGTGGTTCATGTATTCATTAGCCCCTGTTTGTGGAAAATAACGAGAAGTGCCACCAATACGCCTGGAATAAAAGAGGTTATCATTGTTAAACTCACCGCCAGCGGCAGAGTTGGCGATTTGAAAATCAAGAATATTTCGCCCCTCCTTAAAAAACTCCCTCCGTTCCTCAAAGAATAAACGGTAAGCAGTAAGGTTTACCATAGAAGGGTCTGCCTCGACTTGCCCAAAGTCAGGATTAAGCGTAAAGTCTAAAGTGATGTCGCTGGTAATACCAATTTTTCCATCGACGCCTGCCGAAACATTATAAGATCGCCCTGTAGCATAAGGATTGCCTGGCTCTTTTTCAAAACGTTCTGCTTGCCCTAAGAGATAAGGCTGGACTTCTACTTGTCTTTGAGGCTTAATCCCTTTTAGGTCACGCAGCTCACCAAACCTGTGCACATAACCTGCGGCTCCCTGAGGTATAGCTTGCCACATAGACCATTCATCTTCACGGAAATATTTTCTGGCCACCTGTAGCCCCCACACCAAGTCATCCTTATTAGTGAACCTTAGCTGACTTAAAGGAATCCGCATTTCAGCATTCCAACCTTCAGAGTCAAAAGATGTCTTAACATACCAAACCGGATCCCAATCGGTATCCCAATGATCCCCATCGTTGGTAGCAATTTCATCATTCTTCACCCCGATAGCACTTACACCAAACGAAAATGCAGTACGGTGGTCAAAGTAACTATCTATCTGAATTTGTATTAAATCCCCTTCAAAACCATCCCGACGAGACATCCTTTTAACGATCTTCGAGGGATCATCATCGTAAGCTTTTACGGCTACATACAGGTTTTTTTTATCATAAAGTATTTTGAACTTTGTTTTCTGAGAGGGAGGCTGGCCATCATGTGGATAACGCTGGGTGAAATCTCCCTGCCAGGACACAAGGTCCCAAACCTCATCATCCAATTGCCCATCAATGGTAGGTGGTGTTTCAGTATATGCGGTACGGTACACCCTTTTTTTGCCATCACCAGCTAAGACATCTGGCAAACTGAAAAGATGCAGAAATACCCCTACAAAAAGAAAAACATATATCCGTATAAGGATGATCAAACCCTTCAAATTTATTTCAGGAAGCAAACTCTAACAAGGTCAAGGAATAGAAGAACCTGAAAGGTATATTAAACTATATATCCATCATAGCCTAAAAGGCACATGACTCATTTTTGGCCTATAAAGATAATGTATATTTTACAATAACCGTAAAAAACATGCAATAAAATAAAAAAGGTATCTTTATTACCTTGTAAAAAATTTGACTCTATAGTAAACTAGGCTAATAAGTTAATGGCCTTCAGCGGATTCGGCTTTATTGAAAATATACTTTTGATATAGCTGTTCGGACAGGTTCTTTTCTACGACACTTTTGTTATCCTCCCAGAAATGGATCAGTTTATGCAGAGGAACGATTTCATAATATGCTGCACTAAGGTTTTTGTTATGCCTTACACCAGACATGTTAGTTTCCCAAGGCAACAAAAAAGGGTTTTGACCATTTGATGTATAAGTTAAAGTATCGGAAGAAAAAATAACTTCAATCTTTTTTGAAAAATCCATAGTTTCAGTAAAACAATGAGCTAAGACTGAGTTTACCTTATCTGCGTCTTTCAACAAACTAATCAGTTCCCTTCTGTCAGGTTTAGACATCTTCTTGAAACTGGAATGGCTTTTAGCGATTCTTTTAGCATTTTTCTTAAGATAAGCATTAGAGAGCGCATAGGTAGGCACTGCTTCATAATCAGGGTTATTATTTAAAGGCATAAAAGCCTGAATGGATTCTTGGTTAATCTTCTTAATATATAAGGGGAAGCGCTCACCCGGAGAGTTCTTTTCTCCAAACAGTTCTTTAAACCCTTTAAATCCTGACACTGAGGTTCTGTACAGACTAAACACCTCGCCCTTAGGCACTATCTCATACTCTACAACAGTAGGGTATGATAACATATTGCTGACCCAATAGCTTTCTGAGATCTTTACTGAGCGAATACTATCTATATGATAAGTGCTTTGTGCTTGAACCATTCCGGTTACCAAACACAACATTAGGAAGAAAAAATATTTCACTATAAAAATGTTTATGTATGCTGGCTTTTACCATAACACATAAAGTACATTTTTGTTAGCGGTACCCTTAAAAGCACTTTAACTGGATCGCAAAAGTTGTTCCTTTATCAAGTTCACTCTCTACCTCAATTTTACCTCCTGCATTTTCAACCATCCGCTTTACCACATAAAGCCCAAGCCCTGTCCCTTCTACATGTTGATGGGCTCGTTTAAACATATCAAAAACTTTTTTCTGGTATTCTTTGCTAAGCCCCAAACCATTATCTGAAACCTTCAGGTAAATGCAATTTTCCTGCTGCTCAGTTAAGATTTGAATATATGGCTTTCTTTTAGGCGAAGAATATTTAATAGCATTTGAAACTAAATTATATATTATACTTCTAAGGTTCTTTCTTGAGTAAACAATATCTTTGGCCTTAAAATCAACATAAATGTTTGGCTGGTACTTTTCTACCAAATCATTAATATCAGGCAAAACATTGCTCCAAATATCTTGAAAAACAAGACGCTCATAATCCTGTTCCGGTGCACGCTGAACTTTGGTAATTTCAGTTAAATCTTTAATGGTGCTTTTGAAGCGATGAACAGATGACAGCAAATAGTCTATAATGGAGGACTGTTCAGCATTAAGGTCAAAGTCTTCAATATATGCATTAAGCAGACCCTCCATGTTGCTAACAGGAGCTTTTAAGTCATGTGAGGCTGCATAAATAAAATTGTCAAGGTCTGTATTGATATGCATTAACTCTTGGTTTTTGCTTTCAAGTCGCATTTCAGCATTTTTCAATTCAGCTTCTATAGTTTTCAGATAATGTATATCTGTTGACGTTCCTAACCACTGGGTTATTTCTCCTTGATTATTTTTCAAAGGTGTAGCCCTAGCCAAGTGCCACCGGTACGAACCATCGCTCCCCCTTTTAAGCCTTACCTCCTTCTCATAAAGTTTTCCTGCATTAATTGCATCTTTATAAATTTTGCTTGTTGAAGAAAGGTCATCAGGGTGCAACACCTTTTCCCAACCCCACAATTTAGTTTCTTCATACGTCATTCCTGTATAGTCATACCACTTTTGACTATAATATACAATCTCTCCAGAAGGCAACGCTGTCCAAGTGATTTCGGGCAGGTTTTCCAACAGCTGCTGTATTCTATTTTCGTTATGCTTTACCTCCCTGTTCGCCTCAACTGCCTGAGTAACATTATTGGCGATAACAGTAATACCGCCCACAGTCCCATCAGGGTCTACAATAGGATGGTACACCATATCAAAGTATATTACCTTTTTATTCTTTCCAATATCACTCACCTCAATAGGCATTTCTTTACCTATAAAGGGCACCCCCGATTGAATAACATCATCCATAATTTCTTTATAGCCCTGTTTTATTAATTGAGGGAAAGCTATAAATAAGGGTTTGCCTATAACTTCTGAGGCTTCCTTGTCCCAAATGTCATAAAAAGGGGGGTTGGCTATTTCAATAATATAATCTGCCCCTGTGAGCTTACCCATTGCAAAAGGAGACTTCTGCGATAGTTTCTGAAAAACCCTCCTTTCTGCTTCGGCAGATATTTCATGAGAATGCGTGATATCTTCTACTTTATGAAGAATATAAAGAACATTGCCATTATTGTCCAGCACGGGGGTGTTTACAGGTTTCCAATACTTCATGGCAAAACCACCTCCTGGCTTACGTACATCATAGCGCTGCACAGCCATCTCATGAGGTCTTTTATTAGCAATAGTATACTCTAATGAAGTCTTCAGGTTATTAACACCTTGAACCTCTTCGGCAGCAGGGTTGTCAGGAAAAACATCAAAAATGTACCTTCCAATTATTTTCTCCCTTTCCGTCAGGGTCGCCTCCAGGTAAGCATCTGTTGCGTTAAGGATATAAAACTTCGGATCTAGAAAGAGGTATAGGTCCGGCGCTTTATTAAATATGTCAAAATCTTGAGGTTGAACAGCAGCTGCCACAGTAAATAAAAGATGAAAGAAACCTTAAATACAAATATGATTCAGTTTATAATAATAGAATAAATAAGTAAACCACCATATTATTACAGTAGTTAATGAGTCAGCTAATTTAAAGAGAAATATTGCTAATTATTAAATAAAACACAAAAGTTAAGGAAATGCTGTTTAAAAATAAACTGCCGATATACCCGGCAGTTTTAATCATAACCAATTTATTAGAAAGAATCTCTACCATTCATATAATACTGCTCCAGCTCTTCTGGGCTTCCACCTATATAGTTGCCCTCACGGTTGTAGTAATACGTGCGGTGAGACCGAACATTACCTTGCCGGTCATAGCGTGTGCTTGAAACTAGACGACCCTGGTTCTTTACGCTAGACCATTGCCTAGTACCGTCCCTTCTAAAATATAGTTCCATTTTTTTGTACTTCTCTCCTCGAGCGTCAAAGAACATCTTCTTGTGATAAGAGATATTGCACTGCCTGTTAAAATAAATAACCTCCCTTTTAGTACCATTGCCATAAGCCACTACATGATCTACTGGCTCACAAGAATCATTGCCATGTCCTAGGAAAGGGAAAAATAAAACGACAGCTAGGATATAAAAAAACTTTTTCATAAGCATAAAAAGTTTAGTTTCTATCATTACCGCAAAAGATGTGCCAATAAAAAGGAGAACATCGTAGATAAAAGACCTAATATCGCAAACCAAACACTTTCCATACCTAAATTACCTATGCAGGGTGCTGGTTATACACCCTGCAATAAGCTTAACTTAAAGACTCGTGCACACACAGTACATTTCCTTCTGAATCTTTAAACCACGCCGACCTTTCAGTATCTGAATCCTCTGTCACTAAAGTTGGCATCACCTTTTTGTTTTTTAGCTTAAAAATATCTGACTTGTATAAACACAAAACCTAAAATGAACCCCACTTGTCCGATTTTTAAGTATAAATGACCTATTATTAACCATCTGTTTAGCAGCGACTAATGATATTTGCACCATCAGTTATGAAAAATGATGGGGACACCTTATGAAGCCATCAAAAATAAATGAATAAGGCGAGGATGCTGAAAATCGTAAAGAGTAGGCAGCAATTTTAATTACTTTTACAATGGAATTTAAAGATGTTATTAATGCTCATTATGATGCAGAACAAGGCGGTTCAATCCTTATTAGGTGCGAAGGAGGTTATGTAGCCCGTTTTACAGTTTCCTATACTTTTCAAGGAAAGGAGTTCAGCAAGCATTCCGGAAACATCTCATTAGGGGTCAACAAATCTGAATCAATCCCAGCAGGAGCAACAAACATACACCTGAAGGTAGAAGAAATGTGGGGCTTTGGCTGGTCTACCATTTTTACAAAAGACTTTGGCAGCCCAGTGACTAAAAAATATAAGGTGTACGGAACGACATTAAACCCTAAGTACTCCGAAATATAAGCTTTTAGCACATATGTGCAGGGTAAGTTGTCACTTGTAAACAACTAAGGATAGGGACAGCTTGCCCTGCTTAAAATTAAATATTTACTTTTACATTGATTTTCTGAAAGTTATCATTCAACTCCTAACTCCGCTCATCAAATAGAACAAATATGTTCTGCAGGCTACATATACACTCGCCAATAATAGTAAGGTAAAATACCAGATTTCTGGTATTTTTTTTATTATTTGATGTAGCAATAATCTCGAAGTCGAACAAGTTTTTCTTATAAGTTCATCAAAAAAAGAAAATTATGACTGAAGAAGACAAGCGTTTCATTTTGGGTTTCATAAAGTTGTCCACTCTCCAACAAAATCTTAGACAAAAATTATCAACACTAAAAATTTAATGCCGATCACGAGGACACTAACTTCCCCTCTAGTCTAAGATTAGCGATAGCGTATCTTAAACCTAAAACATTGCAAGCTTGTAGCTTGCATAACGTGAGTTGAGAAAAAAAGAAAATGAGAAACCGGAAGGTCTTTTGGAAAGGCTTTCCGATTTTTTCTGTCTGAACCGGGATTTTCAGGATTATAGAATTAACAGGATTTTAAAAGGAAACCTGACCCGTCCCATACCCATCTTGTGCCCCCCTACAAGCTGGCCCGTCGCTAAAATGATTTACCAAATCATTTTTTAACGCTCCGTCCTCATCAAATATCTTTGCTGTCCTTCGCCCCAGTGCATCATACTCGAAACTGACGGTTTTGTTATCGGGGCGGGTCACTTGTTTCAGGCTGCCGTTGCCGTTCCACTCGTAATGCCAGTTGCCCTCTTGGGTCGCCTTCTGGATTAAATTGCCTTCCTCGTCGTAACTGTACTTGTCCCCTTTGTTTTCCAGCAGCTTTCCGCCCGCGCCGTATTTCCGGTCTTTCTTTTCCTCTTCACGGAATATGTTGCAGCCCTGCAAGCTGGCTCGTCGCTAAAATGATTTACCAAATCATTTTTTAACGCTCCGCCCTCACTAAAATAGTTTTCCTTTCCCCGTATACGATATTCCTGAACGGTCAGGCTTTCGATCAGGTTGCCGAAGCTGTCGTGCCGGAACCTAGTGGCAGTGTCTGTCAGCACGTCGTGGATGCGCTGCAGGCGGTCGTTGGGGTGCCAGTAATATTGCATGTGGCGGTGCAGGCGACGGGCACCGGTGCCGTTCCAGGTCTTCTGTTCCCTCGGGCGTCCCGACAGGTCGTAGGCGAACTGGTTCTTTACGTTGCCGATGCCGAGTACCCTGTCCAGTTCCTGTCCAAGGCTGTTGTAGGTGATCTCTGCCTGCCACGGGATCTTCATGCCCTGCTGGCTGGCCTGCATACTGGTGACAAAGCCTGACTCGTTGCGCCCCAGCTGTATGTCCGCACCGAGGCTGCTGCCAATGTGCTGTCTCAGCCCCAGTTTGTCGTACCACATGGTGCCCTATTCTGTCTTTCCCTCTGAAAGTAAGAGCGGAGAAGTACCAAATAAACACCTATTTTTCCTTACAAATTGCGGAAGCTGGCAGGGAAAGGGTGCAAGTTGACAAAATAGGTTACGGAATAATTAAAAATCCGTAACCACAAAGTGCTCTTTAAGAAACTGTCACTAAAACAAATGTAAAAATAACAAACCATCAAAGTGTAATCATCTGATTACATGCTATTTAGAATATACGAAAGACCTAATAAGGTTTTACCTGGGCGTTGTGCAGCTATCGGGCTCTAAAGTAAAAATCTTTTCCCGAAATTTTTAAAGCGGTACCAAAAGGCATGTTTTTATACTTACTCATCAATAAAATTAATTCGTCCCAAGAGTATGACCTATATGATATTAGCACCCTGTCTTGTTCTCTGTTCTTGATTATTAAAAAAAACTTGTCTTTGGGTTGGTGGTTTTTTGAATCAATATCTCTTCCTCTGCTTGCAGATATGACTTCAAACTGACATAAGTCACTAGGATACATTTTAATGCAAATAGAAGCTTCAATTTTATTCCTCGGGCTTAAATAATCTTCTTTAGACTCTTTAGACTCTTCCTCTCTAATAATTACCCAATGTTCAGTATCGTAATTAGGGTTATCTGTAGAATATTCAAAAAATAGTTTCATACTTAATATAATAGATGTAGGTTATCAAAAACGCCTTTTTCATTATTCCATGCATTAACATGTGATCCAATTTTATCACTTCCGAAGTCATGGCCTAAAACATCATCTCTCCATCCTGAACTTTTGTCCTGAGAATATTGCCCAATCTTCGTGGGGTTGTCTTTCCAAGTTCTTGGACCTCCCCTAAAATCACCTTTTGTAACTCTAATAGGATTATTACCTAAATTTCCGGCAATTTCAGATGCTGCCTGTCGCGCTGCTCGTCTATTTGGCATTTGATAATGCCCATCTTTTAATTTAAATCCCCCATGTTTACCTATAATCTCTTCCGCCCATTTAGTAGCTTGATCATTCGCAAAGCAATCTTTATGAGCAAATTGATCTATTAGACAATTAGGATCACTAACATATGAAAAAACATTCATCCCCCCCCAAATTCTAATCGGATCCTGGCTCACGTACATCGCCTCGTCAGGGGCGTAGTAACGGAAGCGGTTGTAGTACAAGCCCGTCTCCACATCATGGTACTGTCCTTGAAATCTAAACGGAATAACCCCTACCTCCCCTTCACAGGATTTTACCTTCCCGTACGCCTCATGCTCGCACTTCCAGACGCTGTCGCCGTATTTGTCATAGGCCTCTTTAGGGGTGCCAAGATAATCATTTATGATGGAATGGAACCGAAAAAATCTCCGGCAGGCAGTGAGTAGTTTTAATATATCCACCACCACCGTTATGACCGACGATGGTACAGAAAACACCCATCTTAATACAGAAGCAGCGCACATCATTGCGCAGAAGGATGTATTTTTTTCAAACAGCATGGTGGAAGCCGTTAACAAACACCTCAAGTACCAGTACATCTTTCCTAAAGGTGAAATTGAGTCCCTTGAAAAGCTTATATTTTTACTTCAAAATTCAATAGACGATTACAATTCCAAACCCCACGGTGCCCTTTTCGGTCTTACTCCTCTTGAAGTGATGAATGGAAAAATACCCGACAAACATCAATTTAGTGTTCAGATTGCCGAAGCTGGTAAAGAAAGGGTAAGAATAAACCGGATGGGTTGCGGCATCTGTTAAGAATACCAGACCAAAGTTTCTTGCTTATACCAGAAATAAAAACTTATACCAGACCACCATTCACAACATGATGATGGTCTGCAAATTCGAATATCCGAAAGCCCTAATATGGTTTTGTCTGGCGTTGTGCAAGGTGTGGTGTGATGCAGCAATAAACTAAAAAATTAAGCAAAGTATTCTCTAATTTCTATATCCTTGAAAACTATTTTAATCGTTTGTCCATTTACAAAGAAAAATTCATATTGAAAAGACCCATTTTTCAAAATATGAAACTGATGCACAACCATATCTACTTTTTTAAAGTTTTTGATGGAACTACTAAATTCTAATTTAATAACATTCTTAAAAGAAAATTCAAATATTCTATTATCATAGGAGCCTTTAAGCTTTATCAGTAACTCATCCTTGCTATTTCTATTGTTAATCTTATACAGAAAATGAATCAAGTATGAATCATGAAGAGTTTTTTCATCTTGAAACAAATAACGATCAGGGTCAACAATAAAATCTTGTATGTCCGGTGGTATTAAGTTTACATTCTTTTCTAAATAATTAAAGTATTCATCAAAATACCAAACACCTTTCTTTTTATAAATTTTACTCATTTAATTTTTACAGATTTTTTTCAATTTGTTTGATACACTATTTGGAAGAGAAGGGGCTTCTTTATGGCCATGTTTATTAATCCAGCCTCCATTAGAGTTCATAACACCTACTTCCTTCAGACCTTTTCCTTTAACTTTGTAAACATGTATTTCATAATCTGCCAAACCCTTATAATTAAAAATATCCTTACGACCTCTATATCCATCACCTAAATCTAAAGGAGCTATTTTTCTTATTGCATCATCTCCCTTCTTAGCCATTAAGCCATAAGGATCAATGATAGAGTTACAATCATGCACATACCCATAAAACCTATCGCCTCCACTTAACCCAATCGGATCCTGGCTCACATACATTGCCTCGTCCGGGGCGTAGTAGCGGAAGCGGTTGTAGTAAAGACCCGTCTCCACGTCATGATACTGGCCTTGGAAACGGAACGGAATAAACCCGACTTCCCCCTCACAGCTTTTTACCTTCCCGTAGGTCTCATGTTCGCACTTCCAGACGCTGTCGCCGTATTTGTCATAGGCTTCTTTTGGGGTGCCAAGATAATCATTTATGATGGAATAGAGCCGGACTGCAAAAAACAAAAAACTATTAAGGTTCTTCTTGATTTAACCTATCTGACAATTGCGCCAATTTTGCCCTAGAAGGACATATATCGTAAACATTTCGTGTAAAATCAATAGCATTGTTTTTGCTCTTACTTAAATTTTTAAACAAACTTTTCAAAAACCTTATTTCTTTCTCTGAAACAAAAATACCTTCCTCTTGTCTATATTTATCAGAAGAAATAAGTTTATTTAATTCATTTTCTATTTCATTATGTATCATGCTTTTATTTAAAATGATATGTTGTTTTAAACCAATTTGGATCTAATTCATCTAACCATATTTGATCTCCTCCTCCTTTTAGAAGTTTACCATTATTTTGTATTTGCGGTGCCGCTTTCCCTTTCCAAATCGTTGTTTGTGCAGGAATTTCAACTCTGGTTATTTTTGAAATTGAATTCCCCCATTCTTGTTTCAAGGCTAGTCTCTCCCTTGCAGACAATCTACTTGTAAACTTTTCTGAAGATAGGAAACGGCCAATTTTACCAGCTTTCCCTCCATGGACACGATACACAACAATAGGAGCTTCAAGAAGAACTCTTTCAACCTTCTCATCCAAAAATGTTTTTTGAACACTTTTTCTTAGTTGATTAGAATTGACCTTACACTCACTCAACCCCAAAACATCCACCCACGCATTACTATCCTTCACATACCCATAAAACCTATCACCCCCCATTAACCCAATAGGATCCTGGCTCACATACATTGCCTCGTCAGGGGCGTAGTAACGGAAGCGGTTGTAGTAAAGACCCGTCTCCACATCGTGATATTGCCTCCCGAATGCTGCGCTTCGGGACAGGCTCGGAATCTAAAAGGTATAAAATCCTCTGCTCCTTCGCAAGATTTTACCTTTCCATAGGCCTCATGCTCGCACTTCCAGACGCTGTCACCGTATTTGTCATAGGCCTCTTTAGGCGTGCCAAGATAATCATTTATGATGGAAAGGAACCGAAAAACCTCCGGCAGGCAGTGACTAGTTTTAACATATCCTCCACCACCGTTATGACCGACGATGGTACAGAAAACACCCATCTTAAAACAGAAGCAGCGCACATCATCGCTCAGAAGGATGTGTCTTTTTCAAACAGCATGGTGGAAGCCGTTAACAAACACCTCAAGTACCAGTACATCTTTCCCAAAGGTGAAATCGAGTCTTTAGAAAAGCTTACTACAGTACTTCAAAATTCAATAGATGATTATAACTCAAAGCCACACGGTGCGCTTTTCGGACTTACTCCTATGGAAGTAATGAGCGGAAAAATACCCGATCAACACCAGTTTTCGGTTCAGATTGCCGAAGCTGGTAAAGAAAGGATAAAAATTAACCGGATGGGTTGCGGAATCTGTTAAGAGATCGGAACGAAGTTCATCCCTTATACCCAAAAAATAAAATCAAAACAGACCATCACTCACAACAGTCTGATGGTCTGACAATTCGAATATTCGTAAAGGTTTAAATGGTTTTGTCTGGCGTTGTGCAGAGCATGGTGGAAGCCGTTAACAAACACCTCAAATACCAGTACATCTTTCCTAAAGGAGAAATCGAGTCCCTTGAAAAGCTTACTACAGTACTTCAAAATTCAATAGATGATTATAACTCAAAGCCACACGGTGCCCTTTTGGGACTTACTCCCCTGGAAGTAATGAACGGAAAAATACCCGACAAACATCAATATTCTCTGCAAATTTCTGAAGCTGGTAAAGAAAGGATAAGAATTAACCGGATGGGTTGCGGGATATGCTAAGAATACCTGACCTGAGTTTCTTGCTAATGCCAGAACAAAAAGTTAAAACAGACCATCATTAACAACATGCTGATGGTCTGTTAATTTGAATATCCAAAGGTTTTAAATGGTTTTGTCTGGCGTTGTGCAGTGCAGAGTGCTATTAATAATAATACTCATTCAATATCTGATCCTTTTCATTATGTCCCGTAGCTGTCTTTATGTCTATATAAATTTTATACTCTAAAGGAATAGATCTATCAAAAATTAAATCCTTATTAGGATCGACATTTTTTCCTAAAATATGGCATAAAAAGAGTCTTTCATTAGATAAAGGAAACACACATAATCCTGTTAACTCATGTTCATCAATTATATTATTAGCATCCAAAGGAATATCATGAAGAATGATCTTCTTATCTTGGTTTCCTCCTTTGGAAATGTCTCTCGAAATGAGGCTTCCACCTGGTTTATCTCCTAAAATGATAAATTCTCTTTCATTTTCAGTTTCTGCCCAAACTTTCACTTTTCTATTTCCCATATATCCTTGTATCCATTCTTTAGGCAATTCTCTGTTTAAATCAGGAATAGCATCCTTGACTACACTAATATTGCTGCTCTGTAAGAATTGTTTTGTTACTGAATTCACAAACAAAGTTTCAAAAAAACTTAAATCTATCTTGCCCCAATTTTCACTATCCATAAAAGTGTTGTAAAACCTTAAATAAGGGGACTTAAGCATTTGGGCTATTACATATGTTCCTTTTCTTGTTTCAATACTTATTATCTTGTTTTCTTTCCAAGGAATTACTTTTTTCTTTTCCATTATTGATTATACTTTAAGAACATTTTACTTTATTTTTTTTACTTAAATGTTCATCTGCAGCTTTTAAATACTTTTTCCTCTTTTTATTTTTTGGACCTACTGGGTTTTGAGCATTAGCAACTTGATCCTTTCCATACTTATCCACATCTGCTTCGTATAATCGTTGTTCTAATCCTCTTGCTGTTTGTTTACCTTTCATTCCTTCACCTTCATAAACCACACTAGGAATATCATCTAACTCATCAAAAATCCCTCCGTATCTTCTGCTTACGATTTCATCAGCTGTTAATCCTAAATCACTAGGAGCGCTTGCATATCCAGTATAGGGTTTTCCACCTTTTACTCCTTGGTAGGTTACATGAGTCCTTCCAGCTCCTGAACTCACATTTAAACCTAAAAGATCTATCCATGCATTACTATCCCTCACATACCCATACAACCTATCTCCCCCCTCAAGCCCAATCGGATCCTGGCTCACGTACATTGCCTCGTCCGGGGCATAATATCTAAACCGGTTGTAGTAAAGACCGGTCTCGGTATCATGGTACTGACCCTGGAATCTAAAAGGAATGAAATCTTCCTCACCCTCACAGCTTTTTACCTTCCCGTAGGTCTCATGTTCGCACTTCCAGACGCTGTCGCCGTATTTGTCATAGGCTTCTTTTGGGGTGCCAAGATAATCATTTATGATGGAATAGTATTCTTCCCCGACTATTTTTGCCGCTGGCTTAAAACTGCCATCATCGAACACCCAGGTTATTAGGTTTTCTACAGGCTCTTCGCGGTCTTTGGACAAAAAGCCCCATTCGTCCACCACATCTTTGGGGCGGTTCTCAAGGTCGTATTTCCATTCATGTATGGGCGTGTTTCCGTCCCACAGCCAGCGGGTGATCTTTCCGTCATATATTTTGGCTGTTCTACGCCCCAGTGCATCATACTCGAAGCTGACGGTTTTGTTATCGGGGCGGGTCACTTGTTTCAGGCTGCCGTTGCCGTTCCACTCGTAAATCCAGTTGCCCTCTTGGGTCGCCTTCTGGATTAAATTGCCTTCTTCATCGTAGCTATATTTATCCCCTTTGTTTTCCAGTAGCTTTCCGCCCGCGCCGTATTTCCGGTCTTTCTTTTCCTCTTCACGGAATATGTTCCCGACTTCGTCACGGAAGTAGTTTTCCTTTCCCTGTATACGATATTCCTGAACGGTCAGGCTTTCGATCAGGTTGCCGAAGCTGTCGTGCCGGAACCTGGTGGCAGTGTCTGTCAGCACGTCGTGGATGCGCTGGAGGCGGTCGTTGGGGTGCCAGTAATATTGCTTGTGGCGGTGCAGGCGACGGGCACCGGTACCGTTCCAGGTCTTCTGTTCCCTCGGGCGCCCCGACAGGTCGTAGGCGAACTGGTTCTTTACGTTGCCGATGCCGAGTTCCCTGTCCAGTTCCTGTCCAAGGCTGTTGTAGGTGATCTCTGCCTGCCACGGGAGTTTCATGCCCTGCTGGCTGGCCTGCATACTGGTGACAAAGCCTGATTCGTTGCGCCCCAGCTGTATGTCCGCACCGAGGCTGCTGCCAATGTGCTGTCTCAGCCCCAGTTTGTCGTAGCTGCTCTCTACCGTGTAGCCGTCCTGGTCTTCTTTGATTACCCTGCCGTTCTTGTCGCGGGTGAGGATCACCTTGCTGTGCTGGTTTACCGCCTCTATCAGCTGGCCGTCCTTGTCGTAGGCATAGGTCTCCCAGGTGCCGTCGCTGTGCTCGGCGCGCCAGATCTGACCCTTGCGGTTATATTCATAGGTGGTGTGCCTGCCGCCCGGCCTTTCCACTTTTATTACCTTGCCCGCTTTGTCGCGGACGTATTTTCTGGTAAGGCCGTCAAAGCCCGCCTCTTCCACGATATCGCCCCTGCCGTTCCTTTTGAAGCGGTATACCTCCCCGTGCTCGTTGATTATGGCGTTTAGCTGCTCTTCGGTATCGTACCTGAAGTGTACCTTGGCGCCGTCCTCCTCCCGCAGCTTGATGCTGCCGAGGGGCGTGTACTCAAAGCGCACCTTGTGCTGCATGTCCTCGGCATGGACCACCTCGTCATAGGCATTGTAGGACAGCTTTATGATGTTGCCATCGGCTAGGCACACGCGCACGGGCCGCCCAAGGTCGTCATAGTAGAAGTTCTGCTCGCGCTTTTCGGGGTCTTTGGAGTAGAAGCACCGCCCGAAGGCGTCATAGCCCCATTCCTGTTCTGCACCGTCGGGGAAGGTGACCTGTGCCAGGTTGTGGTCTCCGTCGTACTTGAATGTTGTGTGCCGCCCTTTGTTGTCGCGTATGCTTTCCACCAGCCCCTGTCCGTTGTACTGGAAGCTGCTGACGCTGCCGTCGGGGTCTTCCACCGACCACAGCAGGCCCTGTTCGTTGTAGACCTTTACCGTGCTCCTCCCTTCGGGGCTGACCGACAGTATCTGGCGGTCCTGGTCGTCATAGACAAACACGGAAGAGGTCATGTCGGGGTACACCACCGACTTGAGGTTGCCCCGGTCATCGTAGGTATAGCCCGTCAGGTTGCCTTCTTCGTCAATGTCCCGGTAGGGCTCAAAATAGTCGGTGTACTCGTGGAAGATATGGTTGCCCTCCGGGTCTGTTACCTGTGTACAGAGGTTGTCTGCATTGTAGTAACAGACGGTCTTGCGGCCCAGGGAGTCCGTCATCACGTTTTTGCCCTGTCCGTAATCCAGCCTGACTTCCAACAAGCCCCCGTCGCCCCAGGTGTGGATACACTTGGCACCGGTAGAGTGGCCGTCGTACTCCCAGTAAAATGTCTGGCCGTTGCGGTCGGTCTTGGACACCATCAGGTGGTTGCGGTACTGCATCCTTGTTTCCTGTCCGAGGGCATCGGCAACCACCTCCATGTCGCCGGCCTCGTTATACCGGTATTCCACCAGGGTCTTTTCTTTCTTTTTGTGCCTGGCGGTAATTTTCTTGATCCTGTCCCCATGGTCCAGGTGCAGCCTGATCTCGCGGCCTGCCGTGTCGGTGATCCAGGTCAGGCAGCTGCGCTGGTTATAGGTAAAGTGCAAGGCCTGTCCGGCCGTGTTTTCAAGTTTTACGGGGCTGAAAAACTCCCTGCCTTCTTTCCGGAAGGTATAGGTCAGGTTTTTTTCATGGTCTTTCAGGCGGTATTCCCTAAAGTTGACACAGGTAAGGGTGAGCTTTTCCATGCGGTTGTAGAAGGATTCGCCCTCTGCCACCAAAAAAGGGAAGGAGGCTGTCCTGCCGTCGGGCAGCACCAGCATGATGGCCTCTTCTTCTTTGAAAAAGTGCAGGGAAAGGTCGTAACAGTGGTGCATGCCGTGCCCCAGCGGCCCTTCATAGGAGGAGTCCGAGTACCAGCTCCTTTCCCAGGTGACGGGCAGTGGCCCGGGGAGCTCGAAGTCCGTGCCCCCGTAAATAACGCGCCCTGTGACCATATCCACTGGGTCACCGATACATTTTGTAAGGCTGTCTTTCTGCCCTTTGGTATGTTTTCCTGCGGCCTTTACCTTTTTCTTGCATGCCGAAAGGCCAGCTTTTCCGGCTTTTCCCCCTACTTTGAGCAGCCCGCCGAAACCATAGGACATGGCCAGCCTTTTGGCGGCACCGGCCAGGTCGGGCGCATAAGGGCCGCCTACCATGACAGGCTTTCCGCCCGGCAATGGGACGGTCTGCGAACTTGGCAGGAAGAGACTCGGCCTGGGCTTCATCTTTTTGCCGGGGGTGGCGGTGAGCGGCATGCCGATGTCGTTGCAGCTCATGACCATATATCCTGCGGGGCTGAGGGCCATGCCCTGCGCCTTGACGGTAAGGCTGCCGAAAAAGTTGACGGACTCGTGCCCGATCATGGGCATCATGGTGAAGGGGCCGCCCATAGGGATATGTTTTGTTATACCGAGCATCCCGTTGGTGTCGCTGGTGCCACGGGGCACGCCGTTGATAAATACCGTGGATCCGATAAAGGGCACATAGTCCATAGGGTCCATGACAAAGCCTATGAAAGGGTGCGGTATGGGTGTCGGTACTCCGGGCGGTATGGTAACCATGTGGATGTCCATACCCATGACCATGGTATAGTGCTTGTTGGCTAAAAGCATACTATTAAAAAATATATAAGTCCATAAAAATCTTAAATAACAATAAAGCGCTTTTTGCGCTTAGACTCTTTTTTATGCCGCTCTGCCGAACCCATCCATTCAGGTCCGTTCAGCCCGGCCATAAAAGTATCAATCTCTGCACAGGTTGCCCTGTCCTTTTTCTTCCTGCAAACCTCATGGTAATCAAAAGCTATATATGCCATACAGGAGGCCTCCAGCTCTTCCGGTTTCAATGCCGCACCTGTCCTGTAAGCTTTTTCCAGCAATAAGGCATGCTTCTCTTTATCCTTTTCCTTATACAGGTCAGCGGCCTGCCACCATGCGGTAAGTGCCTGAACCGGCATGCCATACTGCACCGCAAGGTCACCCTGCTCTTCGAAAATAGCAGCCGCCATACTTTTTTTACCTTCTATCTGACAACAGGCTGCCATATAGCCCTGTCCCGTAACAAGGAGCTGCTGACATGCATTGTCACCGGCATCCAGCCCTTTACGGGCAAGCACCAAACCCCGCTCTATTAATGTTTTTATCTCTCCGGTTTCTTTGAAATTAAAAAGCATGGCACCATAGGTAAGGCTAGCCACGGAGAGAAAATATGCAGATCCGGTGGACTGGGCAACTTCAAGACCCTTCTGCCCCCATTGCTTCACCACTGAAAGGTTATTGTCATTTACAGCGTCGGACATCTTCAACACACATTCCCGGAAGCGAACCTCAGGATCTGCAGGCCCTGAAGGTGTGTCCATTCCGGCACCCCCGTTGTCCTCATCTCCCCCTGTGCTGACATAAAGTGTCTTAGTCTGTTCAGGGTACTTATGCACCAGCTTATCAAAATAGCGTTCATCGGCAAAATCAAATACCATGAACAGCACATCTTCCGGCAGCCCAACCTTCAGCAGATTGTCCAGCCACTGGGTATAATCTTTAACATCAGAAACAAGCTGCGGGTAAAGGGCAAGAGCAAGCTTCAGGCCGTTACAGGCAGCCCCCTGAAAATCACTAAGAAAATCAACAAAAAGCCTGTCCCCGTCCACATCCTTGTCTTCAAGAAGCACCTCAAACTTCGAAAGGCTGCCGAAATAGCTATACCCACTGTTTTCCAGTGACTGCACAAGGTTTTCATCTTTTCCCAACTCCTTGAGCCAGTCCTTCATCACTTTTTTGCTATGGCCACAGGCTCCCTCAAAAGGCATGAGCATGGTCACCACCACTTCGGGGAGCGCCCCTGAGGCAGAAGCTTCCAGGCGTAGGAACCCTTCAAATAGTCTGGGCTGGTCATCTTTCAAGAGCCACCTTACAAGCTTGCACTCCTTAAGCGGAGAAGCCTCTGCAATCCACTTATTCTGGATTTTGTTTATCTTCAAGGCTATCGGGTTGTGTTCGTTGTTCATAACATCCCTTTTAGTTGAGGTTCAACAATCCGCCTTTTACATTGGTCATAGCAGTACCGTCCATATCGACCATGGCACTCTGTAATTTTAACTGGGCTTTCCCCTCAACTTCCACAGAAGCTGCCCCGATTTCCACTTTTGAACTGCTGTTGACAGTAGTTTTGGTGGTTCCGTCTATGGCCACTTCCTGAGAACCTACCTCCACTTTGTTTTTACCTTCTATCGAAACCTGCTTTTCTGCAACAATATTTATTTCTTTCGATTGTATATCAATCTTGTCAGGGGCAGAGATGGTCATGGAACCGTCACCGTTCAGTACAATGGTACTTCCGCCGGGGTCACTTATTGTCACGCTCTCCTTGGCGTCGTCAAGGGTAACGGTACAGCCACTTTTTGTTGTAAGGCTTTTAACATTGTTCCCATCGCCCCCGCCAGAAGCATTTTTTCCGTGAAACATGCTCCCGAGCACAAAAGGCCTGTCCGGGTCATTATACCTAAAGCTTACCACCACCTGGTCGCCCACTTCCGGTATGAACACAAAGCCCCGGTTGGTGCCCACTTTATCACTGGCGCCGGCATCCGGGCTCATTACCCGTATCCAGTCCGTTGTTTTGTTTTCCGCCTGCTGCCACAGCATCTGTACCCTCACCCTGCCCAAGCCGTCAGGGTCATTGTTGTCCTTAACAAAAGCTATCTGGCTTTCCGCAAGGGGCTTCTCCGCATTAAAAGGCATTACCTCGTTATCCGACGGTATGGCCTCAAAGCTGTTGGAATAGGCACCCGTTCCGGACAAATGGTGTACGAGGCTCGTTACAGTATACTCTCCGTGGTCTTCATAACCTATGCCCAAGCCTTTTTTTGAAACTTTGACCGTAACCATATGACCGACCTTTATTTTTGGACAATCCCCTTCACCCTCCAATATCACAGCCGATGCGGCAAATTTCTTTTTGTGTATTTTAGCATAGCGGTCTAGGTCGCTTTGGGTACTGACCCGTGTTTTTACTGGTTGGGAAACAGGGTTTCTGTAAAAACTGTCTGAGGTTTCCAAGGCTTTGCGGGTATAACTTCCGGAGTCTACCTGACCGGGCAGGTTACCGGTCATTACATTATCGTCTTTGGAATGATAGCTGTAATGGCTGATGGTCGATGGCACCATCTTCATGGAAAAGCTCATCCGCGAGATATGCTCCCCATAAATAAGATCGGTATTTTCAGGACTTGCAGGTTTCCCGAGATATAGCTTATAGCCATCGTAGAAAAACCATTCCCCGTATTCACAGGCAAGCCGGTTGATAAAGCTGAAGCGGCTCTCCCCGTATTGGCATACATAAGGTATGGCACCTGCAAAAGCAGGTTTTGCAATAACTTCCATGTCATTTCCGGCCACATCCTTCATGGCCTCCTCCAAAGCCTTTTTAAGTGTAATGTCCTCAAACGAAGTGTGATGGGCGCCGGACTCCATAAGCCAGGTAGGGCTGTACCCTTTTAGCATAATATTGCCCCATAACCCTTCCTCCTGTAACATGGAAACTTCTGTGATTAATCCCTTAAAGACATTGTCGTCTGCATCCTTGTCGCCGAAGCAAACGGTCAGAAAATTGCCAATGTAATCGCGGGCATCAAGGATGGTATGCGCTCCCGGTTCCTGAAGGGTATCCTGATCGACTACAAGCTCAAATACATGATGAGAATTAAATGCTTGGCGAATAGTAAGGCTGTTAAAGTGCACAATGGCCTTGCCATCTATGACAATTTCGTATTTTATTTCTCTTGACATGCTCGGAGATGTTTTAAAGGGTTAAAAATCTTATAGTATTATTTAAATATTTTATACCTGCTTTCTCCTGCGAAAAAACAACACCAATAAAGCAGGCAAGCTGGCAGTAAGGCATACAGTAAAAAATATTAGTTTGTTAGCTGCTATCTTCTCTGGCATAGCCACCATATAGCCTGCCCAAATAAAAAAAAGCTTAACATGAACCAGGAATAAACCCTGCCAGAACGAAAATCAAAAAAACCTGATTTACGGACCCTTTCAGCACTGCTCCTCTGTACGTTTGCACGGCCAATTGCTTCAAAAAAAATTTTCTTTATTTGCTTCAGCACCCGGAAACTCTCAGACGTGTCAACCAGGTAGAGGTTGTCTTTCCTAAACCGTAAGACCAGCTCTTCCTTATAAATGTTTTTTGTCAGGTTATAACTAACCAAAGCTTTTAGAGGGCAGATCTTATCACCTAGATACAGCATTCCCTTCAAAATCTCAGCCCGTCTCCTTCTTCGTATTATCTTGTTTGTAAATAGGAGTGCTAAACTGCATAATATAGACACAACAAGAAAAAGGACAAGACCACCCCCGGTTATTAAAAAAGTAGCGCTTCCCAATAATGCTATAACCATAGAGCAAACACATAGGTAAAGCCCAAGCTCCCTTAAAGTATAAGATAGTACAATCTGCTTTTCCATACTATACAATTTACAATCTACCTGAGACTGTAGTTAGCAAAAAAAGTAAAACAACATGCTACAAGAACAGCAAAGGGACCAAAAAACAGAAAATAACTGATTATGTTGTACTTCCTTTTGATCGAAACCGGGGCTCTCTTGTACCGTTGTGAAAACTTGTTTTTATATATCACAGATTTAAATTTTTTTTTTGTACCAGAAACTCAGCAATGCGGTAACTGCAAAAACTACAGCTACTGTTGTATTTGAAAAAGTAATAGGAAGAAGCCCTAAAATAGTTGCCCACAAAGCAGTACTTAAGAAAAAAAACTGCGTCTGCGTAAAAGATGCCGTTGTGTCTTCTGCATCATAGGCCCGCGGGCCATTCTTTACCCCACAATAGTTTATGAATAGAATAAAGTTAAACATCGCCTAAAAAGGTAATCATGCCGTTGAACCAATTTAAAATATAATTATAAGTAAAGCCCCGAGTATCCAACATAAGCATCTGGTATTCCGGCATATATTCCTCTATAAAGCCCAGTCTCTAACAATCTTTTCCCAAGTACAAACTTATCTAATGTAAACAATGCCGCACCCGGACAATCATAAATTATAAACAGCGGACAAGTCCGGGCGCAACATCATTAATTCAACAATTAAGCCTTAGGCCAGCGGTTGTCATGTTCCGCGTTGCCCATCTTAATTGTTTCAGCAGAAATGGTAAATTTGATGGTCATAGGCGTTTCACCTTTTACATCTATACCTTCCTGGTAATATACAACATAGCTATTGTCAAAAGTCAGCTCTTTCATTTTAGCATCTTCGTCATGTTTTTTGAACGTGATGGTTCCACTAAATGGTTTGAATTGACTGTTTACCATCTTTTCGATGATACTTGTGTCGGCAGTAGACTCAATTTCAAAAGTGATGCGCCCACCATATACGTTGGAAGACGGTCTCCCTTTAGGATCTGTGTCTCTGCTCATGTTAAAGGAACAATTCAATACGTCGAATTTAGTTCCTGCGATATCAAGTTCTGCTCTAAAAGCCATAATAAAAAAGTTAAGTTGTTTGAAAAAAAAAGAAGAAATTTATGATTGGTTGTACTCGCTGTTCCATGATGTACCATCATCGCCCTTTTGCCCGTCAAGCCTTACAACAAAGCTTTTTGCAGGGAAGAAAGGTGTGATGTGAATGTCGATCAGAACCCTATCTTTCTGGTTGGGATCCTGCTCTAGCCTGTGGATTTTAAATTTCTCGATAAGCTTATCAGGCCCCTGAATGCTATCAAGAAACTTTACAATCTGGCTTCTAAGATCGGCTTCGAGCCTGGAAGTCCAGTTTTCGAATGCCCGTCTGTTCAAAAAGTCAAAAAGGACTTTTGTTATATAGTCAAACACCCTTACTACAGAGTAGGTCTGCAGTCCAAGGTTGTCGCCATTGAAAAGTGTTTTGGCTGAAAATGCCATTACTTTTCCATACTCGTTTACCATAGGCACCAAACCTATTTTTTCAAGATGGGAAATCTCACTTTTCTTAAGACCAAAACTCACGGCATCAACCTCATTAATGCTACCATGCTTTTTACCCGCTGTAACCTGCGACATCATGGTATAATACATTTTTCCGGCAAGTGCCGCAGAAGGTGGCACCAAAAGGTCTTCTTCCTCTCCCACTTGTTCTATTTTGCCCCTGCCCACTATCCAGTTGCAGGTCATAATAATATTGGAGCGGAACAGG
Source organism: Cytophagaceae bacterium ABcell3 (assembly GCA_030913385.1). Lineage (NCBI taxonomy): Bacteria > Pseudomonadati > Bacteroidota > Cytophagia > Cytophagales > Cytophagaceae > Natronocytophaga > Natronocytophaga cellulosiphila. The sequence goes on from CP133159.1 coordinate 355,732, forward strand.
TCACCGCCTGTATAGTTGCCATCGGTAAACAGGTCTACAACATCATCGGGTGAATCGAGGTTGGCGAAATCCGTTACAAGCATCACCTTGTTTTCATGTGCGATTTTGGCCCATTTTTCCACCACTTTGTTCGGCCCCATATATCCAGGAATCACCAGCAAGGAATAATTGTCCCTCAAGTCTAGCCTGTCATAGTTCTGCTTTAGCTCAGCCGCCACATAATCGATAAACCTTGAATTGTCCAGATCAGTAACTTGATCCATGGAAGCATTCAAGACCGTAATATTATTGATTTTGTCGGCTTCAGTATTTTTATAAAATAGGGCCACAGAACGGTAGCTCTGCTCAAGGTCACGGAAAGACTTTAGCGCATTGCCCAAGTTCTTGTTCAGGAGCGATTGAGACTCCTCTGCCTTTTGCTCACTTTTTTCAACAATGTCCGCAGCGCTTCCACCTTCGCTCAAAAGATCTACCCAAGTCTCTAGGTTTTTCTTAAGTGCCTCCCGCTCGTTTTTTTTGCTTGGATCTGTCATGAATATGTTTTTCCGAGCTTTCCTTCCCGGATTAACATTGGCCAGTCCGTCTATAACAGACTCTAAAAAGGAAAAGCCTCCTACTTTGTCCAGTTTGTTGAGACTGCTCTCCAATTGCGACGCCACCTGTTCTTTAGTCTCTAAAGCCGGTGCGCCTTGTACAGTTTTGTCTTCTTCTAATGCCATTAATGAAAGTTCTTTTTAGTCCTGTGATTTTAGTTCTGCAAGCAAAGCGGTAAGCGCATCGATCAAAGCCTTGTTGCTTTCAGGGTCTGCCAACAGGTTCTGCAAAATTTTATTGCTCTTGAACTGCTTGGCAATTTTACCATATTGATTAACTTCAGTATCTAGTTCAGATAAATAGGGACTGTTTTTCACCACATTCTTTGCCCCAAAGTCTCCTAGGTTGGCAAACCTGAACTCTTCCTCTTTTGTCCCCCCTTCCGAAGTTTCAAATTCTACCTTACACACTGGTTTAAAATGCTCAAACACCTCTTCCACAGTCTTCAGCCCATATACAGCTTCCGGCTTAGGAGGCTCATTGGCGGTAAGTTTCTGTACAAGTAAAGTTTTGTTATTGGCAATCTCGGAAATTGCTTCTGAAGCATCTGCTTTTACTTCATTTCCACCTATTCCATAATTGTACATAGAATTGTCTTTTATAATTTAACATGTTCTTTTTGAACTGAAGGCAGTTCTGATAAACCTGCTTCAGTATGACTTTTATTTATTTCAAATGACAGTTCCTCTTTACCATCGGGCATGTCTGCGTATAGCACATCACCTTTACCAAGCTTTCCGGACACCAGCATTCTGGCAATTGGCCGGCGCAAGCGGTTCCTGATGACAGCACTCAATTGACGGGCACCGTATTTAGGGGTAAAGCCTGATAGTGCAAGGCTTTTTCTGGCCTGCTCTGAAAGGCACAACTGTACGCCCAACTTGTTAAGGCTGCTGAACAGAGAGGCCAATTGTATATCCAGTATCCGTACCACATTGTCTTCAGCAATAGGCGCAAAAGGAACGATCTCACTGAGCCTTGCCAAAAATTCAGGCCTGAAATTTCTCCCCATAACATCCATAAGCTGCTGCGAAGAGGGAATCAGCCCTTTCTGGAACTGCTCCACAACCCACTCGCTACCAATATTAGAGGTAAATATTATAATGGCATTGCTGAAGTCCCCTTCTTTGCCCAGTTTGTCATGCAACACCCCTTCATCCATAATCTGCAAGAAAATATCAAATACCGAATGGTGAGCTTTTTCAATTTCATCAAAGAGTACCACAGAATAAGGTTTCTGCCGGATCTTATTGACAAGCATACCGCCCTCTTCATATCCTACATATCCCGGAGGAGCCCCGTAAAGCAGCGCAGCAGAATGTTCCTCCTTAAACTCTGACATATCAAAGCGGATCATGGCCTTTTCGTCATTGAAAAGGAATTCAGCTATGGCTTTCGTAAGTTCAGTTTTTCCCGTACCGGTAGGGCCGAGAAAAAAGAAGGAACCAATAGGCTGCCCTGCCTTAAGTATCCCACTACGCGACTCCACAACCGTGTCCGAAAGTATTTTAATGGCATGGTCCTGCCCGATTACCCGCTTCTGCAGGTGGTCTTCAATAGACAGCAACTTATCTTTTTCCCTAGCCTGCACTTTACCAATAGGGATGCCTGTTTTATGCGCTATCACAGAAGCCAGGTCATGTGTGGTCACCTCTGACTTGGTTTCACCCAATGCCTCCCTAAGACCTTGAATAATGGATTCAAGTACCGGCTGCAATTCCTCAGACGACTCTGCATCAGCCACATCCTGCTGCTCATCGAGCCGTGCTGAAAGGATAGGACTGATCCTGTTAAAAAGTGTGGCATAAAGCCAGCGAAGCTCTGTCAGTTTTTCATCTTCAGGAAGTTCTGACTGTCCCATAGCCGTTACTTCTTTTTCCAACAGCAGGATTTCCTCCTCAGAAGTTTCTTTCATCATCTTAACGGCGGCCATTGTCCTGTCCAGCAGGTCAGCGGCTGCATCAGGAAGTCTTTTGTCCTTAATATACCTTTTGGCCAATCTCACAGATTCCTTAATCACGTGCGGGGACACATCCAATTTATGATGCTCCTCGTATTTAGGGATCAGCCCCTGCACCATTTTAGCCGCCGTAACAGCATCCGGCTCATGCACTGTAAGTGTTTCAAACCTGCGGTTAAACGCTTTGTCCGGTTCAATGATCTTTCTGAACTCTTCCTGGGTAGTGGCTCCTATAATGGTAAGCTCGCCCCGTGCCAGTTCGGGTTTCAGCAAATTGGCCACACCTGATCCTGCTGGGCCTTTAGGGTCTGTAAGCGTATGAATCTCATCTATAAACAAGATGGCCTTTTCAAAGCTTTTCAGGTCTTTAATGATTTTCTTCAGCCTGTCCTCCACTTCTCCTTTATAAGAAGCTCCGGCAAGCAACGCTCCTGCTTCCAACTCAAAAACAATTGAAGACTTGAGGTTTTCAGGCACTTTACCTTCTATAACCTTGGAGACAAAACCATCAACCAAAGCAGACTTACCCACCCCTGGCTCTCCAAGGATCAACACATTAGGCTTACTCCTTCTCCCAAGAACCTCCGTCATCATCAGCAACTCCTTATCCCTTCCCACCACAGGGTCGGTCTTCCCTTCTTTAACACGGGCATTTTTATCTGTACAGTATATATACAAAGCACCGGTACCGGCATTTGCGGGAACTTGCAATAATGGTTCTGCACTTTGCGCAGCAGGTTTCATTCCTGTAGTGCCTATTAGGGCATCAAGAATTTCTTTTTCCCTAAGCGGAAGCGACTTAAGCTGATCAGCAGAATAGCCATAGCCAGGCTTCACAAGTGCAGCAAGCAGACATACCGGTTCTATAAGATCCAGCCCGACTTTAAACCTAATATTTTCTGCCTCTTCCATAACCTGAGCCACAGCATCGTCAGGCGAAAGTACATCGGGCAGCTTCGACACTTTAGGGCACTCGTCTATTCTCACCTCAGCCCATTCAGACAGATAGGAGATGTCCTTATCCAGAGATTGCAGAAAGCCATGCAGCCCGCTCTCCCTGTGCATAAGTGCACGAAGAAGGTGGGACACTCCTAAGCACCCGTTCTTATTTTCTCTGGCAAAAGCCTGAGCAATCCTCAAGACAGCTCTTGAGTTTTCACTTATATTTAACAAATGACCCATGTAAGAATACTAAAAAAGACAGCCTATAAAACCCATAGCTACCCGAAATACATTTTCATGTAGGCATAAACATACAATTCAGGCAAAACAATTTTATGATTTTTTTACAAAAATATATTAGACTAAACAGTAATTATATGTTACAACACTTAATGTACAAAGGACGAATAAGCTTAATGTTTCCGAAATATTATAAAAAAAAAATCTCTAAACAATTAAATAGATAAAAAAGTTACGCTTTTCTTAAAAGGTATGAAACTGTAATATTTTTTATTACTTTTACATTCAGTTTTGCAGCTTTTCCTCTTCCTCCAAACTGCAAAGCTTTGTAAGAAATTTTCTGGCATTTACCAAAACATATGAAACCGGAGGGCGTTTTCACCAACTATATTTTGTTGCCACTGGTAACAATCATTTTTGCAGCAGTACTTGTAGTGCTGAACAAGAAAAATGAAGCCTTAAGCAATAAGGCTTTGATAGTATTTATATTGCTCTGTGGACTTATCTTAGCAGTTCCGGGTTTGTTTACCTTTGCCGGCACCTTCTTTATGCCTGGCTTTTATATAGCCACTCAGCTTATTTTTCTCTGTTTAGGCTACCTCTATTCTAAAAAAACAGAAAGTTTTTTCTCAACAGGCAACGATATAAACGACAAATCCATGAGCCTGCTTTGCACCGTACTCATATTGTGCCTAGGCAGCTACCTCTTTTCATTGATCTTCAACAAGCTTGGGAGCTTACAATATGGGTTCATGGCCAGCACCTGCACTTTTACTTTAGCACTACCCATGCTATTTCGTTGGACATACCATGCACTACTGGACATACCAACCGAAATTTATAAGCTTTGGAAATACAACCCCAACTACCAAGAGCCCACTTTTACATCCGAAACACTAGAAAGAATAACAATTTTAGAAATAGAGTTGAGAAAAAATCCGGAAGACAGTGACTTTATCAATGTAAAAGCCAAAGCTCCACTAGACTTTACTTTTGATGAATGGTTTCAAATGTTCATCCATGACTATAATGTCAAATACTGCGACAATATAATACAGTATTGTGATGAGGACGGAGAGCTTTACAATTGGATGTTCTACCTTAAACCCTCCCTGCTTAAAAACAAAAGATTTATAGATTACGACAAAACTATAGAAGAGAACGGTCTAGCCAAAGCTCCTTGCACAATTGTGTGCAAAAGGGTGAACAGTAAACAACACTAAGATATGATCTATCCTTTAAAGAACTTCCCGGTCAACTGGGTCGATGGCATGAAGATTTCCAAAGACCACTTCATTGATTCAGATAAACACTTTACTGACTTAGTAAGAGATGCTATATCAACACGTATAACAGCACATAACTTTGGGCTCCTCCCACCCATACAAGGAGAAACCGATTACATAAATTTGAAATTTTCGGAGAATGGCGGCAATGGTGCAAAAGTTGAAATGAACTACTGCAACGCTATAACTCCAGGCGGATTCAGGATCCAAATAGATACAAGAAATGAAAACTCTTACTTGACTTGCGAAGCCAAAAACCTGTTGGACAATGCAAATTCAAGCGAGACCAATTTATTCAATATAGTTCTTGTAGCTAACCCTTACCAAAGAACACCTAAAGGAGAACCTTCACTAGAAGAAAACCCTCCAAGGCACCCGTATACTGGAGTTAAGTACCATCTGGAAATAATGAACTCCGAACAAGTAAAAGCAGGCGAATTAGGGCCTTATTTCTTTGTAGTCGGCAGAATAGTTAACAAAGGCGGCATGCTTTCCCTGGATGAATCTTATATTCCGCCATCCACAAGCATAAACAGCCACCCACAGCTACAAAACTTCTACGCTGAGTGTATCAAAACTTTTAAAAACGTTCACCAAAATGCGCTAAGCGTTGTAAAAAAAATACACCTCAAGAGCAACCCCTCTCCTTTGGCCACTAACTTTTCTGAAGTTTGCACCAAAGTGTTAGCTTTTATTGCACAAAACAACTTTGCCTTAAAAAACGAAATCCCAGAGCAGCCGCCGATAAAGCTGATCTCACTAATGTCATCATTGGCGGGTCTTGTGCACACCTCATTAGAATGCATGCACCCGGAAGAAAAAGAAGAACTTCTAAAATACATTTACGAGTGGTCATCATTAAGCCCAGGAGACTTGGACAGAACGCTTCTTAATACCATCAACATTGACTATGACCATTATAATATCAAGGCGTCATTGACAACAGTAAATGCATGTATGGAAACATTGATTAGCATATGGGGCAAAATGGACACCTTGGAGTTTATCGGGCAGAAAAAAGAAAATGTGGTGCTTTCTTCCCAAACTATACAGCAACAGGCAAAACAAACGGTGAAAAAGTTAAACATCTTTGACTAATAATTAGGACATGAATGCACTAAATAGAAAAGAGATTTTGCAGAAGTATCTCGTTTTCCTCGGTTACTTCACTGCTTTGCTTTTCATCACAATTAGTTGTGGCTTTTTTTTCCTAAAAGCGTCTAAAAGCTATGCCAGCGCTATAAAAGAAAGAAAAAAAGAAGTGGAGGTTTTTAACGAAAACATGGCGTCTCTATCTGCAAAGATGGACACTATAAATAATTACCTGGGCTTGCTCAATACAAACTTGGTATCTAATGAAGAAGCGCTGGAAAGAACAATTTTAAAAGTCAAAGAACAAGCGGTCAAAGAAATTGAGGCTTTGGAAAATGCTGGCGATAACCAATATGAATTTTACAAAACCATGCTTAAGGATGTTGACCTTATATTGGATTCTAAAAAATCGCTGCAAGAAGAAAAGGAAGAAGAGGACAACTACAAAAGAAAGCTGCTCGAGTGCAATAAGGCAAACTTACAATTTCGAAAATAATAAGATCCTTAACAAAATACTTATATGAAATTTTTGAAGATAAGTTCCGAAGAAAAGAAGCTCCAGCTAGCATATCTGGCAAGCCTCTGGCTTGGGCTTACTATAGTTTTTATGCTGGTGTTTTTAAGCAACTACGAAAGCGAACCTTTAGAAGACAAAGACGCTATAGCAGAAAAGGTAGCTGCCAAAAACAAATTGGTGGCAGAATTAAAAGGTAACCTAAAACACCTAGACTCATTAAAGGTAATGCTGGCAGGCTTCAACCCGGAAGTCAAGCAAGTACATCTTGAAAGCAGTATAAACTATGAGCTTAAAGCCCTTGAAAAGCTTTGGCAGTCAGACCAAGAGCTCGGCAGTCACAATACCTATATGCAGGCAGCTACCTTCTATAGTATGCTCTACTATGATAAAAAAGCAGTTGTCAATACCGTGAACAATAAAGCATTTCTTAAAAAGAATTTAGAAGAGTGCGAAGTGGGTTTTCAGCAAAACCGCAATAACTTAAGTTTACAAGAGGTGCTAAACAATATGAACAAATAATTATGAACAGGAAGTTGATGTTAACCACCGCTGGCATATACTTGGCAATAGCCGGTCTGGTATTTTCTGTTTCAGCAGTTTTTAAAGAACAACCTATTAGGGCCTCTGTAAAACCTAACAGGATTGTGGCAGGAGATAATATTTACTTTGCTGACAGTACACGAAATGCCGAACATGTGAAGTGGGAGTTTGGCAATGGTGAAAGCACCGAGGAAGAAAAAGGCAAATACGCTTTTGCTGAAGCTGGCAACTATTTGGTGAAACTAACTGTGGACAAAAAAAAGGAAAAGACATTTTTGGTTCAAGTGATGCCACCGCCACCAGTTGCAAGTGGCGACTCTATGATTATGATAATTGCCGGCACATCCGGCATTGCTGGGCAAAAAATTCACTTTAAGGCTTTAGGCAAAGGCATTGAATGGTGTGAATGGAAATTCGGAGTTAGCGGGAAAATAGACGCGAGAAACCCTGAAGCTTTCTATACATTCAGAAAACCGGGGGTATATAACGTAACACTGGAAACTAATCTCAACAAGAACAAACCTGCCAAACACAAGATTACCATTTTGCCACAATATGAGGTTACTGAACCTGTATTGACAGAAAAAAAACCTAAAAAAAGTGGCGGGGGCGGCGGGGGCGCACCATCTAGTGGAGACCTGCTGGATGTACTTCAGGCAATCGCACGAGGCGAGAATTTTAACGCTAATTACAAATTAGCGGTTAACAAGTTTTTATGCGCTAATCCTAATACACCAGTAGTAGTAAACGATGCCATGTCTTCTGACTTTTACAGCTACTGTCAAAATCTTAAAATTAAAACTGGGCAAACTGTTGCCGATGTTCAAACCGAAATAAACCCAAATACCAACTGTGTTTCTAGGTTGATCATTAAACACCAATAGTCTTTAAAAAAACCAATAAGCATTAACAAACGACAATGAGCAGAGTTCTCTTAACTTATTTCCTGCTACTTACTGCATTTTATGTAACAGGCCAAAGTCCAACAGTGGCTCCACGAAAAATAAAGTCTGTGGAAAAAAAGCCGCAAAGCTATGAGTATCCGACCGAAAAACCTGCAAGTAAAAACAATAAAGAAATAGAAAAGCCTTGGGTAGTATACTCGGCAAGAAGCAACAATATTACTTATACGGACAAGTCACTTTCTTCCCCGCTTGCAAAAGTACAGTTTTTGGACAGCTTTTATGTCGCTAAAGAAACCGATGTCGCTTTAGAGCTCATTAAATATAACCCAAGCAACTTAACTTCAATCAATAAAATAAACAGTGAAGATAATGTTGAGTACATTGGATGGGTAAGTCGTGCAAATTTGTTGCTTAACGACAAAAGCTTTTTAGATGCCAGTTCACTCCGCCCAACGAAATATGTTACCGTCTTAAACGGTTCCGAAATATTTAGTAGTTTAAAAAGCTATAGCAATGGCGACAAAATCAAGCTGTACTCAGACCCGGAACTTGTAAGGGAACTGCCTAAAAAAACATGCTTGTTTAATGAAATCGTATATGTTTACAAAAACCACGAAGGCAGGTCACTAATAGGGAAACAAGCCTCTTTTCAGACTGGTAGCGCAGGGGCTGTTATGCTAGGCTGGATACCTTCCGACTTTATTGCATCTTGGGGAATAGGATTGTGTGTAGAGCCTCACTCAGTAGAAGAAGACACCATTCATCAGTTTTTATTTCCTTCTACCAAGCATGCCTATAATTTCTCCACACAGCAGTCCTCCGCCGTACCGTTACAAAAAGGAGCCTGTGGTTATAACCCTCCATGGCCGGGCTTACCAGTGTTTGGAACTTCAAGAATGACCATTCAGAACCGCCCATATAATGTTTTGCATACAGGAACCGTCCTAAACGCCTTTGAAAACAGCAATGCTTATATCTTCAATATAAAAGGCAATAAAATACATTATTCAGACCTCTGTAATATGATCAACAATAGAGCAAAAACAAATATAGTTTTTGCTTTGAACAGCGGCGAAGATACAAGAGCTTATTTGCCTATTTTCCTAAACACACTACAGGAACTGGATACTTATCTTAAATCTAACATGGATGGCGAAAATTTTAGATATGGCTTTTATGATTGTTCAAAACCTGGCAATAACCAGAAACAATTTCATACAAGCTTTTCTAAGATCCTACCCGAGCTTACGAGCGTATCAAAGAATAGTGTAGAGTTTAAAAGACAAGCTTCTGCTTCAGGTATTATGGATGGACTTAACGGCATAGCTGACTATTTTACAGGCCACGAAGAAGAAACCAATATTGTAGTAATGATCAGCACTAAAGGTGACGATGGCTACATAGAGAACAGCTATAAAACAAGAAAGCTAGCAGAAACATTAGCCTCTAAAAACGTTAGGCTGATGTTTTACCAACCATACTCCTCTTCAGAAGATAAATACGAAGCTTTTATCAGCCAATCTAAAAGCCTTTTAGTAAAAACCGCTGAAAAAGCAGACCCTGCCAAAGAGGAGCTCATGGTCGGAAATATCCGCCAAAGGAATTACCCTAATTCTTTCAGAAGTATAGAAACAGGAGCCAGTAACCTATACTGCTTGGACTACCCTGAAAACTCAAACCATCAAGGCTTTCTGGTGTTTCCTACAGTAGGAAACAAAACCGATGCGGATTACTTATTGCGTGCTTTTGATAATTTGATATCTCAAATAAAATCCGAAAATAACCAAGTAATAGAGTCCGTCAGTAAAGTTTTTAACAGCCCGGGCGTTTTCAACAGCAAGCCCAATGCAATATTTACTAGTTATTTTGGCGGAAACAACTCACTGCCTGCCAATATGGAAAATAAATTTAGAAACATAAATCACAACTTCTTCGCCAAAGGAGTTGCCATATATCCATCAGACACCATTAAATACTTTAAACAAAGCCTGCTTCTTTCGGAAGAAGAATACCTGGACATGCTAATAACATTCAAAAGCATGAGGTTAGATCTCCTAAGCAATAATTTAAGTGCGGCCAATCAAAAAACCTGCTATAATTCCATGGTTAAAACAATGAAAAAAACACTTCCTGGTAATAAAGATGACTTTTATAACAACCTAAAACTTTCAACTTTTATATATAAAGCTTTTGGGTATTCATCCACCAATACAAGCTTGAAATCATTAAAGCCTAGCCATCTAGCATCAGCTTCAATTCCTAAACATCAGTTTAAGAAGGTTTTTGAAGAGCTAAACGCAAGGCTTGACAAGTTTTATGCCATACACAATAACGAGCAATTTATCCATCGGTCAAACGGTGTTACTTATTATAAAATAACTGAAGACTATTTGCCTTGATGTAATGGAAATTTTAGATAAAAACATATTAGAGAGGCTTCAGCACACCATTATTGATATGGACTTGGACCTGACTGCCGAATCTATAGTTTCAGGTTTAGAGCGGCTAGGCATTCCGCCAGAACAAATAGTTGTTCAAAACAAGAACACCTCTAAAAGGCCGTGCAGAAAGGACGTTTCTTGTTTTCATACAGATTTTATAGAATATGACGATAAAGAATACCTCTTCCTGCATGCTAACAGAGACGGTGTCTACGACTCTTTACCCGAGAATATATTCCATCAAGAAAAAGGCGGGCGAACAGAAAAGAACAAATATGAGGTAATCGACCAAATAAAAACCCACAAACAGGAAGAGGAAGATGCCAGGAAATTCTTTTTGCCATTTGAATGTGAGTACCAGCATATAAAAAATTTGCTGTATACAATAGAAGAAGATTTTGAAAAAGATGTCAATAACCCAAAACTGATCAAAATATTTTCCAATTTATGGCCAGTTTTAAACAGGCTAGACGATCATCATGGCTATATTTTTCTAAGAATCATACCCATGATCAATATTATTAGAAATGATTTTGAGTTGGTGGCAAGAAGTATGGGAATGATTCTCGATGCAGAAATTGATATTATCCCTTATATAAAACCATTACCAGCAGAGGAGACTGCAACTGTCCCTCTAGGCGTAGGTGAATTAGGAAAAAACATGATAACCAGTGGGCCAATAAGCGATGGCGAAACTGACCTAATCATAAAAGTAAACACCTTGCACGGTAATAATATGAAACAGTTCCTAAAAGGGGGTAAAAAAGAAGGGCTTGTGGAAGAAATAGCAGATTTTTTTATTGGTGCCAATTATTTTATTAAAGTTGAGGTAACATGCAAGGAGCAGAATTTTTCCGGCTTTAATCTCAACAAAGATCAAGTACTATTAGGTGTAAACTCTGTTCTGCAACCTTCTTAGCAAGTAGGAAATGGTTTAGTTTTTCATGGCATAGAAAATAACTATGGCACGCTGAAAAACGCCCAAAATGTTGACTTATTTTTTTTTGTATAAAAATTATGAGGGATAGGTACAAGGGTTTTTCGGTCATTTCTTAATTTACCGTGTACAGTAAATTGAGAGACTTTTAATCCAAATCTTTTAAAATTGTTTCTCAGGCAGGGCATTGTTCGATGCCCTACTAGGCAGTCAATCATGATTTCTTAATCTACAAGGACAATCTTAAAGCTAAGGTTAAGCGATGACCGCAGTTCCATTTTTGATTTAAAATTATTGATAATCCCCTGCCACTCATTTTCTTCCATTGCTTCTAGTGACCTCCTTTTTTTCTTCAGGTGTACCTCTACACATCTAACTAAGCCTTCGGCAGGGTTTTCACTAACCATGAGCCCTTTTTTTACACTAACAGAAGATATTTTATCGCCCAATTCATACATACAAAAAGCTTTAATATCCTCGGCGGTAACAATCTTGTTGTGACTGAGCATAGCATATTTATAAGCCTCTATATGCCTAGAAGGCTCTAAAGCCCGTTTTCCTCCACGTGTATTGGTAAGCAAAATGCAGCTATTGTTTTTAACAGCACTACCGAAATCCTGCTTAAGGATACTACCTGCATGTATGCCGTTGGCATATACACTATTTGTAACCCAGTATTCTAAGTGAAAATTCTCGCTCTTTTTCTGATATTCTACAGTAACATATTGACAGCTATCTTGGTGGGCGGTACTATTTTTATTGATTCGTTGCCCTATTTGTGCAAGCAATCGCTCTATGTCCTTTACGGCACTATTTACTGTATCCTGACCAAAGGTAGAAAAAGCAGCCGCTTCATCCCTGATCAAATCTGCAAGATATAATAAAAACTCCCTTGCGCCTCGCGCATCAATCCGCTCTGTACCATTCATCCTCACAGAGTAAGAACCAATGTTTCTCTGGTCCGCTTCGGTATAAGGTATTTGTTTATACTGCTTATTAGTACTATCAGTCAAACTTTTTACGGAGAGGAAAAACTCATACCCTTCGGTTTTAAAAGGCATCACGTTATTAATGCCTTTAAGCCTTTGCTGTTGCCTTTTAACAAGCCGATTAACAACTGGAAAGGCATTACATGAAATCTGAAAGTCATGCAAAATACGGTCTTCGATATTGGATGGAGCAAGAACTTGTATCCATAGCATTCGGTCTTTACGAAAATCTTCTAACTCCGAAGGAAGGAACAGGTCTTCTAACTCCTCAGGGAAATATCTCATAAGGTTTGCTACATCAGCTTTTTGCTTTTCTGTTCTTATAGAGACAAAATGATCATCATACAAATGCTTAACTTCCCTTTCTATCAATACCGTTGGGTCATATTCAGAAAAAAGGTTGCCTTCTTGTATTTTTTCGTCATATACAACTCCTTTGGTCGTGTTAATTTTATGACCATTGATATAAAATTCTGCAGCGTGTAAAACCTGAAAAAGCGGTCTTTTTGAATCGGTATTTTTTAGGTCAAAAAACAAGTTTAACCTATCGATATCTTTAATCTCAGCATGAAGCTTAACCCCTACCCAGATATTTCTATTTTGCGTTTCATAAGATTGCCCATTAGCTAACAAAGTTTTCTGACCAAAGTCATCCACTGCATATAGCTTATTGCCGATCAAAAGGTTACTAACTTCAGCATTGAAAATTTTCAATTGACCAACTGGAGTAAAGTTAAAGCTGGACTCAGGCATTCCAGCGCCAGACTTCTTAGAATAAGAGACATAAGTGGTATCCGAAAGCATATCTGAAGGCTCCACACTTACAGCCTTTGCAACTGCATGAGCAGGGTAAGGGCAGGACAAAATGCCAGGCGTCAACAGAAGGGCTATTTTTTCAAGAATCCTTTTTTCAAAAGTATGAATTTCTTGATGGGTTTTATGCAGTTCACCGGCCAACCCTTCTACAAGTAAACGAACAATAGGATCAAGCGCTTCGGTATTTTTTACTCCCCATAAAGCCGCCACATGACGCAACATCCTACCTTTAATATCCTCTTTATATATAGCCTCGCTCATGTTTATTAATTATAAGATATAGGACTCAAATACAACTGTGTATGAAAGTGGTACTTTTCACCAGTCTCTACCAGAACAGCATACACAAAAATATCAACCTGGCGCTTTATGGCTGCATATTTGTCTTTGATAAATTTCTTTTCCACTTCCGATACTTTAACCTCTACCTCTACATGCTCCAGCTTCTTCTCATTTTCAGAGATAGCGTTCAAGAGAGACTTTCTTAACTTCTCTTCCCATGTTCTCAGGTTCATGATCAAGTCGAAGTCCATTTCCCAGATTTCACATCCAAACGAAGGATTATGCCTATGCTCCCCATTGTGGCTTACAATGATAAGCTGAAGGTTTTGAGAAATAGCCTCACCGATATCACACTTTTTCAGCTCTTTATTTTCAAAAATCCGATTAAAATCAAGCGGAATCTTATAATATTCTGTATTCATTCTTGTATATTGCGGATATTTGCCTGCTCCCAGGAACCATTGAATTCGAACCCATAAATTACATGAATACATTTAGAATTCAAACAAAAGAAACAAAAATCAAGACCAGCACTTCAAGTCAGCTTATACCTATTGTTAGCAGTTGCACTTGAAGATATCCACTTCTCGATTTATCCCCTACCGCACCCAAAGCCCTACATCACAACTTCCAGCACCCATTTACCTAACATTAAGGCAAGCTCATAGTTAGCTATAATAAAGCCCTAATATGATGATAGGTAGAAACGATTTACTCCACATAAGTCCGGAAACAGCAAAAGGATATCATCCACTCCAAACGCCAGGAGACCTTGACCCTTTAATGGAAAGAATAGGCGAGGCCAAGTATGTATTACTGGGAGAAGCTACCCATGGCACGCATGAATATTATACATGGAGGGCCGAAATATCTAAACGACTGATACAAGAAAAAGGGTTTTCTTTTATTGCTGTAGAAGGGGACTGGCCCGATTGCTACAAAATCAATCGATGGGTAAAAGGGTATAAAGATGCCGGAGAAAAAATCACCGATGTTTTAAAAGAGATTAAACGATGGCCAACTTGGATGTGGGCAAACTGGGAAACAGTAGCGCTGACGCAATGGATGCAGGTGCACAACCAAGGTTTAGCCAATGACAAAAAAATAGGATTTTATGGACTAGATGTTTATAGCCTATGGGAATCTATGGAAACTATTGTTTCTTATTTGGAAAAAGAAGACCCAGAAACTGCCAAATATGCGAAACGAGCCATAGACTGTTTTGAACCATACGATATGCAAGAGGACGCTTATGCTTCTGTAATGAACACCCTTGACCCGACCTGTAAAGAAGAGGTGGTAAAACTGCTGATGGAGGTAAGAAAAAACGCAGACCAGTATAATGGAGATAGTGAAGCTGGGTTAAATACAGAAATCAATGCGCTGGTTATTAACAACGCCGAAAAATACTACCGGGCTATGTCTCAGTTTGGAGACATTTCATGGAATGTGCGAGACAGACATATGACCGAAACGCTGAACGCCCTTATGGATTTCCATGGTCCTGACGCTAAAGTTATCGTATGGGAGCACAACACCCATATTGGTGACGCCAGATATACAGACATGGCAGACGACGGTTTGCTGAATGTCGGGCAGCTAGTTAGGCAGCAGCATGACGAAAAAGATGTGGTGCTGGTGGGATTTGGATCTTATGAAGGCTCTGTCATCGCTGGACGAATGTGGGGAGCTGAAATGGAGGAAATGGAAGTACCGCCAGCCGCAAAAAACAGCGTAGAAGATATACTGCACGCTGTATCTTCAGACAATAAGCTGTTAATATTTAAGGACAATGAAAACCTAAAAAATGTATTCGAAAGCTGGTTGCAACATCGAGCTATCGGGGTTGTCTATGACCCCAAGAGAGAAAAGCACAATTACGTACCAACTAAACTCGCAAAAAGGTATGATGCTTTTCTTTATATAGACAAGTCAAAAGCGGTACACCCGCTGCACATAAAACCCGATGGATTGCTTACGCCAGAAACTTTTCCTTTTGGGGTATAGGGTGAAAAAGTATGCAGCAGTCCTATTGCGTGGGCAAAAAGAAAAAAACAGCCAAGCATATACTTGGCTGTTTTTAAATTTCTAACAAGTAAAACAATCTCTTTTTTAGAACTTCTGTCAAAAGAATTCAGCAAACCCTACTTAATTTTACCATCCTAGGTAATAATCTTTATCAAGCCATTCAGGACAGGACAGGCCATACTTCTCCCTCATAATATGCTCTGTAACACATAATGCTCCTTCTACCCATCCCTGCTGATCAGAATATGCCTCACCTGCGATAAATATCCGCTCTTCCGGCATAGGCTGCCGGACATATGGCATTACTTCCCAGACTTTATAAACGGCCTTCCATGCATGGTAGCCTCCGCCAAACGGATCTTCCGTCCAGTCTTTGTATGCAGAAGTGTAAGGAACCGGAACCTGAATCTTGTCACCGTGCAGCTCCCTAACCTGTTTCATTACCTCTTCCACCATTGCCTCTGTGGCATGGTCATAAGTATCAGGATATTCCGCATTTCCCCCTTTTACGAGCCGAGTTTCACGTGTTCCAAAAGGTTTGCCAAATTCAAGGGTTTTCCAGAAGGCCACTGTTCTCATATCATTATAGCTAGAAAGGAACAATGAGTGAGAATTTTCAGGATCTGTTCCAAAATAGTAACACTGCCGCATCGGAAGGTCGGTTATAGACTCTCCAGCTTCTGCTCCTAATGTTTTCTTCCACCAGGGTTCTTCAAAGCCTAACAATATTTTAAAAGAAGGCTCAATTATAACAGAGGCAAGGTTATGTTGTAGCTCCTTCTGCTTATCAGGATCAAAAAAGAAATTGTACTGGTCGAGCAGTTGCAGTGATCTTCGTGGCATGCCTAAAATGATGTCTTTTGCATAGACATTATAATAGGAGTCGCTTTCAATATTATACATTTTAAGCACATACCTGTACTCACTATCCGCATTTTTGTCAAACCGAACCAGTTTATTTTTTGTCCATATAGTTCCTCCAAGCTCTAGGAATGAAGAAGCCAAACAGGTAAGCACTTGGTCAAAACCACCTTGAATAGTCTTATATACTGTTTCTGCATCAGCAAAGTCTCCCGCCATATATGGAAACGCTTCGGCTGCATTCCAGTTTAAAGTATTAGAGTAATAACCTCCTGCCTGGGAAAGAAAAGTATAACACTCTTCTGAAGAGCGGTCTTTGATCAGGTTCCAGAATCCCATTTTATAAACAGGCATGTCTTTATAAGGCCCGTCAAACCTGTAGGTCAACTTTTGCTTGACCTCGTCCCATTTACGCACAGGGTCTTCACTATTCTGTATATCTTCAAGAGAATACCCATCTGCCTTAAGCACCTCATCTATGATACTGATAAAAATTTCATCCGAGCTTAACCCTTCAAATTTCTCATCCAGAAAATATCGAGTCTTAAAACCATCGCCTGTAATTTTTGACTGGCGGAACCTACTAGCAAAAAACCTCTGCCCTCTTAAATAATAAAGGTGGTGTGAAGGATCACCCATAGGAAAAGGCAAAGACTTCAACCCATATTTTGTAGCAAATACTTTTTCTATGAGACCGGTCACAATTTTCTGTTCTGTCATATAACGCATCCCCCCAAGCTCTCCAACTACATTCATGCCTGGCAACTTAACAGATTCCAGTCTACCTCCAACACGCTCCCCCATCTCAAATATATTCACCTTTTTGCCTAAAGGTTTCCCATTCGCATCTTTTCCCGATAGTAGCCTGTATCCAGAATATAAACCAGAAGCACCTCCTCCAATAATCGCTACATCAAGTTTGAGATCATCTTCCTTATCTGTTCTGAAATACTTACTATACTCTCCTCTGACTTTTGGCCAAGAAATTTTAAAAGGGCTGATGTCATAAGAAGTGGCTCCCTCAATGGCCATATCCGCAATCATTTTTCCAAGTAGCGGAATAAACTTTGCAGCCCATCCTCCAGTATAAACCACAATGTTCTTATTGTTGTGCAACCAGTCTGGCGCAAAGTCAAGCAAAAGCTCTTTAGAATTATTGCTCAGTGCAATCAAGCAAGTAGACTCATAAGCAGGTTTATCAGAAACACCTTTCATATGCTTTAGTACCCAATCCGAGTTATACCTCAAACTCTTCTGGCTTGGTATACCAGTTCTGTCTACTGGATCTATTATAACCCTGTCAGGAATATCTGGTGCTACTCTGATATAACCAGGATTAGACCAGTCAACCTCAGGGAATCCATAAAACAAATTGGTATCCTGAGGTTCTTGAAAAACAAACCAGGTGGGATATTTTACAGTAGGGTCTTCTACTTTATAATATGCAGAAGACATTTCCCAGATATTGATATCCACTGAAAGTCCCAGGTGCTGAAGTGCATCATTAACATAAGCGCCAGCTGTAATTATTAGCTTTTCAGTTGTGTAGCATGTGCCATTTGCAAAAACCTGTATAATGCCATCAGCATTAGATTGGATATCTGTTACAGGAGAAAACTCCTTTAGATCAATATTTTCTGCATTGTCTACAAACCTGAACAAGGCTGATAGTGTCGCATTTAGATTAATAATTCCACCATCTTTTTGGAAAAACCCACTATAATCAGAAGGCAAGTTTTTAAAATGATATTTCTCCTCAATTTGCTTTGCCTCCAATTTTTCATAAGAAATATTCAGCTCATCCATAACCTGCATGGCGGCATTGATCCCACCTTCCTGTGAGCTAATATCAGGAGAGCCGAACCATAAAGAACCTGTTTTATCTATAAGCTGTTCATTTGAATGCTTTTGTAAGTCATCCCAATATTTTACAGAGTCCAGTGCAAGCTGAGACATGTACTTTTGCGCATATTGTAGACGAAATTGTCGGGAGTCACCGGCAGAGCTTCCGTTTTGATTATTAAAACCATACTTTTCCAGCACCAAAACTTTTTTACCTGTGCTGGCTAAATGGTAAGCAGTAGAAAGGCCCATAGCTCCGCCTCCAACAATTGTTACATCGTATTTGTTAGAAACCATATTAAAAATTTATACAAAATGAATAAAAGTGTATTCCTAGTTCCAAAAAATGCAATAGCATCCATAGGTTGACTTTTAGTTGTTAATTAGTCTAGAGGTTATTATCAGCTAGCCAAGAAACCGTTAACGGCCTTCTAACAATTCTGAAAAATCAAAAAGTCAACAACCTAAAATCGAAAGTAATATTAGTGTAGCAATATTCAAAAGTTAGCAAGTAGTTTTTTAAAGCATATTCCTAGCCTTAACCTCCATGTATTTATTGATGGTGGACAAGGTAAGTTCCTGAGGTGTGGTCAATACCGAGGCAATGCCGAAAATCTCCAACTCTTTGCGTATAAGCTTTTTCTCAAAATTTAACTTTTCGGCAATCGTTTTTACATAAATAGCTCCTGTATCAGAAGCTTTTTGTTCCGCTAGCGCTTTTAGTTCAGTATTTTCAAAGAATATAACAACCAACAAATGGTTGAGGGCCAATTTTCTTAAATAAGGCAACTGCCGTCGGAGGGATGAAAGAGACTCAAAATTGGTAAACAACAGCATAAGACTGCGTTGGTTGATTTTACGGCTAATGTGGGTATAAAGCAAAGGAAAATCAGGCTCTGTAAAACTTGTTTGAAGGTTATACAGGTTGTGCATAACCTTCTGCAAAGTAGCCCCTTTCCTTTCGGCCGTTACCATGCTTTCTATTTGATGATCAAAAGTTATTAAACCTGCCTTATCGTCTTTTTTTAGAACAATATTAGAAATGGCCAGCGTGGCATTGATAGCATAGTCCAAAAGTGTCATTTTTTCAAAAGGCATTTTCATAGCCCGACCTTTGTCTATAATACAATAGACTGACCTGGACCTTTCATCCTGGTATTGATTGACCATCAACTTGGCAGCCCTAGCCGTAGCATTTCTGTTAATAGTACGAATATCATCGCCAGCAACATATTCCTTTATTTGCTCAAATTCCATCGTGTTGCCAGACCTACGCAAGCGACGGATACCGGTGTCAAAAACCCGACTGCTAAAGGCAAGCATTTCATACCTCCGCATTTGAAGAAAAGAAGGGTAAACAGGAACCTCTTGTTCTTGCGAAAATATAAACCTCCGTTCTGCCAAACCCAGCAAACCTTTTACAAAAACATTAATACGGCCAAACTGATATAACCCTCTTTCAAAAGGGCGTATATGGTATATGACCTCTTTGCCTTTACCCGAACGCAATCTTGAGGAGCGGGAAAAATCCCTTTCCTGCAGTTGAATGGGAAGCTCATCTGTCAAAGTAATATTTACAGCATAGGGGTAATTGTTCCTTAAGCGTACGCATGTCGGGTTTTCATCGCCATTTGAAAGCCTTGGGGGAATACTTCTGGAAGCAATTATACGCCTACGGCCACTAAATAGCATGGCCACATCCAATAACAGAAAAGCAGCTACGGCCAAAAACAGAAAAGCAGCAGGCGCATTTAAAATTGGAAAGAAAAATGACAATACAAACACCACCGCACTTGCCCCAAGCAGGATAAAAAGTCGCTTTGTAAAATATAATGTTTTAATGAGCTTCACTACCTTGGCACCTCTATAGCGTTGATAAGATTTGTTATAACTTCATCTGTCGGTACACCCTCCATCTCCTTTTCGGGAGTCAAAATGATCCTATGACGGAAGATTGCTGGCGCAAGCTCTTTAATATCCTCTGGAGTTACAAAATCCCGAGCACTCAGAGCCGCATAAGCTTTAGAAGCAGACAGTAATGCAACAGCCGCCCTAGGAGAAGCGCCCAAAAATACCGAACGGTCATTTCTGGTCTGCTCTACAATAGCCGCTATATAGTCAATGATTTTATCTTCAACATGGATGTTCTGGACTATAGCCCTAAAGTTTTCAATTTTTTCCGGATCCAACACAGCGTTGATAACAGAAAGGTCAGGGGCACCTTTTCTCTTATGATGGTTGTATAACATCTGCACCTCTTCCTTCCTGGATGGATAGGTAACATCTATTTTAAACAGAAACCTGTCTAGCTGAGCTTCTGGCAACCTATAAGTACCTTCTTGTTCAACTGGATTTTGTGTAGCCAGGACCATAAAAGGCTTGCCCATAAGATAGGTCTGGCCATCAATAGTAACCTGCCGCTCTTCCATGACTTCAAACAGGGAGGACTGTGTTTTGGCAGGAGCTCGGTTAATTTCATCTATCAGGATAATATTTGAAAATATAGGCCCTTTCTTAAAATCAAAGTCGGTAGTCTTCATGTTAAAAACAGATGTTCCCAACACATCAGAAGGCATTAGATCGGGGGTGAACTGAATACGGGAGAACCCTGCTGAAATGGTTTTTGACAAGGCTTTGGCTGTTAACGTTTTTGCTACCCCAGGCACTCCCTCGATTAATACATGCCCATCGCAAAGAATGGCTGTAATCAACAAGTTTACCATCCGGTCTTGCCCTACCACAAGCTTAGAAACTTCTGCCCTAATAGCTTCAGCAGAGGTTGCCAGTTTATCCAGATCTGTTCTATTTTCAAAAAGCTGCTCTTCCATAAAAAATTATTTAATGTTTTCCTTAACCTCCTCTTCAAATTCTTCTATTAAAGAATTTAATATCACAAGGTCATTTTCTACTACTTTATCACTGCCCTTCACCTTACTAATATGGGCAAAAAGTTTATCGATTAACGTTTTAGGTGCCACTTGTTTCCGTATTAGTTTATCCCGCACACCATCTTCTTTTTCTTTAAGTGGGATATGAAACATATTCTTTACCTTGTCCATAAAATACAAGATTCTTTTCTCTGCTAGGTTCTTATGGTTTTTGTAATAAAAATAAAGATGTCCTAAAGTTTCCGCAAACTCAATGCTAGAGTTTGTAGGGGGCGGCACAACAGGTATCACCCTCTGACGACGCTTTAATTCAGAAAAAAGGTATAGTACCATAGCAGCCAGTAAAGTAAAGTAGGCCATCTTTAAAGACCGGTTATTTAAAATAACCCTAATAGGAGAAGAGGCCGCAAGGTTTCCAGGCTTATAATACTCGTCCCACACCACCTGTCTAATGGGCATAAAGCTAAATATTCTGGAAATAAATTCGTGATTATCTTTATAAAGAATATTAAAATTGGTAAAAGCTTTAGGGACACAGCAAAGTATGACGTGCCCGTCTCCTTCAGGAAACCTCACCACCACAGGATGGTTATCATGGTTTACGGCAATTACTTCTCCGCCTTCACCATATTTAGAAAAGTAAAAGGGCAACATGCCTGGTTTATAATTGTACACCTTAGACATCTTTTCGCCATATAATACCCTTAGAAAGTTATTGCCTGGCGTACCATGCTTGTCGACGCTCACTACATTTGCCTGAGTTTCCAAGCCAAACCTCTCAGCAATTTCATCGGGGAAGTAATGACTGGCTACAAAAACATCAGAGCCTTCACCGACCAACGTCAGCAAGTTTTCAAAATGTGAAGGGAATACATTGAACTGGTCAGATATAAAGATAAAGTTAGAAGGTTCTAAAATTTCCCTATAAAGCCCTGGCAAATCTTTTTTTACCTTAACCACAGATGCTTCGGGGAAAATATCTTCTAGCAGATCATAAAGCACATAATTTCCAAAAGGAATTTTGTCGTTCTGCGAATAGCTCTCATTCCAGTTGGTTTCATCAGGTTTCTGCCACTCCAGCACAAACAACAGCGATCCAATAACAATGGCAGCAACTACATATATAAACGACTTTTTCAATGGCTTCTTTTTAATTTATGAAGAAAGTCTGCAAAACTATGGTCTATTTGCTTATAACGTTCCTCGCTCAACTCAAAACCTCCATACCATATATGGTCAAATACAGAAGACACATTCCGAAAACCCGGTTTAAGGCTAGGATTTTTAATTTCGCTTAGGTAATCTCTGTTAGTTTTTTCGGCTGCCCAACGAATAAAGTTCCGCTGGCCAAGCTCTTGCAATATGATTAAATAATAATAACGAACGGCATTTCTGAAATCCTGCGTTTCAACAGCCTTCTCCAAAAGCATTTGCAGGTCAGGAGTAGAAGGAAGTTCACCTTCCTCTGAGTTAATGGCAGGCACATTAGCGTCACTACGCCAAAGCGAGGCGAAATCTACCTTAAGCAGCTTGAAAACAACAAAAACAATCAATGCTAAAATCGCCACCCACAGCAACACTTCTCCAACATTGGCCATTCCTGAAAAGTCACCATCACCAAATATATAATTCAATAATCTTTCCAGCCAACTAGGCGAACGAGGAGCGTCGTCCAGGGTATATGCAAACTGCTTGTTAGCCCTGTACTCTTCTATTTTCTCCTTATCAAAAAACCTATTATCATTCTCTGCACAAACAGACATAGGCAAGGCAAGTAGAAGAACAAAGCCTAAAATAATATTTTTCAATATGTTAATATTGAACCTCATAAAGAAGTTTCTTCCTCAGTTTTACCGATGTCAGAAATTCTATCCATTAGCCCCGTAGCATCCCTCTCTTCTGATAAAGAAAAATACAGAAAATTGATAGCCACCAAAGTAATGGCACCTTGTATAAAACCTAATATCCCAGAAACAAAAGAAGCTATTATTCGAACTGCACGGCCATATTCATTCAACAAACCACCCATTTGTCCAAACATTGCCAATAAATCTGGTGCAGAACTAATTACCCCAAACACAAACTGCAATCCTATAAAAATTAAAACAACGATAAAGCTTTTCTTCCAATTGGTGGACGCTAACTGATAAGCCTTCTGTACAGAAGCAAAAAACCTGCTTTTTTCATACATTCTCACATTGAATACCAAGGATAACGGCATCACTAAACAAAACAGCAGAAAATAAATAGCCAACATACCTATGAAAACACTCCAAAAACCAGCTATTGATGCCAATGCTGCCGTCATTGCCACCACTATCCCCCCAGCAATTGCAAACACAAAAAACATGGCAAAAAGGACAAAAATCAATCCTATAAAAGTTTTTACAAACAACCAAGCGTTCTTTTTTACCCGAGACCAAGTATCGCGCACTGTTACTTCGCCATCGTTTTCCATAAAGGAAGCGATGTATTGATAAACACCTGAGAAATAAAAAAAGCCACCGACCGCTCCGAGCAACAATGTAATGGAAAACAAACCACTGTTGTGTGCCATGGTGACCCCAGAATCAAAACCGGGAGAAATTTGGCCAAATTCGGCTTTCAATATTCCAGTAGCAACCATTGAAGCCAAGTAAAAAGGGCCTGCCACAAAAAGTAGCACTTTATACATAGAGGCAAAATTCTTGACAATAAACGAGAAGGCGTCGCTGATAATCTCTCCTGAGTTTCTTGTGCGCCGAAAAATCATTCTATTTTCCATAATCTATTTTATCCTTTAGTCTTGAGGGGTATACAATAAAATAAAACACTACAAACAGTGCAGACAATATAATAATCAATAGTTTCAAAGCATCATGCATGCCAGTAAGTCTGGTAACAAAACTTTCCAGAAAACCCGCAACAATAAACAAAGGAAGCACGCCAATAACGATTTTCATACCTTTTAACGCACCTTTTTGAAAGGATTGCATACGGGAATAGGTTCCAGGAAACAGTATACTATTGCCCATAACCACGCCACCACAACCTGCTATAATAATAGCAGAAATCTCTAAGGTTCCATGAATCCAAATTGTTAAAAATGAAGTTAACAACAGATCTTGGTCATAAAAGAAATACTGAAAAGACCCAAGCATTATGCCATTGGTCATTAGCAAGTAGAAAGTACCCGCAGAAAACATGACCCCAAAAGCAAACACCAAAAAAGACACGCGGATATTATTAAATGTGATGCCCAAAAACATTTCGGCCTGATGCATTGATTTATAAACAGCCATAGGATCACCGCTATCTATATTTTCTAAAGTCATGTCTACATACCTGTCTCCTAAAATTAACCTTACAAAAGAGTCGTCATAAGCAGCAGAGATAACGCCTATGCCAGCCGAAACTAAAAACACCACAAAAGAGTATAGTAGGTATTGTCTATTTTGAGCCATTAACAGAGGGAGTTCGACCAGCCAGAAATGTGCAAACCTATCTTTTTTCTCTTTCCGGTTTCTGTACACACGTTGGTGCACAGAAGAGGCAAGACCGTTGAGATAAGCCACGGTTTTACCCTCTTTATATTTGGTTTTGGCATAAGCCAAGTCGTCGGTAAGCTCAATGTACATGGCTGCCAATTGGTCCGGGTCATTGATGGTGTTATTTTTAAGCCCATCTTCCAGTTTTTTCCACTTGCCAGCGTTAGACTTTATAAAGGAAATCTCCTTCATATTATTATATTTATATTTACATTAATATTGCCAAATTAATGAGCTTATGCAAACCATTAATATAGATACTACTCAAAACGTTTCAATCTCCTACCAGCTTGCAAATGTAGGCGAAAGAATCATTGCAAACCTGATAGATTACATTTTTCTTGGCATATACATGCTACTTATCTCCTACTTGTTCAGCCTCTCCGGCTTTTCGGGAGATTCCATTGGTTTATGGATGCTGTTTACCTTGCCTCCTTTTTTCTACCAACTCTTTTTTGAACTGGTTATGCATGGCCAAAGTCCCGGAATGCGTATACGTAAAATAAAAGTAATAAGATTAGATGGTAAACAACCCAGTATCGGCAACTATTTATTGCGCTGGCTCCTGAGACCGGTAGACATATTGTTGACTACTGGTTTAGTAAGCATCATATCTATAGCAGTATCGAAAAATGGTCAAAGGCTAGGCGATATGGCAGCAGGCACTACTGTGGTAAAGCTACAAGAAGACAACTTACTGAGCAATACCATTTTTGAAGAAGTAAACGAGGATTACAAAGTAAAGTATCCACAAGTGGAAAAGCTAAGCACAAAAGATGTTGAGATAATAAAAGAAAGCTTATCCATTTATGAGAAAAGCAACAACATACAACCGGTAATTGCCACAGCCAAGAAAATTAGGACTTACTTAAATATTGAAGGAAATAAATCATCCGTACCTTTTCTCAAGAGGGTAGTAAAAGATTATAATTATATTCACGGGAAAGCATAATCTTTAAAAGGCTTAAACCATGGAAGATCTTCCTACATATACCCGCTCACAGTTAGCGCTTAGAAATGGTTCGGACAAAGAAGAAATTTGGTGCGCTTACAAAGGCATTATTTATGATGTTACAAAATCCAGAATGTGGCGCAACGGAAAGCACTACGAACATTGGGCCGGGCAGGACCTGACTGAAGAATTGGCTGAAGCCCCGCACAATGAAAATGTTTTTGATAAATTTAAAGCCGTCGGCAAGTTAAATTAAAATATAGGATTACCCATTTAAATCTCTAGGAAGTAATAGGTTTTTTTTGTACGATAAAATGCTTTAAACTGCTTTTATTAAATAGCGATATGTGCGATTGTTAGAAAATAAAGCGGCCATTGATGAAATTGCGTTAAGAACTTTATAAGCATGAAGCGGCCAAAAAATTTGCTGTTTGAGCCCGACGCAAGGAGGGTGAGTTTCATCCCGATAGCTATCGGGATAGCGTAATGCTTATAAAGTTTAGCAAATTTCATCACAGGCCTTGACTTTTTTGCTTACTTTTTTTGTCAAGAAAAAAAGTAAGGCCCTGCCGGCGAGGCAAAAAGTAACTTAGCGAGCCTAAGTAAGCTAATAACACATAAGATACCTAAGTGGGTAACCCTATTAAAATATAAACAATATAGCGTTAACTATACCAGATGCTTTGTTTCAAGTTTTAACAACAGGCTTTATCTATTTAAATTAGCAAAAATAACTATCCCTTATTAATAAATGATCGGCATAACTGAAAGCGGAGCAACAAAATCTGACTGGTTTTTTACAGATGGAACCCAAACCTTTAAGATACGCACCTCAGGTTTTAATCCATACTACCAAAAGGAGGAAGAAATTCAACAAATATTAAAAGAAGAGCTGCTACCCCAGTTGACTTTTAAAGTGGACACCCTTTGGTTCTACGGAGCAGGGTGTGAGCCACAGATCAACAGGAAAAAAATGACTGCTGCATTTTCACATTTCCTTCCTGAAGCAAAAATACATATAAACCATGACCTTTATGCTGCCGCAAGGGCTTTGTTTGGGGATGACCCAGGGTTGGTATGCATTGCCGGCACAGGCTCTAATACCTGCGAGTACGATGGGACAAACATTGTCAGAAACGTAAACTCCCTAGGCTTGTTTATGGGCGATGAAGGTAGCGGCGGGTATTTGGGTAAATTGCTCATTAGGGAATATATTAGAGAGGGACTGCCCAAACCGCTAAGAGAGAAATTTGAAGAGAAATATACCGACCGCACAGAAGACATAATGCAAAAAGTATACGGTGGCAAAATGCCTTCAAAATATTTGGCTTCTTATGCACCTTTTCTACATGAGAATATAAACGACCCTTTTATTGAGAGTCTTGTAAAAGAAAGCTTTGAGAACCTTTTCGAAAACTGCATTTTGAAGTATGAAAACTGCCGAAAACTGCCATTAGGCTTTGTAGGTTCTATAGCCTATCATTTTGAAGAAATACTCCAGCAAATAGCCAAGAAGAAAGGGCTATCTGTTTCGGTGATCGATCCTAGCCCTTCAGAGGCGCTTGTAAACTACCATTTAAAAAAAGCATTCTCATGAAACTGACCGAATCACCATCGCCTTACCATCATCTGGAAAAAATGTCTGTCTCAGAGCTGCTGCACAACATGAACAAAGAGGACAAAACAGTCCCCAATGCAGTAGAGAAAGCTATTCCCCAGATAGAGAAGTTGGTCAATGCCATTGTACAGAAAATGCAGGCAGGAGGACGGCTTTTTTACGTTGGTGCCGGGACTAGTGGCAGGCTTGCTATTGCAGATGCCTCAGAATGCCCCCCTACCTATGGAGTACCGCCGGAGCTGGTAACCGGGCTGATAGCCGGTGGCGAAAAAGCCATCAGGCAAGCAGTAGAATTTGCCGAAGACGACCCGACGCAGGCACACAAAGACTTAGAAGAGCAGAACATCAGTAGCAAAGATGTATTGATAGGCATTTCGGCCTCAGGTAAAACACCTTATGTAACAGGGGCGGTAGCCTATTGCAACAACAAAAAGATACTGACAGGATGTATCACCTGCAATCCCGACACCCCACTGGCTGAAATAGCCAATTACCCTGTAGAGGTTATTACCGGCCCTGAATTTGTCACAGGCAGTACCCGCCTTAAAGCCGGAACAGCACAGAAGTTGACTTTGAACATGATTTCAACCTCCGTTATGATCAGGTTAGGCCGGGTAAAGGACAACAAAATGGTTGATATGCAGCTAAACAACAACAAACTTTTCCACAGAGGAATCAAAATGTTGGCTGAAGAGTTAAAGATAGAAAAAGAAGATGCGGAAGCGCTGCTCAAAAAGCACGGCAGTGTCAGAAAAGCCGCCGAATGGTATAAAGCAAATGCACGAACTTGAACCTTTTTTTAACTGGGAAAAATATTACAATGCCGTAAATGACGAACGTTCGCCATTTTTCGGGGCACAATACAATACCCAACAATACACCAATGCCATTTACGGGTATTATATACACCCTTTGTGGGACTATATTGGCTCTGAAACACTGTACCTCAAAATTTTATATACAAACTACGAACAACGTTTCGTAATTATAGAGATGATAGGTGAGTGGAATGACACGCTCCACAACGACATAATGCACCTAAAACGAAATGTCATCGACTATTTAGTAGACCAGGGCATAAATCAATTTATCCTTATAGGAGAAAACGTCATGAACTTCCACGGCTCAGACGATTGCTACTATGAAGAATGGTTTGAGGATGTGGAAGATGGATGGATTGCCGCCATAAATTTCCGAGACTTTGTTGAACAAGAATGGAGAAGGTACAATATAGACTGCTATATCAACTACGGGGGCAGTTTAAATATTGACAACTGGCGGACTATGAACCCAAAAGCTTTTTACAAACAGGTCAGTAGTCAAATTATGAAAAGGCTTCAATAACTAGGGCCTGAAGTCACAAGTGTGCAAGTACGGATGGCCTTTTATGAAGACGTATTGGAATACTTCGAATGTAAGGCCATAAAGTAGATTGTGCGTTTGTGGCTAGTCCAAAAAACCACTAATATTTTGGTCTGTGACAAATTCAGGTACACATAAGAAAAACTTTGCACCAGATCATCATAAACCAATTTCATAATATTTAACAGCAAGTATTTGGGCGTTTTTCAGTGCGCCCTAGCTATTCTTCCACCTTATAAATAGGTGCTGCATCGGGTATAAGAAACTTCCGCCCCGTACTGACCTCACAGCAAACAGATCGTGTTCTCTTTCGCTGCTCTTTTACGTAAATTTTTTTATTGAAAATAAAGCTTTCTCCCAAAGAGACCTCCGACAAGTATACTGTAGGCTCTCCTTTCTCGCAGCCATTGAGCGCTTTCAACAGCGCCGCATCGCTACAAGAAGACGCTTTGGGATTCTTGATGTAATTGTCCAAGGGCTTCAATATTTCTTCCGGAAAAACATCCCTTACCGCCAACAACAAAGAAGAGAAGTTCTCCTTCCACTCTTCCCCGTGGGGTTTTACATGTCTGCCATGGGCCAAGTTGGTTTTCAAGTGGGCTACTTCATGTAAATACGTTATCAGAAACGAATATGGGTTCAAGTCGCCATTGACCGTTATGCAATGCCTACCCGTTTGGAAATAATAGCGATAATCACCAAGCTTAGTAGCCCTTCGGCGGGTAACTTTAAAATCAAACCTGTGGCTCTCCCACAAATCACAGCAATAATCTACCGCCTCTTCTGGAAGGTATTTCTGAATTACATTTCTAAACTTTACTGAAAGCATTAACTGGACATTTGTTAAACCTGAATTATGCGATAGATATCGTCATGAAGAGCAAAACAACAATACATCAGCACTATGCTAATAGAAAGGCCTATTGCATATTTCAGTAAATCTAGCTTTTACTAGATTTACTTTTTGACCTTATCCAACAACTTTTTGCTCTCTTTTTCAGATTCGTCTGCCGCTTTTTCCATCGACTCTTTCACTTCCTTGGCAGACTTGTTTACCTCATCGGCGAATTTTTCTGATTCACTTTTTTCTTCACAAGAAAACATCATACTAGCAAGCGGAAATAACATCAGGGCAAGTTTCTTCATATTAATCATTTTTTACTAAGATAATAAAAATTAAGCGGAGGTAAAACCCTGTAAAAGCTGGTTAAACTCGACTTTAAACTCAAGAGATTAATAGTCAGCAGCCAAAAAAATACTGCTCTGTAGAACTTTAAGTTACTGCTCCTTTTTTTTACTAATCAGACTCTTGCTCCCAGCATGAACCGCAAAACTAAAAATTACAGGAAACGGCGCTAACAAAGCAGCCAATGCAGTGTTTGCTCCTGCCCGTGTAAGTAAGCAAAAAACCATCATGGTAGCAATAACAGATACTCCAATAAACCCCCTAAGCAATACAGGGTCATGCACTTTTATGTAACGGTCCAGAATTCTCTCCAGAAAGAACCTACTCCTTTCCTGTGGCGGGTACAAACTTCTGTAGTGCTGATAAGTGACATTGATAATATGTATTCCGATTGGGACGCTAAACAAAGAAATCATGATCGCCCTATCTTTGATCAAAAAAAAGACAATGATAGGCGCTATCAAAAAAATAATACCCGTAAATAACAAAAACAAATATGAAAACCTGGCTAAGGTAAAATATACTGACCGCCGAAAACGGAGGTAATCTTTATATGCACGCTCTCGAGCATTTTTTTTAATTTCCCGCACCCTTTCTTGAAATTTGCGTTTTTCCTCCTTACGTCGTACTGCTGCGGGGTCTGGCTGCTGATAGGAACTTGTAAAAATAGGCTTCTTCTTCAGAAGCACATCATACGCCTCCTGAATTTTCACAAACATCTGCTGCGCATCAGGAGAATCATTAAGGTCTGGGTGAAACTTCTTCGCTTTTTTCTTAAATGCTTTCCTTATTTGATTTTCTGAGGCACCAGGTTTTAATCCCAAAATATTATAGTACTGATCAAACATCACAAAAACACGCTTTCCTATTAACTTAAGCAATTAAAATTTAGAATTGTTTAGCAAACATAACTGAGCTGCTGAAAGTCACACAATAAAGACTATGGAAAAAGCAGTGCAGAAGCAGACCGATTTTTTCGTAGCCACAAGCGATGTCTTGTGGCTGCGAAGTGATTTTTTCAGCAGGCCCTAACTATGCGTAGCAAGATGAGTTATTAAAAGAAATAGGAACAAAGTAGCGTAAGTATTCAAACATGCATTTACTTACCTCAAGGAACAGTTCAAAAAAATGACCTAACTCACTGCGCAGATGCAGATATTTTTCTACATTAGTTTATATGGAAACACAGGTATGGGAATATTTTTTACTGGTTTTTGCCCTTATTTCGGCAGTAGTCTCATGGTATGTCCTTACCAGGCATAAAACAAAACGTCCCTATTATGTAAAAGCAGAAAGGGACTGGCACAAACGAAAAGCTGCCGCAGAGAGCCATATCGATTATTCAGTTTTTTTGATTGGAGATGCTGGCGCAAATACCAGAGAAAATCCGGAGCCTACGCTGGATATATTGAGAAATCAGCTATTGGAGTCGGGCAAGCAAAGTGCTGTGTTTTTTTTGGGTGACAATATCTACCCTAAAGGTATGGTCGAGCCAGAACACAAACTGTACAATGAAGCTGTAGAAAGCCTGATGAGCCAGCTTCATATCGTAGACGACTATTTGGGCAGGGTTTGTATTATCTCTGGAAACCATGACTGGAACAAAGGTCGTAAAGGTGGCTTAAGGGCTGTATTAAGGCAACAAGATTTCGTAGACGACTATTTTGGAAACGAAAGTGTTTTTTTACCAAGAAATGGTTGCCCCGGCCCAACAGAAATTAAACTAACAGAAGACCTAACTGCCATCATTATCAACACCCAATGGTGGGTGCATAATGGGAAAAGGCCTATAGGAAAAAAAGACGGCTGCAATATTAACAGTGAGGAAGAGTTTTTTGAAACACTCAAAAAAATATTAGACAGAAATAAGTCTCGCAAAGTACTGGTAGCAGGCCATCACCCCATGTACAGCAAGGCATCACACGGAGGCAAGTTTGACCCTAAGCAACATATTTTCCCACTTACAGCTATCCATAAAAAAGCTTATGTCCCCTTACCGGTGGCAGGGTCTCTATATCCAATGTACCGAAAATTTATAGGTGCCAGAGAAGACATTTCACACCCGCTTTACAGACGGATGCGAAAAAAAATGTTACAAATATTCCGCCAATACCCTAATCTGGTATACGCTGCTGGACATGACCACAATTTGCAATACATCAGGAAAGGGAAACAGCATTATATTGTAAGTGGAGCTGGTTCTAAAGTTACCTATGTAACAAAAGGCAAAGGCGCCGCTTTTACCCATGCCCATAAAGGCTTTTTCAGAATCAACTACTTGAGCACAGGGGAAGTAAACATAGAAGCTTGGGAACCCAACATAGATGGAAGCCCGCGGCTTGCCTATCGGGGACACATTGAACAATCTAGGGCAGCAAGACCTTAAGCCCCTTGGGGAACTCTTCGATTAATAGTTTTTCCACTGCCGGAAAAGGCTCTCCATCAATGTGGAAAGTTTCATTGTCCAAGTTATAAATTACGGCCCTTTTAGTCCTTATTATTTTATAATATTTAGATTTATGTATTTTCCCGCTTAAGAGATAATACATGATATGAAAACTGTGCAGCTTTGGAAAAGGGCGAACAATGTCTATTTCAAAATACCCATCACGTATATTTCCAAGCGGGTTTATGGACACATTAGTGCCAAACTTACTGGCATTTGTAATCACCATCATAAAGGCCTCTCCATCATAGCGACTAATCGGGGTTTCAATAGTGTATTTAAAAGGCTTAAAAGTCAAAAACTCAAGGACTCCATACCACACATAGAGAAACTTTCCCCTTAATAGACTTTTCGCAAAACGATGGATGACCCGTGCATTAAAACCAAGGTCACTGATATGAAAAGCATTAAAACCATTTACCTTTAATGTATCGATAAACCGAGGCCTAAATTTTGCTATTATCTTTAATGCTTCATCAACCTCTTCTGGTATATCCAGGTCTTTTGCAAGCCCATTAGCAGAACCCATAGGCAGAATGCCCAAAGGGATATTTTTTCCTACCAGTACGTTTCCGACCAAATTTACCGTTCCATCGCCCCCAATGGCAACTACGCCATGGTATGGGAACAATATGAGCTGATCCTCTATTAGCTGGTGATCATTCTTGCCTGTAGTTTCAAAAATATCATATAAAAAACCGTTATCAGCACAGAACCCTTTTAAGATACTGGGGATATCCTGTTTTTTTTTACCTCCTGCAATAGGGTTAAGCACAAACAGCAGCCGTTTTTTTTCTCTATTTCGGGGCATATCTAGAAAAACCCTTCGGCATTTATTTTGTTAACCCTTGCCCGTTTTCTTCTTTGATCCTCTATATAGCTCATATTCCAACAAGCGGCACTCAATCCGTCCGTTGTAAAATTCGACCCTTTTGCTCGTCCTCAAACCAATGTTTTTTGCCAAATTCAAGTTTCCTGTAAAAATATAGCCTTTATACCCTTGACATTTAGACTTGAAAAAGTCCCCTAAAGCTTTGTAAACAGGGACAAGCGCCTCCTCATCTCCTAACCGTTCTCCATATTCAGGGTTTACCATCACCACGCCCCCACCTTCATACACAGGAGTATCCCTAAAGTCACACACTTTAAATTCGATTAAATCAGCCACACCAGCGATTTCTGCATTTGTTTTGGCCGCATGAACAGCTACAGGGTTAAGATCAGAAGCTACGATCTTGAAGTCTCCCATTTCCCTCAATTGAGACATGGCCTTCCGTTTCACTTCCCTAAAATCAACAGGGTCATAGAGCTTGGTATGCATAAATCCAAAATTGTCCTTCAAAAGACCAGGTACTTTGTTTATAGCCAACAAAGCAGCTTCAATAGCCAGCGTACCACTGCCACACATAGGATTGATAAAATTAGAATTCATATCCCAGCCACTGGCAGCAATAGTACTGGCCGCTAAACTCTCGACCATAGGAGCCTTGTAAGGCATTTTCCTATATCCGTGTTTAGACAAAGCCCCACCAGAAGTGTCCAGATAAACAGAGGCTTTATTTTCTACCCAATAAAGATATATTACTGTCCGGCTGGTATCTGGACCAGAGTCAGGCCTACGGCCCAGTTTATCGTTGATCCTATCTACAATTGCATCTTTCAGTCTGACATTGGCAAAGCGAGTATCAAGAATTTGGTCATTTTTCACAAAAGACTGAATACTGATATAGCCATCGGCATCTATCAATTCTTCCCAAGGAAACTTTTTCGCTTCCTTATATAACTGGTCAGGTCCTGGTGTATGCATATCTTTTAAATGCCACATAACCCGATATGCAGTTCGCAGGTTAAAGTTTAGGTTAATACAGTCTCTATAATCACCTTTCAGGAACAATCCGTTTTCTGTAACGGTCTGCACCTTATAACCCAAAGCTTCAACCTCTTGCTTCACATATCCAGCAGATTTGCGCGCTGTAGTGATATGGATAAGCCTTTTATCTTTTGCATGTAACATAATGTAAAACTAAGAGGAAGGCGCAAATGTAACAAACCATTCCAAAGATATGTTACTTTTTTAAAGGAGATGGATAAATATGGACAAGTTTGCAGAAGACAAAGGACACCTCATAGACATCATGAGGTCTATAGAAGAGATACAAAGTTATGTAGGGGGCGCTTCTTTTGAAGACTTCAACAAGCGTGAAGACTTAAGAGAAAGCGTATATTACCAACTACAAACTATTGGAGGCGCATCGAAGCTATTGTCTGATGAGTTTAAGGATAAGTATCGCGATATAGATTGGGATACACTTTACAACCTTAACTTCGGTGGGTACAATCAACAGGTTGAAATGGACACAAACGGTGTATGGCACATTATCACTGAGGAGTTAACCAACATACATGACCAGGTGGTGGACTTAGTAACAGTCCTTGAAGACAGGGACAATGATTTTATGTTTTAGGCAAATGAAGTAGTACGGCATATTTACGGGATATGGGCTGTACTGAAAAAAAGGCAGCCCTTAACCCTTTTTTTAGCTTAGGCTCCTTTATTTGTTAAAGTCTTTTCCTAATATTGCCCAACAATTACCACTATCTGGGCATGTACGAACTAGCTAAAAAATTTATAAGCAAATTGGTGCCAAGGAGTTTCCTCATAAAAAATGAGGGGCTGCTGCGCTTTTTCATATATCAGCTTTATAAAGGGTCGACCTACGGCTGCAATATTTGTGGCAAAAAATTTTCGAGATTTATTCAAATCCAAACAAGCGAAGCTATTTGCCCTTCTTGCGGCAGTCTGCCTAGAAACAGACGGTTGTGGCAGATCTTGAACGACAATGAACTGCTAAAAGGCAAAGTACTGGATTTTTCGCCAAACAGGTGCCTGCACAAAAACTTCAAAAAAACACTCAAAGATGACTATATAAGTACTGACTATGAGGGAGAGTTTTTTGCAGACTATGCTTATGACATAACAGGCATATTTGAACCAAACAACAAATTTGACTTAGTTATTTGTTACCATATTTTAGAGCATATTCCAGAAGACCAGAAAGCCATTAACGAACTTCACCGTGTGCTGAAAATTGGAGGCAAGTGTTATATACAGACCCCATTTAAAGAAGGGGACACTTATGAAGACCCTAGCATAACCACGCCCGAAGAAAGGAAAAAACACTTTGGACAAGAGGACCATGTGCGCATTTACTCTGTAGAAGGCCTTAAAAACCGCCTTCAAAAAGCAGGTTTTAAGGTAACACCGCTTAACTTTGCAGAAGGAAGCAATAATTACTTTGGGTTTAAGGAAAAAGAAACTGTATTATTGGCAGAAAAAATACTTTAACAACGAAATAATGGACGAGGCAACAGTAAAAAAAAGGATAGAGGAATCAACCACCAGCATTTTTAAAGCAGTATTCCCTAATACCACCAACCATTATGACACCTTATTCGGAGGTACCGCCATGCAAATGATGGATGAAGTAGCTTTTATTACCGCTACCAGATTTTGCAGAAAGAAAATAGTTACCATCTCATCCGATAAAATCAACTTTACCAAACCCATACCGGCAGGAACCATTATAGAACTAAGAGGAAGAGTATCGAGAGTCGGAAAAACCAGCATGACTGTTTCGGTAGAAGTTTTTGTAGAAGAAATGTTTAACGATGGCCGAGACTGTGCCATCAATGGCTCTTTCACTTTTGTAGCTATTGGGGAGAACAAGAAAGCGGTAAGGATTATAGAATAAGTTTCTTTCTCTCCACTAGGCTGGTCGCTCCTAGCCAGCCTTCGCTATTTTGCGCAGGTAAAAGAGCAAAAAGTAACTTCTGAGGCTATGGAATTGCAACAAAAAACCGTACAAATAATTAAGCCCTTTTTTTGATTAATTAATGCCTGCCGCAGGGCTCCTCAAATCCTCCTATGATTTAGAAGAAAAATCATAGGAGGATTTCGAGGTTTATGCTTCTTTTACGCAGCACTTTTTCTATGAATATTATAAAATTCTTCAGGAGAAAGATATCCAAGAGAGGAATGTCTTCTGGTCCTGTTGTACCATATCTCAATGTATTCAAACAATCCCTTTTTTGCCTGCTTTATTGATTCATATTTCCGGTAACCAGTTTCAGATTTCAGGGTTTTGAAGAAGCTTTCAGCCACTGCATTGTCCCAGCAATTCCCTTTTCTGCTCATGCTCTGAGTAACATTTAGCTTACCAAGCTCATCCCTGAACTCTTTGCATGCATACTGCACGCCTCTGTCTGAATGAAAAACCAGCTCTTGAAAAACAGGTCTGTTTATCAGTGCCATCCTCCATGCAGGCACTACTGTTTCATATGCATGCATCGAAGTGGACATAGACCATCCTATTATTTTCCTATCATATAAGTCCATAATCATGGTCAGGTATAACCATGCCTCATTTGTCCGGATATAAGTTATGTCTGATACCCATGATTTTGAAGGGCTTTCAGGTTTAAAAGATCTATCAAGAACGTTAGGACTGATGCTAAATCCATGGTTTGAATCAGTTGTGCAGACTTTAAATTTTTTACTTACAACACTCCTGATTCCGTGGTCTTTCATGATCCTGGCAACCCTTGGCCTGGATACTGCAAAACCCTTTTTTCTAAGATCTAATGTAATTCTAGGACTTCCATAGGTACCATTGCTTAACTCATGCACTGTTTTGATTTCCTTTAGCAATATCGCTCTTTGTTGAGCCAGTTTGAGTTGTTTCTCCTTCTTCCACTCATAAAAGCTGTTCCTGGCAACATTAAATGTCCTACACATCTTTTCAACAGCATACTCTTTTCTATGATCCATTATGAATTGGTATATTTGCTGTCTCCCCTGGAAAAGATGCTTACCGCCTTTTTTAGGATTTCCCTTTCAAGCTCAGATTCCTTTAAGGCTTTCCTCAAGGCATGAATTTCTTTTTGTTCTTCTGAAAGGTTCTGTTTCCCATTTCCTGGAAAACTGGCAGCGCCATTCGTCTTCATTTCACGTGACCATCTCCTTACTAAATCAGGACCAATGCCTAATTCTTTCCCAACAGCGGTACTGGTCTTCCCGCTTAAATGCAGCTCTACAGCCATTGTTTTAAATTCGTGGTCATATGACCTTCTTTCTCTTTTACTCATCGTTCCAAATTTAAGAAAAAGAGCTTAACTTACTGTCCTATCAAATATATACATTCCACTAATCTAAAGAACAGTATCAATACACTTGAGGAAATATTAGGAATGACTGTAAATGAATTTCTAGAGCAGTTCTAGTCCATGCCTTTTATTAAGCCTTTGAAGTTATTCTCAAAGCTTAGAATAGGTCATAGCGAATTGACATAGCCCTAAATAATTGGCAGGAAACGTATTTGGGAGCAGACCTAAACTAGTAGCTGTCCCAAAACAGCTAATCCCTGAATGGCTTAAAAAAACGGTGATGTGCCAAATCCAGCATAGGCAGATCACCTTTGCTGTCACCATAAGCATAAATATTAGAATAATCTTCTATCTTATAATGCTGCTTGACCCTAGTAACTTTTTCTTCTCCGTAGCAATTGTTACTAGAGAATTTACCTGTAAGTTTGCCGTTCTTTACCTCAAGACAAGTTGAGATTAAAGAAATGGAATGCTCATTACACCAAGCACTTAAAAGCAACTCAAAGTTTGCACTTACCAACACAACTTCATGACCATTTTCCAAATGCCACCTAACTTTTTCCATAGCCTTTGCGTTTACCATTTTAGGCAATACTTCTTTATTGAAACCTTCACAAATTTTAGAAGATTCGCCAGATGGCACTCACCCATACAGACAAAATGTTTTATTTTGTTGGTCCAGTTACAGCGAAAAGTGATATGCGATTACAAATAGACGAACTGCCGAATGTCTGTTCGTAAATATTTTTAATTGATTTTTTCCCTTCAGTCCGCATTTTTTTTGCAGTTTCTGGGAATATGACAGATGCAATTGCTAAAGTCGGAGCTTCAATTAGAGTTGAAATTCTAATGGCGGCATTGTACCCAGCTACACCAGCGGTAGAGATCATGGCCCCAACCATTGCTTGATCGATGTACCTGTTTAACATAGAGCTAATATTTGTACCAAAAGTGTATTTGCCAAAATTTAGCATGGCTTTAACAATAGTTTTTGGTGGAGTTTTTTGGAAATGGTAGTATTGGCTGCCATAAATTAAGCAGCCCATTGGCTCTACTGACTGCCCTATTAAAGCTATGCTATTTTTACCTTTAGTCTCCATTTAAACAAGAGTTAGTGTGGAAGAGCACTTGGGTTTCTTTCTAACAGGTTTAGGCAACGTATACGCAATTCCTCTGGACTAAAAGGCTTTGTTATAAACTCATTTACCCCTAACTTATAACACTTTATTCGCTCTGAAGAATCATCTTTGCCACTCAAAACAACAATTGGAACCCCTTTAAAAACCTGGTTAGATTTAAGGTTCGAGATAAATTCAAACCCGCACATTTCAGGCATTTGCAAATCCGTAATAATAAGGTCGGGAATATTCCCTTCAAATAGCCACGCTAAAGCTTCCTTTCCGTTAGGTTTCCTAACGACATCAAAATCCTGCGAAAATATGGAAGAAATGACAATCTGAATCGATTTGAAATCATCAACCGCTAATAAGAAGCCCTTCATATTGATTAAAATTTATATAAAAAGAAAAACCTGGTTAAAATAATGCAATAAGCCAATGTCATATTTAGGTAATAATCCCATAAAAGGGCTGTTCGATTTTCAATGCCAACTATACATAGCAGCACAAGTTCATCTACGAAAAGTACAAACAAACACTTATCTTAAAAGAAATCAGGCAGTGAAAAATATATTTACAGCTAGTTAATTATTAGCAATCTACAAATATTATCAAATCAAACAAACAAGATGTAAATTACTTTTTATAATTACATTGCTAAATCCTATTAATCATAGCTAGAATACTATTTTAATGCAAAAGTTAAAAAAAATATCAAGTTTGAAAGGATTTACACTCTTAGCATTTATTATTATAGTACCATTTATAAGCAAGTATACAGGGACAGTATTGAGGAATGCAAGACCGATGGGAGTCGTTAGCCAGAGCTACAGTCTTAAGAACCGACTAACAAAAAAGTTGAAAAAAAATATCCTAACCTTTAGTAAAGAAAAGCATCTGCAGACGGGACATGCACAGTAAACCGGGTACCCGTATTTTCAACTGAGGAAACATCTATTTTACCGTTAACCCTCAGAACTGCTTCTTTAACTATATACAACCCTATACCAGATCCCGAGTTTTCTCTGGTTGCACGGTAAAACATATTAAAAATATCTTTAATATACTCATTGTTGATGCCCATGCCGTTATCCTCTATTACCAAACATGCATGATTTTGTTGGTCAAAAGAAACAGAAACCCGAACTTTTTTAACAGCTTCAGCTGCTCTCTGATATTTTATAGCATTGGAAAGCAAGTTGTTTATAATAACCCGAATCCGAAACTCGTCGCTTAAGAAACATTCGTTTTTTTCTACATCAACTTCATACTGAATATCAGATGAATAATAATAGCATTGATAGCTTAACAATGTCTCATCAATAATCTTTTCAAAGTCTATTAGACTAGGCTTACTTTCAATCCTAATATTTTTATAGTAGCTGATTATGCTCCCAATAAACGTTTCAAGTTGGTTAACACTGTTAGAAATAAGTCCAAAAAGCTGGTCCGCGTTTTTATTTTTTCCTTCAAGCCGGGCAACGTTCAACAAGCCTTTGATAGATAAGAGGGGCGCTTTTAAGTCATGAGAAGCGCTGTATACAAACCTATTAAGTTCTTCATTTGCTTTCTGAAGTTCTTGGTTCTTAATTTTCAAATCCCTCTTTGCGGCAAAAACTTCGTATGCATTATTTATGGACATCCGAATTTCTTGCTCATCCCAAGGTTTTTTGATGTAGCGAAACACATTGCCCTTATTAATTGCGTTAATAGCATCATTTACATCCGCATAAGCAGTAAGCAATATCCGAATTGGCTCTTTATAAAGCTCTTTAATATGATCAAACAGTTCGACTCCTGTCATTCCAGGCATCTTTTGATCAGCAACAATCACATGCACCTCCTCATCTTTGAGTATATCCAACGCTGCAAAAGCAGATTCAGCAAGTAAAATATCAAAGTCAAAACGAAAGGCGGCCTTAAACATATTAAGGTTTCCTCGCTCATCGTCTACATACAATATTTTAATGCGTTCTTCTTCCAAAGGTGTTCTAGTTTACAGGTTCTACATATTCTTTTGGTAAAGTAATTACGAACTCTGTCCCCACACCTTCCTCAGAGTTGACAGCAATCTCTCCATTGTGACTTTGAATGATACGATATACTATAGAAAGCCCCAACCCAGTCCCTTCGCCTACATCTTTGGTTGTAAAGAAAGGATCAAAAATTTTACTTTTCACATCTTCAGGCATGCCTGTTCCGTTATCCTTTATACTCACCTGAACTTCCCCTTTAGGATTTAAGCATGTGGTAATGACAATTTCACCTTCATCACCTTTTTCATTCACAGCTTCAATAGCATTACTGAGAATATTCATGAAGACTTGGTTAATTTTTCCCGCATAGCATTCCACGTCAGGAATATTGCCAAAATTCCTTACAACATTGATATTCTTAACTTTGCTATTAAGCAAAATCATTGTAGAGTCGATCCCTTCATTGAAATTTACCGATTTTAGTTCACTTTCATCTAAGCGGGAAAAGTTTCTAAGGCCTTTTACAATTTCTGTAGTTCTGGAAGCTCCTTCATCAATTCCTTTTAATATTGTTTCAATTTCTTCTTTAAGATAGGGCATATCAAGCCGTTTTTCAAAAGCGTGTGCTTCAGAAAAATGATCTTTCACAGATTCTTGAGATGAGGATACGCTATATTTTTCTAAAAGTGACATTAAGAACATTATATCTCTGCGAAGAGGAGTAACGCTAGAGCTAACAAAGTTAATAGGATTATTGATTTCATGGGCAATACCTGCTGTCAATTGACCCAAAGATGCCATTTTCTCAGATGCAACAAGCTTGGATTGCGTATCTTTAAGATGGTTTAAAGCAACCCTTAGCTCCTCATTAGCATCCTGTAACTCAGCGGTACGCTCTTTTACCTTCTTTTCTAGGTAAAGGTTGTGTTCTAAGATCAATTTCTCATTCTCCTTGAGCGCATTTAATGCAGCCGCCTGAGAATCTTCCTTCTCTTTTTTCAACACATTTATTCTATCAGCAAGTGCCAGCGAAAGCAAAATCACCTCAAGTGCGGAGCCGAATTGTAGCCCATAAACAGAAAACAAATTGTAAGGGATCAGCTCCATATCTTTCAGCACAAACACGCTTACACTGATCAAGAAAAGTGTCCATGCAATCAAAAAGAATTTAGCAGGGCGATAGCCTTTTTGATAAATTTTATAGGCAATAAAAAGTAAAAACAGAGATCCGGTTCCTGCAGTAAGGTCTACTAACCTATAGCTTTCATTATAAAAACCAAATAAAGCAAGAACTATACATAAGCAATACAGTACGGCATAAATATGTAATGCTTTATGATATCCAGGGGCATTTTCTTTGGTTCGAAGAAAGGACCTAAAAAACATTAGTGTAGCCAATCCGACTGCCGCTCCTACTA
Organism: Cytophagaceae bacterium ABcell3; assembly: GCA_030913385.1. Classification (NCBI taxonomy): domain Bacteria; kingdom Pseudomonadati; phylum Bacteroidota; class Cytophagia; order Cytophagales; family Cytophagaceae; genus Natronocytophaga; species Natronocytophaga cellulosiphila. Next base: position 397,658 of record CP133159.1, read on the forward strand.
GATAGGTACTGTGCATGGCAACCCATGGGTTTGAAGGCCAAAAGTACTTATACGCATATCCCTGAAGAATACTTTGAGTCAACCCCACAAAAAAAATGTAGATGACATACCATAAGTAGCTTTTATCTTTGACCGTAAAGTAAATAAAGAGGTTGTACAGCATCATCACGAGGATGATTCCAAAATAAATTCCCGAAAGGATATCTCTTAAGATGTGCGATTCGGCTATAGCCTGATAAGACCCTATAACAGCCGGTAACAAAATCTGTTTGCCACTGCTGACCTGCATATAGTATTCCCGGGTCTCACCATGAGGGATTTTTAAATCAAACAAAAATGTTTGATAATTGTACTTCCTTGAACCAAAAGGTAAATATTCCCCAGCTTTTATTATATCATATTTTCCTTCTTCTGTTATACTATAGAAGTGTATTTGATCTAATAGCGGGTAGCCGATCTCCAAAACAAGGTTTTCTATTTCCGATTGGTTGTGAACTTTAAACTTTATCCAAAAAACAGAGTTACTGACGCCGAGGTTGGGCACATTTTTTTTGCTTCTGATAAAATCACCAGAGCTTACTACATCCTCTATACCCAAGCTGCCAGCCTTGTCCTCTAAAATATATAAATGGTCACCAATGGTAAGGTTTCCAGAAGAACCCGTATACAAGATACTGCTTTGACTTTGCTGAACGTGCGCAGCAACTTCTTTAACGTCCAGAAAGAAAAAACAAAGGAAAGGTAAAAATAAGACCCTTACTAGGTTAAACTTTTGAAGGCTTGTCTTTTTCTGACTTAAACTCTTGAATATCAATTTGTGGCAAATCAAGTTCATACTGAATTTCTATATCTTTTCTTTTGCCTTTTTCTACTGTTCTTTGGAGAGGGTCTCTTCTCAAGTCAAATATTCTATCACATTCGTTATGATCTCCTCCTGTAAGGGTTGCTGTATCATGAATAAGGGCAACCGTTGCAATAAGATCGGATTTTGGATAGTAAAAAGTTCCTTCGTTTCCTAAACTTTTAACGATCTCAAAACTGTAGTTTTTACATATCCTAGCCGTAAATGGCGAACATAATGCAAACAGGCTATCCAATCCTAACTGGGTGGTTATAGCAACTCCTGCCCTTATAAGGAACACACTTCCAAAACCTAAACCTGCCACTTCTAACGAATTCCACAGTCCACATAGCTCCCCTGTCCCATTTAACCTTTGGGACTTGACAAAGTCATAAATCTTTGGATCCATATCACCTACTGCGTCTTCTATAGGCAAGGGTATATTCCCATCAGCAGCTTGAACACGGGCACCACCAAAAACCTTAGAGCCATCTTCAGACTCTACCATAAGCACAAAAACTGCTGGATTATTAAACCAGTCATCTTTTGCCGTAGTCACTTCCGTAACACCCACACTCTTTAAAACCCTCCGGTGCCCCTCCAGAAATTTTTCACAGGATTGCTGGTCATCTATAGCCCTAAAAACTTTTAACCTTACCATAGTGAAAACTTTATCTATTTACTAAACTCAAAAAAGAACTGTAAATCAGCAAACTATGCTTTCAAGATCGATATAGAACCTCCCGGACACCTTGAGCTGATCTAATAATATTCTCCGACAAACATCCGTAGCTATGCCACTTCCCAAAGCCACTGCCGATGCGAGCTGTGGCCAGGAAGTTATTTCCTTTCCAACCCTGCTCATAGAATATTTACCTCTCTCAGAAAGGTTATCATAACCCAGGATCTTTTTTACAAAGACAGCTTTTTCAGCCATAGACATATCTTTTAATTTATAGATCTCTGATTCTTCTATCAGACCATGCAGTACAGGCCTATTAGGCTCTAGATCGAAACGTTCAATATCTAAAAGCCCCCTGTCGTTGGTTTCCATTACAACAGGAATCTTAAAAGATCTGGCCACCTGCCTAGCCAATAGCTTCACATCCATGCTATCACATTCCTCAACAAGAACATCCAATTTTGATGGGCTCAAAAGAAAGCTTTTAAGATTATTTTCATTTACAGCATCATGCATGCAAGTCACTTTCAAAAAAGGATCTATTTCCGAAATTTCCCGTGCTGTCACTATTGTCTTTTTCAGACCCAGATTATGAACACCGGTTCTAACCCTATTAAGGTTTGAAAGTTCCAACGAGTCAAAATCAGCAATCCTAATTTCACCAAAAATACGCTCCACCGCCATGGTAAGTGCAATTGAAGATCCAACAGACATCCCAATCACCCCAATAGCTTTTGAAGAAAGTATATTACGTTCTTCGGGAGTTATTTTAAAAATGTTTCTTGAAGTCCTCACCTCTGAAAACTCTTTCTCTGGCAGAAGATGCACTAGGCGATTTGACCAAGGGTAATAAACCCACACGCCAAAATCTTTCGCAGGCATACCATCTAGGTAAGATGCAACACCAGATTTAAGATCTTCTTCAGAAAATTGCTCTGACGGGTTTTGAATTTTGATCAGTTCCTGAATCTGTTCTTCTATGGTGTCGTATACGTAAATCTGCTTATTTGTTTCTAAAAAAGTATAAAACTTCGCAAAATCTTCAGATTTGTTCATCCGAAACATAACAGGTTTCGTATGATTATTGGAGTTCAGAGGTCTAGAAGGATTCATAATCTGTACATTTAGAAAAAGTAGATTTAACTGTTAATAAAGAATGTGCGCCACCCTGGTCATATAATAAAGTGATAATATAATCAGGATTTTCATTAATTTGTACTAATAATTAAACGTTACAAAGTAAAATATCTAAAACTCTTATGGAAGAAGCTCAGATTAACATACTTTATATTGATGATGAAGTAAATAATCTTAACGTTTTTAAGGCAACTTTTCGCTTTTCTTACAACATCTTTTTGGCCGAGTCGCCGACAGAGGGCCGTAAGATTCTTGACGAAAATGACATTCATATCATTATCACCGACCAGCGGATGCCCGAAATGACCGGAGTCGAATTTTTATCATCTATTTTAGACGTGCACCCTGACCCAATACGAATACTCCTTACAGGATATAGTGACATTAATGCAGTAATTGACGCTATAAACAAAGGGAAGATCTATCATTATGTGGGCAAGCCTTGGGACGAAGCCCAAATTAAAATAGTGATCGACAAAGCTTTTGAGGTTTATTCTCTAAGAAAGGAAAACAAAGAATTAATAGAAAAACTAAGCAAGGCTAATGAGCAACTGGAGTTCCTTTTAAGACAAAATTTATTGTCCTGATATACATATATGGCCATCAGCACGGATTCTTTGTTCTCTTAAAACAATCTTCACAAAAGAAGGTAACTTTTTGTGTTTTTAACCTCAAAAATTAAAATCAAGTAGCTAAAGTTAAAGATGGTATGTGCTAAAGTATCAGAAGGGAAGCACTTGACCAAATGGCGAGCAAGACGACCTCCACGGATTCGACCAGTTTTTTTACTATATGGAAGTGAGGTTTAACAAATTATTAATAGCAAGATAAGTTATGGCAGACCCAAAACCGTCTAATCTTGCACCAAACTGGTTTAGTTTTTGTTAGAATTGTAAGTAGAAATATCTAAAAAGATTCACCAATGAAAAACTTCCGTTATACTATATCTTCTTCCTATGGCAAGTTTCGCGCAATGCCAACAGTAGCAGTAATAGGTATTTCCGTTATTGCCTTTTTTATGATACCGTTAATTTTAGGAATTTTGTTTGTGTTTGCTACTGTAGCACTTGGCTATATACTAGTAAGATCTTTATTGCCTAAAAAGAAAAACTCTTTTATTAAGCAAACCAGGTACTATAATAATAACCAAACCATACAAACCATTGAAATAGAAGGGGAGGTGGTAGAGGAAAAGAAAACTCCGACACGCTAAGACTTTCTCCCCAAACATCAACACATTTAAAACTTAGGGCAAGGAAGCTTCCGGGTCCGTCTCTTCAGATTTTCAAGGTTGTGAAGATAAGTAATATTAAGTTCATGGCTGCCACCAGTTTGCGCCCGAGTAAGCTTAGAAACCACAAAATCATAACTATAACTAATGCTCAATGAGTTACTGACTTTAAAACCAATTACTGCCACAGCAGATTCATTGTTGTGCAATCCAGGTCTATATCTTTTAACTAACGGGATACCTCTGTACCACAAACCAGCTATAATGTAGTCATACAAAAAGTAAAGGCCTATATCTACTTGATCAGACTCTCCTTGGGTCTTGTAGTGCAGTGTTGGGGTCAAATACATATTAGAACCTGCCGCAGCCCCGGTAGCTGGTTTAAGATTAAACCGGTACCCCCCTGTAATGCTCACTTTAGCAGGCAATCGACTGTCTCCCCCATAAAAAGACTGATTTGGTTGGTTCATATGGGCATAAGCAAAGCTAACCCAATACTTGTCAGAATAGAAAAGCCCGCCAGAGGTAAAGTCCAGGTAATGGATCATATCTGTGTCTGTAGGCTGGTGTGTACGGGGACCTAAATAGCCATAACTATCATACTGGTCAGGAAACCTTAACATAGAGTAGTCAACATTTCTTGAAACATACGACGCCTGAAGTCCTGCACGGAATGAGTGCTTACTGCTAAGATGCAACTCATAAGAATACTGCAGCGCAATTTCAGTAGTAGTAATATTATTAGCCCCCTGCCAATCTTTAAACGCCATTAAACCTAAACCGCTATTCGTGTTTTTGAAATAGTGGTCTGCTGAAAAATGGGATGTAAGATACTTGGCATCCAAGGCAGGCCACTGTACACGCTGATGAAACATGCCTCGCGAACTGTGGGCACTCCCCGCAAATGCGGGATTTAGATACAATACATTGGCATAAAACTGCGAATACTGAATGTCTTGAGCCTTTAAGCGTGAAGGAGCCATAAATATAACTAGCGCAAAAACAACAATACCGCAAAAGATCTTTCTTAGATGTATATATATAGTCATACAAAGTTCTTATCTAATGATGGTTACGCTTCCTTCTTTCTTATAAGGGCCACGATACTCTTCAGCTATACCCTCATATATAATGATCCATGGATATACACCCACAGGCATAGGCTCTCCTCTATAATTACCATCCCAAAACTCGTTTACATCACGAGATTCGAAAATTATTTCACCCCAACGGTTAAAAATCAACATTTGATAGTCACCAATAAAAGCAGAGTGTACCGTAAACAAGTCATTGATTCCGTCTCCATCTGGACTAAAAGCATTACCCACGAAAAGCCGTGGCGGACAAACATCCCTTACATTGGCAGTTCCCTCTGACGAGCAGCCCCATTGATTGGTGATCCTTAATAAATAATCACCCGGCTCGCTTACCGTTATTACCGCACTAGAGTCAAAAGTTTGTTCCCAAAAGTATGAGTACCCTTCCACTTCATCTACCCCTATATCTTGGTAGTCTTCAGTATCCGTACAAATCCGTTCATTATCTAAAACAGGCGCTGCTGGATCTGGGTGCACTTTAACAAATTCATTTACCTTTAATTCTGCCAAGCATCCGTTATCAGTAACAACACGCAAAGAAACATCATAGCTGCCAACCTCCGTGAAACAATGACTAGGGTTTTGCTCCGTCGAAAGAGCTTCTTCTGGGGCAGAGGCATCGCCCAAATCCCATTCCCATGATTCAATCGTGCCTGAAAGTACAGTAGAAGAATCTATAAAATCAACACACAAAGGCGCACAACCTTCTGACGGTGAACCAAAGTGAGCCCGAGGCAAAGGGAACACCTCTACGGGTTTAGCAATGTAATCACTACACCCCTTATCAGTAATTACGGTCAGCGTAACTTCAAATATCCCTTCAGAGCCATACTCATGATCAGGATTTTGTACATCAGAGTGGTTTAAGTTTCCAGATGAAGGATCTCCAAAGCTCCATTCCCATTCTGTAATTTCCGACCCAGGAGGCTCTACAGATAGGTCAGTAAATGAGACAGGGCCATCGCCCAGACATGCCGTACCGGAAGAGAAGTCAGCCACAGGCATATCAGGTGAACCAAGCATAACCGTATCCGACATTTCGCACTGGTTAGCGTCCAAAACCGTAACGATATATTCTCCTACACCTAATTCACTTGCCGTGGACGTTGTTTGGACAGGAGAGGTATTCCAGTTATAAGTAAAAGGCGCAGTACCTCCAGTCACAGATACACTGGCAGAGCCGTCATCCCCATCTAAACAGCTTACACCAGTACTCTCTGTATTAAGTACTATAAGATCCGGCTGGCCAACATTGGCAGAGACCGTATCCTGACAACCAGAAGAGTCTGTGACGGTAACCGTATAAACACCAGCTGGCAGATCCATTGCGTCCTCAGAAATTTGCGCGGGACTTGTATTCCAGCTATACTCATAAGGAGCCACTCCACCTGTAACCGATACAGAAGCAGTACCTGAACTATCACCATAACACAAGGCATCAGTAGCTTCGGCCGAAAGAACTAGCCTTTCAGGTTGGGTAATGGTTACCACTAAACTATCTGTACATCCCACAGAATCAGTAACAGTAAGCACATAGTCACCAGCCGTAAGTCCAGTTGCATCTGAATCATCTTGCACAGGATCAGTGTCCCAACTATAAGTATATGGTTCTATGCCACCAGTAGTGCTTGCGGAAGCTTGGCCATCATCGCCACCATAACATGTTACGTCAGTAAAAACCGCTTCAGAAACAAGAGCCTCTGGCTGACTGATAATGGCACTTGCCGTATCGGTACATCCAAGAGAATCCGTTACCGTTACCAAATAAACACCGGCCACAAGATCCTCTGCATGGGCTGTATTTTGTTCAGGGCTTGAATCCCACAGATAGCTATAAGGTGCTGTTCCGCCTGATGCATGTACAGTGGCAGACCCGTCATTACCATCGTAGCAGTTTACATTTAAGGTTTCAATGCTCAGCGCAATGGAATCTGGCTGATATATTTGTACGCCTATTGTATCTTGGCAACCTAAGGAGTCGGTTACAAGAACATTGTAAATACCTTCAGCAAGATCAGTAATATCAGCAGAGGTTTGCTCGGGGCTGGTGTCCCAACTATAACTATACGGCGCTGTCCCTCCCGCTACTTCTACAGCAGCCGACCCATCAGTACCTCCATAACAACTTACATCTATTTTATCTACTACCAGCTCAAGGGAATCAGGTTGAGAAATAGTAACCATAATTGTATCTTCACAACCAGTAGAGTCTGTTACAAAAACGGAATAATCACCTGCAGAAAGTCCAGTGGCCTCCTCTGAAGTTTGTTCAGGGATAGTACTCCACCTAAAGCCATAAGGAGCCGTTCCGCCCGCTACAGTAACAGCAGCCGTACCGGTACTGTCCCCATAACAATATACATCTGAGGCCTCAACCTCTAACTCTAAACCATCAGGTTGATCAATAATCACTGTCAAAGAGTCAGAACACCCTAAAGAGTCAGTAACAACTACCGTATATTCACCTGCCATTAGGTCAATGGCTTCAGAAGTTCTTTGCACTGGACTGGTATCCCAAGAGTAGGAGTAAGGTTGCGTGCCACCGCTAACCAGAACTGATGCGCTACCATCTGCTCCGCCATAACAGCTAACATCCTCCGTTTCCCCTTCTACCTCAAGCACCTCCGGTTCGAGGATGTCAACACTTGCGCTATCCACACATCCAATAGAATCAGTAACAATCACTGAGTATGTACCAGCGAAAAGGTTTTCAACAAGTTCTGTATCTTGCTCCGGATCCGTGCTCCAACTATAGGTGAAAGGCTCTATTCCACCACTAACCTCAACACTTGCTGCACCGCTACTGTCGCCATAGCAGCTAACATCTACAACCTCCGTAGTCAAACTTAATACAGGGCTTACTGTTACCCAAGCGGTATCAACAGAAGTACATCCCTCAGCAGACCCTGTTACAGTAATAAAATCATTTTCAAGAGGATTAATGTATATGGTTTCTGTAGTATCACCCGTTGACCAACTATAAGAAGTAGCCCCCTCGGCCACAAGTTCTGTAGAATCGCCCTCACAAACCAATGGTGAATTCACCGAAACCACAGGGGAAGGGTTTACAATGACCTCTTGCACAATAGTGTCAGCACAAGATTCACTGGACCCAGCAATCAAGGTAACTTCGAAAGTTCCTGCCGAACTAAAGATGTGCTCCGGGTTTTGTAGGTTTGAGGTGTTATCGTCACCCGATGCTGTATCCCCAAAATCCCACAACCAGTACCCCTCTCCACCTGTAGTCTCGTCTACAAATGTTGTAGGCAGACCTTCACAAACTGTATCATTTGTAAACTCAGCCACAGGGGTAGACTCTACCTTAACCTGTATGGTATCAGTAACAGTACACCCATGCGTAACATGAACTGTATAAGTAGTAGTTTCTGAAGGGCTTGCCATTGGATTAGGGCAAGTCGTACAACTTAACCCTTCAGCCGGCGTCCATAAATAAGTGGCTTGCGGAGGACCGACAGGCTCACAACCGAGCATAACACTATCACTGCAACCAATTTCCGCTACAGGGCCTCCGGCATCAGCCCATGCCATATTAGGGTTCCCACTAGCAACAACTGCAGCATTCAAATATAAGCGTAAGGCGTTTAACCTTAGCAAAGTTGTTAGCTCCAAATCAGGGTTTCGTGGGCTACCAGTTCTGCCATAGTCATGCCCACCCAAGTAATATACATTCCCCCCTGGCACACCAGGATCAGTAAGTTTAGCGCCCATTGCCACCACTGTATCATCAATAATATGTGACACAGACCGGTAAGCATGAGGCTGCCACGCTGAACCTTCAGCCAATGTCCAGTTGTCAATAGACCCACCTTCGTTTTCTTCCATTGGCCCATGCATTTGAGAATATGCAAGATCCGCATTGGGGTACAAATGCGAGACTTCTGTATTTACCGTCTCAATCCCGTTAGTAGTATGGAAAAGTCCTTGATTTTCATAAGTTCCTACAGCTGCACACTGAGCCAAAAAATTTCCGCCGTTCATCAAAAACTCCCGAACCCCGTCAACAACCTCTTGACTTACTTGGTTAAGATCAGCATGTGGCTCAGAAGCAAATGTATAGCAATTCATAAGCTCGCGGATATCAGCAGCATCCATAATGTCATAATCATGAATACCAGCTCCATTAAGTATTTTTGTGTGTATCTGCTCATTGTTACCGTTATTAAAGACGGCTATTTTAGGTCGATGCGTAAGTGTGTACCCAACATCAACATTGGTATTTTCAACTAGTTTGTATACCGCAACGTCATTCCCAAAATTATTAATAATATCTAATGAACTTGTACCGCATGGCAAAATAGTATCAGGAACGATAAAAGGCCCGCCACGAAAGTCCATCATATTTGCCGCCACATAATCTGGGAAAAACCTTTCTGCCACGGCACTAAAATCTACATCGTCCCTTTCTTTTGGCGTACGGATAGCCCATTTTACACGTACCCCGCTTTGCAACAAATTATAGATTAACCCGTATGATTTTAAATTAAAAGGTGGTGCGTCAGCAGGAACAATAGATTGGTAAGTGGTACACATGGGTACAACAAATGAACCAGCAGGGATTTCCTGAACATTAGACCCAGGATTTGGCAGGTCTCTCTGGGCAAGCGCATCAACTGAAATAAACAGCATAGACAACAGCCACACTATCACAGCTTTTCTTTTCTTACCTAAAACCTTTATTTCCATACCTATAGTTTACAAAAGTAGATTTTTCCTATTTCCAAAAGTTAAAACCACTAAAAAATAGCCGCTTTAAAATAAGGACAAGCAAAAGGAACGAAACGCAGCCTGGGTTTAAAAAAATTTTTTTTGAGCCATATAATTTTTCGCAAAGGCAATAATTGTTAAATATTTACATTTTTTATTTGTAAAATTACATCTACAAAAAGAATCTTTAAAAGATATCCATTAAGTGGCTCCATTATTTGAACGGACAGTAAATACACCTTAATTGGTATTTATATATGATTAGCACAATATCATAAAAATGCTTTCAGAAGAAGAGTCAATCATATCGGCAGCTAAGCAAGGAAACATAGGCGCATTTAAGAAAATATTTGATTTCTATATGCCCAGAATGCGTCCCGTTTGCCTAAGATATGCCCAATGTGCATTTGACGCTGACGATATTTTACAGGAAGCATTTATAAAAATACATAAAAACCTTTACCAATTTAAGTTTAAAGGATCATTTGAAGGGTGGATAAAAAGAATTGTAATAAATACCGCCCTGAACCACTACAAAAAAAGCAACCCTTCTTATGTCTTACATAATATAGATGAAATTAATGAAGCAGAAATCGGACAGGCAGAAATTACATTATTAGAGGAGTCTAGCACTTCGGCCATTTTTCTAGCACTAAACAAATTACCTCCAGGCTATAAAATGGTTCTTACTTTATATACCCTTGAAGACTATGCCCATAAAGAAATAGCTCACATGCTAGGTATTACAGAAGGAAGTTCGAGGTCTCAGTACGCCAAAGCAAAAAAAATGTTAATTAATTTGCTTTCCAGGCAACGAAATGAAGACAAAAGTGATCTTCTAAAAAAGATTAAGCCATGAGCAATATAAATAAAGGCCGCTTTAAGGATGCATTTAAGAAAAAGATCGGCGAGGATAAGCCTTTGCATTCTGAAAGAGATGAACAAATATGGGAAAATGTTCTTCAAGAAATTTCAGAGGCTAAACCAACCACATCCAACAAGAAAGTATTACTTGCTGTGGCTGCAAGCTTAGCCTTCTTGTTAATATGTAGCATTGTTTTTTTATACCAAGACAAAACCTCGCAAACTGCGGTTACTACCAATGAAAAAATAGAAAACAAACAAAAAACCTCTGGTCAAGAAGAAGAAAAGGTTGTTGCGCAAAAAGAACAAAAAGAAACTTCTCAAACTTCCGAACCTAAAGAAAAAGCGCCCTCTGCTACTGAAGAAACACCTAATCCTCCAAAAGAGAAAACCAATGTATTTGCAAATGCCAGCAGAATTTATTCTGACAATAAAACCATAGGGCATAAACTACCAGATGGCTCAATGGTATCGCTCAATACAGGCACCTCGCTTAAAGTGGCCGACGGCTTCTCGCAAAATCGTAAACTCCTTCTTAAAGGTGAAGCCTATTTTGAAGTTGAAACCAATACAGGCAACCCTTTTACTGTACATTTTGACAAATTCCAGCTTACTGTAACTGGGACTAAATTTAACATCAGGAGTATTGACGGCGAAAGGTCAAAAGAAGTAACGGTAACAGAAGGTACAGTAGTCGTTCGTAACACAAATAACAATGACGAAGGTATTGAAGTAAGCAAGAACGAACAGCTAAAAATTAATGAGCAAGGAAAATATGAACTTGTGAAAGTCGTTTCTGATAATTATATTACATGGAAAACTAATAACTTAAACTTTAATCAGGCCCGTCTTGAGGAAGTTTTCTTAGTACTTTCAAGACACTATAACATTAAACTGGTGCCAGACGACAACATTACATCGTGTAAATTTACAGGCGACTTAAGTGATCTTTCCGCACAAGAAGCACTTAATGGAGTCTGCCTAACAAGTGGTCTTAAAGCCGATACCTTAGAAAACCATATCTTTATTAAAGGGGAGACTTGTGAATAAAATCGTTTTGCTTTTTATGGCAATATGGTTAAGCACCATGCACTTGTCGCATAGCCAAACGCATGACCAAGATTCCCTTTATGCTATTTCTGGAAATATCCTGGACAAAAAAGTTTGCTTAAATTATAGTGGTGACAAACTAATCACTGCTTTACAAAAGCTATCAATAGAGCACGGTATTAAACTCTCCTACTCAGACAGCAAACTAGGGCCTATCAAAATTAAAGCAGTTAACAAAGATAACATCCCTCTATCCGCTATGCTAGAGCTATTGTTGCGCGGTACAAAGTTCAATTACGTATTGGCAGGAAGAAGCATTTTTATTGTAGAAGACAAAAATAAAAAACCAGCACCTGTAAATGAGTCAGAAAGCGATACAGTAAAAACAAAAGAAAGTGTTCAACGTCAAAAACATATCTACACGCCAAACAATAACTATATAGCACTGACACCCAAACAAAAGCGTGAGGTTCACAGAAGGTATAAGAAAGAGCTAAAATGGGCTTCAAAAAGAGCAAAGCGACTTGATGCTCAAAAATCAGATACTTTAAAACCTTCCCAACCCAAGAGAAGTACTAAAACTCCCCATGCAAATAGGCTTTTTGTTGCTGGTAATTTAGGTGTGGGAATACCACATACGCGGATTAAAGAAGTAGGCCCAGATGAAATACTGCAAGAAACAAAACCGGATGGAAGCACTTCTGCACTATTCATACCAGAAGTTAGTGTTGGAATATTAACAAAAAATTGGCGGTTCCGCGCAGGTATATCTTATAAGACTTTCAGTACAGACAAGACATGGCAAGAAACAAAAACCAAAGGTCCTCCTCCTGGAAATCCCGCTCAGGCAGAAAGGCGAACTGAAACCGTACGGCATTTAAACGCTGCGAAATTTCAAGTATTCTCTATACCGCTTGAAGCCATGTATGTAACGTTTTGGGATAAAACTATGGTAGGCGTAGGGGGTGGATTAGGCATTAATATACTAACCAGGTCAAGTTTTTCAACTAACGAACTACGGCAATATTATCGCTCCGAAACAGATGAAGATTTTATTGAACAAACCAACAGCTTAGCCATTGCCGCCCACCTAAGGGCAGAGGCAGGCTATTTTTTATCAGAGCATATATTAATTACATCAGGCGTATCGTATAACAGGGTACTATCCCCTTACTACCACAACGCTTTATACCATCTACACCTAGACTATTTTTCATTATCCTTAGGTTTGAAATATTTATTTCCTGTCAGGTGATATTTTATTTGATCATTTTTTAAAATGAATACTAGCTCACCTCTTGTGTTTGTGGTCTAGCGTCCAAACTTTCAGAACATTCTTCTGTAACCAAGCTTTGAGACAAGGTTTTGGTAACATTCTCTAACCCTACAGAGTTTTCCTTAATTTGTGTAAAGCAAAACTGTTTCTCCTTTTCACTAGCTCCTTTAAGTTCTGCCATATTTATCAAACCATTAATCCTAGCAACGTATGCCCTGATAATATGTGAGTTAGTATAGGCAAGCTCCTTGATGCGCTTATTTTGTGTTTCCAGCTTTATAGTCCTTTCACTCACCAGGTCCTCTAACTTAGTATTTAGTACCTTCAGGTCTTTGTTCACCATTGCGAGGGTGTCATTCATTCTAAAGATCTCAACTTGAGAGTTATGATAGTCCACCTTTAGCTTAAATAAGTAAACATATAAAAATACTAAAATTAAAGTCTTAGTAATCTGGAAGTAAAAAAAGTTATAGCTGCTTTCAAAGATAAAAGGGACAATAGAAAGGTCTTCTACAAAAAACGTTAGAAACAATTCATAAAACAGAGCAAAAAAAGCAAAAAAGATTACACTGGTATGCAGATACTTTTTCTCAGGCCCATAAGAAAATATCATAAAAGCCAGTCCACCTATAACCATAATCCCATAAGAAAATGAGAGAAACATAGCTCCATGAACCGTGTTAGCCAAAACTGGAAAAATGAAAATCAAGAAGAAAGGAGAAAGCAATGTACCAAACTTAGACACAAGGTATTTTCCTCTACTGTTTAAGTAAATATTAAATACAGCCAATGTCACCAAAGTAAAAAACCGGAAAGTAAAGGAGTTGCCACAATCCAAGAAGAAGGTATTGCCAATAATAGCCGGTAAAGCAATAAAAAATATTTGCCCTATATTTACCGCATTTGTCAGTCTGATATATTTATTCTCACATATTGAAAGACACTCATTGGTCCCAATGTCTGTAATTTTTTTCAGAAGGCTCATTTGATCAGGTTTCCTTGTATGTAGGTTAATAGTCTTAAAAAAATGGATACGCTAAGTTCTTACTATTCAACTATCTTTACAAGATTTTTTTAAAAAAAGCCTTCACTTTTAATACCTTATGAAAATAATTAAAACGATTTCAAGGAGACCCACAACACATACAAGCCTATAAATCAAACACTTGAATCTAAAACAACCACATCCTTAGGGGAGTCTTGGTTATCATTTACAACTTTCTCAGCCCCCTTTTCCTTCATATTTTTCCTAAAGGCCATAAAACACCCCACAACCATTATAATGCACCCTGCCCAAAGCAAATTCATTCCAGGAAATTTAAGGGCTTGCAATACAAGATATTCGTCATCTTCAATAGCAAGGTTGATAGTATTTGGCTTACTGGGAAGTTCAACAATTGAAAAGCTTGCACGCAATTCTTCAGAATAGACCTTTACAGGATCTACTTGCGCTGAGTCTTTGACAACATACAAAGGATTTACCTGAACAGGATCTTTATGCGGGTCAGACATGCTTCTTATTAATAATTCAGCCTGCACCACCAAACTAGCACTGTCATAACCATCTGCTTGTTTTTCCTCCACACCTAATAAATAAATATCTTCAAATGTGATCAAATGGTTTTCGTGTTGGTACTTTTTACCCATTTCCATATTTAAAAAAACAGGATCCATAAAGTCGTCATCTTCCCCCTGACCATCCGTGTTCATGGGCACATCAGCCCATTTAATATGTGTAAATACATCATGAGAAACAAAATGCTTAGTTCCTGGCTCTGACACATTCCCAAACTTTTCATTGAGTTGAATAAAAGGAGAGAGACTAAAAAGGTGCTCGCCTGGCAAAGAGTCATCTACTTCCTTATCAAAGTAGTCAATCTCGTAGTAAAGGTTAACCCCTTCTTGGTGCTTGCCCTGATAGGAAACAAAATACTCTCCCATCGGAACAGTGTCTCCCTTATAAAGCATGACATTTTCAGTATTAAGGAAGTTCTCATCTAACACCTGAAGGTTGACTTCATTTTGATTGTTAGATATAGCTGTTTTCCCAGAAGCTGAAATTAAAGCCCCAGCAACTAACATTCCGAAACCAATATGAGCCACCGACCCTCCCCAGTAATCCCTACTTCCTCTATAGATAGATTTCAAAAAGGCAAAATTGGAAAACACAGCAAAAAAAGAAGCAAACATTAATAGTAAATACCATATATCAGTTAAAAAATCATATGAAATCAAATAAGCAATGATAACAGAAAACAGCAAGGCAAGCAGTAAACTTGTAGTGATATTTTTTATAAATAGTTTAAAATTGGTGTTCTTGTATTTTAGAAATTGAGAAACACCTATAAGCAAGCAAAGGATCGTACCAAAAGGAACCTGCCACATGGCATAATACATGTTTCGCTGTTGAAGATCTGTATAAGCATCTAAGTCGGTTCCAAAAAGCTTATTGATAAGTGGAACAGAAGTTGAAAGGGTTATCTGCAAGGATGCCGTCACCATTACGAGTGTACCTGTTAAGATCCAAAATTCCCGTGAGAGTACTTTATCTTCAACACCAGAATCTACTTTTTGCTTTTCAAAAGCATACACAAGCAAAAATATTACGCCTGCGATCCATGACACAACTAAAAACCCATGAGATTCAACATAGAAGCTTAAAAACAACAGACAAAAAGAGAAACACACGAAAATCCACCTTAATACTGTTGAACCAATAAGCGAGCCTAACCCTAGCAAAGCAAAAGAGAATAGAAAAAGAAAAAGGTGAACCAGCAAGCCATTTTCTGTAAAAGAATGAACAGAGCTATCTCCAAGCACTCCGCTTCGTGTCAAGAAGCTAGAATATAAAACAAAGATAAAAGCTGATATTACCAATAAACGAGACAAGAAGAAAAACTTATTCCTCTTTTTAGCAACAAACAACATATGAACTCCCGCTGTGAGCAAAACCCACGGGACAAGGGAGGCGTTTTCTACTGGATCCCAAGCCCAAAAACCTCCAAAGCTAAGAGACTCATAGGCCCAAGCACCGCCCAGTAAGATCCCTGCCCCCAAGGTAAGCATTGCAAACAAGCCACAAGTGATAGCAGGCTGGATCCATATTCGGGTGTTATCTACTATAGCCCCAGCAACAGCAAGTGCAAAAGGAAAAAGTGTGGCGGCAAAACCGAGAAACAAAACCGGAGGGTGAATTACCATCCAATAATTCTGCAACAAGGGGTTGAGTCCAGTCCCGTCTTGCAGGGCTTCCACCTTGAGCATATAATCAGACATCTCCGTCCAAGGCATGCCTGCATTTTCAGGCAACTCACGAATCAATAAGAATGGGCTACCTCCAATTTTGACATCACCGATGTAAACACCTAGCAGCATCGTGAATATAAAAGCCTGAACCGTCGAAACAACCATTAATACAGGGCTTTCCAATTGCCCAAACTTTGGTTTTAAAAGAAATGAAAGGATCAATATCCAAAAAGACCATAATAGAAAACTACCTTCTTGCCCGCTCCAAAAACTTGAAAGCAAATAATGCCAAGGCATAGATAAGTTGGAGTATTTCCAGACATAATGATACTCAAAATAGTGGCTGAAGATCATATAAAAGAGGATGCCGATAACTACCAAAAGAGAAATCCCGTGTAAGAGAAAAAACTTATCAGCAAACTGCTTCCAGCCAATAGACTCCTTTAACGGTTTGTCAATTGCCAAATAGTAGCCAAGCGCAGCAACAAGTGTGGAAACGAAACATAGTACTACAAAAAAATGGCCATAAGTACCCAAAAATGTGTGTTCTCCTATATAATCCATATTAATTACAGGCTGGTTTACAATCCAGCAAAATCTATTGAAAAAGTTCTAAAAAATAAAAATCTGTTTATATCATCACATATTAGACCCTTGACGAGCCCCATGCATTAACTATTCAAAACCCTCAAAGAGCAGCCTCCTCTAGACAACTATATCCCTAGTCAATTGGGTCTTACCATGCTGCCCTCGGATAAGTCTGCTTTAAATTCATTTTCTTCAGCATACTTTGATGGACATTTAAATAAAATAGTAGTAGCATAAAACACTCCGTCTTTCATTCTACCCTTTACAACAACATCTTCAGACCGTTCCATGTCCTGTGGCTTACTCTGATTCAAAACAACCTTAGACTCATTGCCCATTTTATCAACCATAAAGAAGGTAACCAAATTAGGATCAATACTAGGGTTATATTCAATTGACTTGCCTTTCTGAAGCGACCCAACTACAGTAAAGTCACCCCCCTCCGACTCTGAAGCCTTTGCAAAGTCTGCATAGGTACTGTTTGTTGACGCTGTACTTATAATAATTCCTGCAGAAATAGCTATAATAACAATAGCTAATACATTGGCCTTTTTCATGAATAACAAAACAACTTGCAGATTTACATTAGCTCACTCGTATGTCTAACTGAACAGCATGCGAGCGGATTTTTTTTAAACAAATAAAATCCCAAACTGTTTAATCAACATGTATAAGTATATAGTCAGATAGAAAAAGGAATAGGGCATGTGTCTATGGGCATAAAAAGATTTTTCGATTTTTTTAAACCTCCAAGGTTCTGGAGAATATATGTCAATTCACTTCTTGCGGTATTTGTTGGTGTGGTAGCACTACTATTCTACATATCTAATGCTGCCTCCTACATGTCAGACGCTCCTGAGACCTGTATAAACTGTCACCTAATGGCACCGCATTATGCAACGTGGCAACATAGCTCTCACCGAGAATGGACAAATTGCAACGACTGCCATGTACCCCATGACAATATATTTAGCCACTACTATTTTAAAGCCCAAGACGGACTTGGCCATGCAACCGTTTTTACTTTAAGGAATGAACCACAAGTAATCCAAATAAAAGAAGCAGGCATAAGGGTGGTACAAGAGAATTGTATAAGATGCCATTCTGACCTTAATGAACATGTAAACTTGACAGAAGTGACCCGCGAAAAAAATTTACACGGCGAGGGCAAGTTATGTTGGGACTGTCACAGAGAAGTGCCTCACGGAAGGGTAAAAGGCTCTTCCTCTACACCTGATGCCCAAGTACCACTGCTGGGAAGCCCTGTGCCAGAATGGTTAAGAAAATTAAGAACAAGAAGACAAAACCCACAAAATCGTTAATTTTTTTATGGAACAACTTAGAAGCATAATCAGGAGAAAACCCTGGGTTGGAGCCGTACTTTTTATAGTAACCGCTGTATTGGTTTTTGCTTTAGGCTTACTAGCCGCAAATATCATGGAAAGAAGGACAGAAACACTGTATCTTGAACAGCGGCGCATCAACATTGAGCAACTCGAACCCCGCAATGAAATCTGGGGTATTGCCTACCCACGCCAATATCAGTCCTACCAGCAAACAAAAGACACTTCTTTTGTAAGCCGATACAATGGTGCCAGAAATTTTGATATGCTCGAGCGCTACCCAAACTTGGTAGTACTATGGGCTGGATACGCCTTTGCTACGGATTATACACAACCAAGGGGTCACTATTATGCTAACGATGATGTAACCGAAACCCTCAGGACAGGCACTCCGGTAGAGGATGATGACGGCCCGCAACCTGCAACATGCTGGACCTGCAAAAGTGCGGATGTCCCTCGTATGATGAACAAATTAGGCGTAGAAGAATTTTATGACGGAACTTGGGGAGAAAAAGGGCCACACATGGTCGCTAACGCAATTGGCTGTGTAGATTGCCATGATGAAGAAACTATGAGCCTAAAAATTACTCGGCCTGCGCTTATTGAAGCCTTTGAAAGAAGAGGGGAGGATATTACACAAGCCTCTCACCAGGAAATGAGGTCATTGGTATGTGCACAGTGTCATGTAGAGTATTATTTTGACAAAGAAAGATTTGAAGAAGGGGTTCCTTATTTAACCTTCCCATGGGACAATGGCCTTAATATTGAAGATATAGAAGCTTACTTTGACAGTATTGGCTTTACGGATTGGACACATGAGCTAAGCCGTGCACCGATGATTAAAGCGCAGCACCCAGACTATGAGCTATACACGGCTGGCATTCATGCCAAAAGGGGCGTTACATGTGCGGATTGCCATATGCCATACCGTAGTGAAGGCGGTGTCAAGTTTACCGATCATAAAATCCAGAGCCCGCTAAACAATGTCTCTGCGTCTTGCCAGGTTTGCCATAGGCAAAGCGAAAAAGAACTTATAAGCAATGTGTACAGCAACCAAGACAAAGTCATGGAGGTAAGGCTCATTGCAGAAGACCTATTAGCAAAATTACATATTGAAGCAAAATTTGCATGGGACCTCGGCGCAAGCAAAGAACAAATGGAGGATATTCTTCAAGATATACGTCATGCACAATGGCGATGGGACTTTTCAGCAGCCAGCCATGGCGCGTCCGCTCACGCACCTACGGAAACACTAAGGCTCCTTGGCACATCTATAGATTTATCACATACCGCCAGAAATAAACTAGCAAGGTTGGTCGCTGAGTTAGGACACCGGGGGCCGATACCGGTACCTGACATATCTACTAAAGAAAAAGCCCAACAGTATATTGGCATCCCTATAGAAAAACTAGAAAACGAAAAAGAGGAGTGGCTAGAAACCGTAGTTCCTCAATGGATCAGGAAAGCACAAGAAAGACAAGCCCAATGGCCACAGTATAAAGCTACAGACAGGAGGCCAAGTTTTGTAGATGATTAAGGCAAACAACTTTGACTGAAAAAACAAAACTATTATAAAAAATGGATAGGGTCTGCATATAGTTAAGTTGCGTAACTTCACCAGCAAGCCCCATCCATTTGATTGCAAATAGCTCTTTTGCCAAGCAGTAATCATTTATTAATTACGGTGAAATGAAAAACAATATTTACTAAAACCATTGTTAGAACATATGAGTATATAGTACAATAAAAGCAATCAGAAAGTTGACGAAGTACTTTGTATATACTAGCTTAACTACCCTTGTATCCTTATTAGCAATATTGCTGGTCATCACCTACACATCTCCGAGCAGGCAAGTTTCAGGATATGCAGTAAGCAACATCGGCTTAACCAAAGGCTTTGAGAAAAGGCTTTCTGATGCAATTAAGATAAGAACAGTTACCCGCGTCAAACAAACAGAAGCAGATACTGCATCATTTGTTGAACTAAGATCTTTTCTGGAAAGGAATTTCCCTTTAGTGCATAAACACCTATACCGCGAACAGATAAACGACCTTTCTTTACTTTATACATGGCAGGGAACAGATACCCTTTCAGCACCCATTCTCCTTATGGCACATATGGATATAGTGCCTGCAGATGACAGCCTCCAATGGAAACACCACCCATTTGAAGGTAAAATTTCCGAAGGCTATATCTACGGAAGAGGAACATTAGACATCAAAAGTGGTATTTTAGGTATTCTTGAAGCTGTAGAGCTGTTGCTAAAAGAAGGGGAAAAGCCTAAGCAAACCATTTATTTGGCTTTTGGCCATGATGAAGAAAGCGGGATAGGTTCTGGGGCAAAAGCTATAGCCCAAACATTAGAAAAAAGAAACATAAAACTCGCTCATGTACTAGATGAAGGTGGGGTAGTTTTGAAAAACGCTCTTCCTGGCTTGAACAAACCGGTAGCCTTGATAGGCGTCGCAGAAAAAGGAGCCATGAATGTAGAAATTGTATCAAAAGGCATAGGTGGGCATGCCTCAATGCCTCCGGCGGAAAGCTCCGTTACACGGTTGTCTGACGCCATTCAGAAAATAAAAAACAACCCTTTCCCTCCGGCATTGTCGGGTGCCACTGGCGCAATGTTTGACTATACTGCCCCCGAAATGGACTTTCCTTATAATATCATTTTCACCAACAAATGGCTAACCGGACCACTCATCAAAAATATGATGTCCAAAAAACACACAACAAATGCAAGTATACGAACAACAGTAGCTGTTACCATGCTAGAAAGTAGCAGCAAAGAAAATGTCCTTCCTTCTGAAGCAAGAGCCATAGCCAACCTAAGACTATTGCCTGGCACAAGCCCAACAGATGCGCTTGAATACCTTTCTAATGTAATAGATGATACACTAACAGAAGTAAAAATATGGGGCACTAGTTCTAGCCCCTTGGACATTTCCGATACTGCCGCACCTGAATTTAGACACATTCGCAAAACAGTATCCTCAGTTTTTCCAGAAGCTATAACCGCACCATTTCTCTTAATTGCGCTTACAGACTCAAGACATTTTGAAGCATTAACAAATAATATATATAGGTTTCACCCTGCGGTATATGAAGAACCTGAAGACTTGTCGATGCTACATGGGAGAGACGAAAAAATATCTGTAAAGAACTACAGCCAAGTGATAAAATTTTATTACACCCTAATCAAAAATAGCCAACATATGCATTAATATAGTAAAATGTATGATTCAGGCCCTTGCTATAAATGTAGAAAAGGGTATTCGTTCTTGTTTTGCTTATTAGTAACTCAAGGCATTAAATGAGTGATAAAACGCTGAATTATGAAATTGTGCTAAAGGAAAACATAACAAATCCTGCTGTAAACTAACAAGATTTGCAATGAAGAGGAGCTTATAAGTTTCCCTGTCGTTCTGCAACATGCACCAAACGGCTCTCAAAAGCTCCATAAAGGGAAGAAGAAAATGTTTTCGCTGGCCACTTACTTATCAATATATGGACTACACTATTTTGACACCCCTCTAGCTCACCAGCCAACCGAGTTTACTGCTTTTTCTTTTTACCAGTTCCTTCAAAAGGGGCATTAAGAAAAATAAGCAGTAACCCTGAAATAATAAATAGTAAATAGCCAAATGACGAGGCAGCAAGCTTCATGATCAAAATAGCCGCAATAGCTAAAATATTGGCAGGTTTTGGAGAACCTAAGGCCAAAGAAACCGCCTGAGCATCAACCGTAGCACCAGTATAAAGGATTTTTACTAAAAAACCTGCAGCAACAAGTCCAGCACCAACTAGCACTAGAACGACATCTGCATTGTTGGCAGACTGACCTTTATTCTTCATTCTTATTTAAAAAAACTAAAAAAGATTCACTTAGAAATGTTTCAAAAAAACACAAATAGCACAACAGCTATACATTACTTCATAAATATTATTTACCCATTATAAAAATTTAATTTATAAGATTCTCTCGCCATTCACAAGCATGAGAGCAATTTAATTACCAAAAAAGCTAAAAATTATCGCCTTTTATTATAACATAGGCGCATTCCGTCTAAAACCATTGATTCTTCCTTGGGTCTAAAAGGGAGCTAAAAAACACCTTCAAAGCTAAGCGCAGTCAAAAGAAAAGAAACTATTTTAAAGCAAAATGATAGTACGATATTGATTGACAGTAAACTCCCAAGCCTTAAGTTTTGGAAATTTACAGATTCTCCAGACCTAATAGAATTAGCTTAAGTCCATGAAACCTTGAGAATCTGAAACATACTATTCTAGTTTTAACTATTTTATCCTTAAGGAGTTTTGACTGTTTCAACAAAAAACCTGAAGTATTCGCAAAGACAAGACAAGTCACAAGCCCTATATAAATATATAGATACTAATATTTATTGCCCACTCCTATAGGATTGAAAAAACAAAATATTGTATCTATGCTATAAAATAGATAACTTTATCATGGTAAAGTCCTTTAAGAAGTAAGAAATGAGAAAACTGTTGATAGTTCTTTTGATAGCGCTCGGTATGCCAGATGATTTACTGGCCCAAGCCTTCGATGCCGGAGACTACCAGAAATCACTATGGATGACGACGAGATTTTATGGTGCACAAAGGTCTGGGTACGATAATTGGACACTTTACAATCACCTTCCTGACGGCGTTCCTGAGATGTACAGAGGTACAGCATTTATAGAAGACGCCCATTCCGATGGTACAGACCTGGTAGGGGGATGGCATGACTGTGGCGACCATGTTAAATTCGGGCAGACCCAGTTTTTCTCTGCATATATGCTATTAAAAGGGTATTCAGAATTTAAAGCGGGGTATGATGATTATTACTCCTACTCCTATGATGGCTACAAAGTGTCAGATGAATGGCACTTTGAAGGCAGTGGACATGATCCAAACTGTATACCAGATGTGCTGGATGAGGTAAAGCATGCCACGGATTATTTTTTGAAAACCATTCCTGACCCCAATAACTTTTATTTCCAAGTTGGTGTAGGCGGTTGCCCGGGAGACCACTGCCGAAGAGAAACCGCAACCTTGATGCAAACCAATGACCCTGACAATGGAGGCCAACCTCGTCCAGCATTCAAAAATCCTAATGACGCATCTATGGCTTCATTTTGCGGAGCCACATTGGCACTTATGTCTCGCATGTATAGACAGTTTGACGAAGACTATGCTGACCAGTGCCTTCAACATGCACTTTATGCCTATGAATATGCAAGCGAAAACCCCGGCACAGTAGGTTCTGAAGGTGGAGGTCATTACCCTGCCAACGAAGACTGGAGAGACGACTATGTAACAATGTGTGCTGAACTTTATTGGGCTACTGGAGATGAGGCGTTTAGAGATGAGGCTATTGCAATGGAAGGGGAAGTTACCTTTAATGAAGGCTGGAGCTTTGACTACTCTAATAATGGGGAAATTGCCATTTATAACCTTGCCTTGCTAGGAAGCGAAGATGCCAGAACCCGGTTCAACAATAGGGTCACGAGCCACTTTATTGGTCAAAGAAATGCAGATGGGTTGTATAATGGCGGTGGCGATTGGGGCATGTTAAGGTACAATGGCAATGCCGCTTTTATGATAGGCTTATACTCCGTCTTAAACGATGATGACTCAAACATTAACTACATCTTTAATGATATAGATTATATAATGGGGAACAATTCCTTAAATTTATCCTTCATCTCAGGATTCGCCCCTGCAGGTGGCGGGTACTCTTTTGTTCAACAGCCCCATCATAGAAATGCTTTTCTAAATGACGAGAACCGTCCTGGAACTGATAATACTTTGGAAATCCCAGAAAAAAACAGGCAATTTGGTGCTTTGGTTGGAGGCAATAGAGACCCAAACCAGTACCAAGATGTCTGGAATGACTATGTAAACACAGAAATCTGTATTGATTATAACGCTGGTTTGGTAGGCGCTCTTGGGTATATCAACTCCCTAATTGCCCCTGTTGATACCACCAAGTTCTGTGGCAATTATACTTGCGAGTCTCCTGACCTTGGTAAAGATATTTCAATATGTGAAGGCATTGAGCTGCCTGTTACCCTCGATGCAAATACAACTCAACCTTCCGACGTAACATTTGTCTGGTACAAAGACGGAGAAGCAATTGCGGGTCAAGATGGGCCGGTTTGCGAAGATTGTGGCACGGAGCCAGCAACATATGTAGTTGTAAGAGACTCTGCGGAAGTGTGTAGCAAAAGCGATACTTTAATTATAAGGGATGACATTCCAAACCCTGACTTAGGCGACGAAAGAGTAATATGCACCCCCGCGTCACATGATCTAGCACCATTAAACCCAGATGATTTCCCAGAAGAAACAACTTGGCAGTGGGCAAAAACACCGGAAGATGATTTGGAATTTGACGACTTAGAAAATGAGACAGACCAAACCTTAGAAGGGGTGTCCTCCAAAGGTATATATCGATTAACGGCAACATTAGGAGAGTGCTCCTCTTATGGTACTGTTGAAGTAACATCCGATTTGCCAACACCTGTTGATGCTTGTATTCCAGAACCGGGAGAAGTTACACTCTCCATTGCAGAACCTGGCCTAAACGGTGAAAACTACAACTGGTACACTTCACCCGAAGGAGGTACTGCCGTATGTGAAAACACTACCAGTTGCACCTTTGAGGCAGAAGAAGAAACCACTTTATATGTTCAAGACATGAGTTCTGTAAGTGGCACGGTAGGCCCTGATGAAACTTTCGGCACGTCAGGAAACTGGGGGTGTACCAGTCAACACAGCTTAGTATTTAACGCTACCACCAATTTCACCCTACACTCCTTTATGTTAAGGGGCGAGTACAACAATTCTCCGGCGAATGTAAGTGTGGAGATTTTAAACAGTGCTGGAGCTGTTATGGCTGAATTTACAACAGACAACACCCCTGCGTATACAGGTTCAGGCCTGAGAGAGTTTGTCTTTAATGATGGTGATGGCGTGTTAATAGATGTAGAGGATTGGGGAAATACATTAAGCATAAGGTTAAGCAACTGTAGCGAGGTTCAACCATTATTTACTACAGGAGGAGCCAACTTTCCATATACATCCGAGGGTAATATTGTAACAATCACTGAGGCTATAAATAACGGAACTCCCAACGATAACGATTATATGTTCTTTCACAATTGGGAGATTTCTACAGGCACAAGCTGTGATCGACTTCCTGTTACTGCCAGTATAGGAGACTGTCCTGACGACCTTCCAGTTGGTTTTATTTATGTAAACGCTGAAGCACTTGGAAATGCAGTAAACGTTCAATGGGGAACCTCCTTTGAAAGAAACCACCACTATTATGAAGTTCAAAGGTCTAGCGACAATGAGGACTATCAAACCATAGGTACTGTATATGGAGCTGGCAACACAGACTCCCAAAAGAGCTATTCATTTAGAGATGAAGACCCGCATTGGGGTCGCTCCTACTATAGAATTGCAAACATAGATGTGGATGGTTCTGTGCAATACAGTAAAATAGTTACCGTAAACAAGGAACTAAAAGCAGTAAAAGTACACCCAAACCCTTCGGCTGGCTTATATACTGTAATGGCAAAAGGGAACAAGATTTCTACCATAACAGTGTCAGACCTTTCAGGAAAGGTTATGTATACAGTACACCCTAACGAGGCTTCCTTTACTGTTGATGTACAGGACATTCCTGCTGGGGTTTACTTAATGAAGGTGAGTTATGGTGGCTTACAAGAAGTTGTTAAAGTTGTAAAGCAATAAATCTCAATAAAGCAGCAAAAAAAGGCGGGGCAAATATATTTGCTCCGCCTTTTTTTGTTTAGACCTAGAACACCTATTCCTTAATAAATTTATAAGAGCCAGAAGCTACAGGAGAGGTAATTTTTAGAATGTACAAACCTCTACTAAAGCTTGAAATATTAATATCGAAAGAACTTTCTATAAGAAGAACTTCACTTTTTACAACACTTCCTTTAACATTTACTATGCTCAGCCGGGTAACGCTCTTCATATAGATTTTGATGTTGAGGAAACAACGGTTACTGAGCATGATGGAAATGGAAAACTAATGAAATTAAAACCACCACAACATTTATCAAAACCCATTTTGCAAGAGAGCAAAAAGAATTCGGTGATTAAAAAAAATCAAAACCCAAAGCGGGGTCAGCGAGAGCCAACAAACATCATAAATTTAAACAAAAGGGGAAGCACAAAGCCTCCCCTTTTAATTTAATCATTGGACAAAATACTATAACTATATTTTTTTCCCTTAATACCGTAAAGAATAAGGTTTGAGTTTTTCCCTTGTTGGTAATGATCTAGAGGGCACAAGTAGGTTTGGCTTACCAAA
Organism: Cytophagaceae bacterium ABcell3; assembly: GCA_030913385.1. Taxonomy (NCBI): domain Bacteria; kingdom Pseudomonadati; phylum Bacteroidota; class Cytophagia; order Cytophagales; family Cytophagaceae; genus Natronocytophaga; species Natronocytophaga cellulosiphila. The sequence goes on from CP133159.1 coordinate 424,095, forward strand.
TAATCTGGATATAAAGATTTTTTCCTTTCACCTGTTTCTAAATCAAATTCATATTTAACGGTTACAGCTTTTCTAGGCTTTTTAAACCTTTTCTGCTTATCGTGCATAGTTCTCTCGTTAACATTCTTTAACATGTCATTATAAAGAACGACAAGTTTGTCATCAAAAAGACCAGTTGCTGCTGAAAAGTGACGGGTTGTTTTCCACTCTAACGGACGGAAAATAAACCGTAGCCCTCTGGAAGAAGCTATAAATGCCCCAGACATGTCTTGCCAAAAGAAGTACTGCCTTTTAGGCAGCCTGTTTGCCCAAACCATATCTCCCTCATTATCAAAGTTCATGATTACCAAGTCCCCAAACTCTACATATCGCCCATTCACATTACCATGTCTATCTGTATAATTCATGGCAGAATATTGTTCAACAATCATCAAAACACTTCCGTCATCTTTGTTAATAACACGCTCTCCGGCATAAGACTTGCCCATATCACCTTTCTTGCCTTTTTTGACGTCCTTGTTCGTCCTAAATTGCTCAAAAAGCTCTTCAGAAAATGGATTAAATTTGGCCGTATGCAACTCTTTAGACTCTCTATCCATGGAAATAAAGACAGAGCCTTTTAAATCTCCTTTATTGGTAGCGGATTCTAAGGCAAACCTAATTCCATTGGTTTTTACCTTCGTTTTCCTCCCCGGCTCCCCAACAGTAACAAGACCCGTTACTGTCATGTTATTATCCTTTGTAATATTAACTTGAAGATTGTGCAGGAAGTGTGACTCGCCAAATGAGTTCTCAAAAACAATCTTCTCCTCCCAGTTTTCATAGTCTCTGTTGGCATCATAAGAACCTACATATAAGTCCATATCAGAATACTTTAGATAATATATAGATCCGTCATTATCCACTATGTAATTTCTTGGCATAAACTCCCCCTCGTCAAGTTCTTTTTCAAACAAGATATTAAGGTCATTATCCAGTAGCATATACTTCCTCATATCCATTTTATACGCCTTGCTGTATGCGACGTGATAAATAAAAAGTTTAGACCTATCATCAGATAGTGCCATAGTAAAATCACCCTTTCTACGTTTTTTCTCAACTTCTATACTGGCAATATCTGCTCTAACATCTTTAAACTCCCCCGTTTTCTTATTAACAGGTTTGGCAAACAGGTTATAAAGCTTTGTTTCTTTATCGAAGTAACTGTAAAAAACCAGCAATTCATCTTTCAACAATGACACCTTTTCTACCTCCACTTTATTCTTGCCAATCTTGTCGTGTTGGACAGGAACAGAATACATTCTCAAGTTACTGTTGTTCTTATCATATGCTTCGAGTTTATAGCTCCCCAATGCAAAAGAGGCCAGCACATAAATAGCATCATCATCTTCACCTAAAATAATAGGATCATAATAGCTGGAAGCTTTATTAAGAGCTCCAACCTTCAAGTTCTGAGCATGCACATTTCCTATGCAGGCAAAAAAAAGAACACCCAGGCAAAACCTGGAAAACAAGGTAAAAGTGTTTTTCATAAATTAAGAGTTAGTTGATTATGTTTTCAAAGTCCTCAAGGATAAGCTTTGCCAGCTTTTTGGTACTTAAGTTTTTGTTTGCTCTCTTGACATGGTAGTAGACACGCTCTCCAGTTTCTTTATCATACAAGAAAAAGACATACCCCACAGCTTTCTTTTTGAGCTTAACAATGTCGATTGTACAGATATATTTGTATGAAGAAAAGCGCTCGTTATTCAACATTGGCTCTCCATTGACAGGCACCATTTTGGTAAACTTCAAATGGCTTTCGCGTTCTTGTATCCAGCTTGCTAAAGTAGAATAGTCATTGTAGTAAGAGGCATCATCATGCTTTAATTGAACAGAGCTAACATATTTAATGTTTTTATTAAACTTCTTCAGCTCTGGCAATATCATATTAAGAATTTCCGCTTTATCATTTTGTGAAGACTCCACAGATTTTTTAATCTGTTTTTCCACCTTGAAATAGTCGGGTTCAAAAAATAAGATATTTTTAGCCCTGATCCCGTACCCATTCTTCTTTATATTCTTCTGCTCTAACTTGTCAGCTTTTTTCCTTTCTTTATAAGTCAAAGCCCCTCTTTCCAAAATTTCATTTCTCTTTTTAAAGGCATTGCGAAACTTATCTTTGATGATAATGTCCTCTTTTTCAGAAGCCAGCCCCAATAGGTAAAAGTTTTTGTAGTGGTTCCTTAACCTGATCTTTGAAAAAGATGCATCTGGCTTTGATTGCACAAAAAGCTCATCATAAAATTCTTCTGATTCATCCACATCCAAAAAATCTTGTAAGGATAAGTCATGTGTCAAAACCAGCTCTTCAATAAGGGCAGTTTCCAAAATATCCAAGTACCTGTTATCTGGAAACTGGTTGCGCATGCGAATGACAGTTTTTAAAGAAAGAGTGTTAAGTTGACTTGCCGTCAAATGCTTCAACATATACCTGACCTGTTGGCTTTCTCCTTGAGACTTGAAATATGAAGAATTCGCATAATGAAATTTCTGCATGTTCTTATATACACAAGCACCATAAAGAGCTTTTGCCAAACAAACATGGAGGTACTCACTGTCGGGAAACTCTTTTAGGAGGTTATAGGCCGTGAAAATAGCGTCGCCATAGTTTCTTCCAATCAATAACCTCTGCACAAGTTCAAAACTGGCTTTTTGCCTTATGTCATTAAACTCGTCGACAGGGCTTAGAAACTTCTCTCCAGATTCACTACCTGCTATAAATTGACCAACCTTTTCTTTTCTTTTGGCCAAATCTGGGTGAGTAAGATACTCATCATTATAACCACCTCGCTCCACTACTTCGTTAATATCATCTAAAAAAAAGCAGCTAGGGACTTTTAAAAATTCGTCATTAAAAAAATCTTGATCAAAAGGCTTATCTCCAACAGGAATATGGCTATTGGCCAAACATGTAAATAAGTCCAGAGCAGATGCTGAACTATAGGGTGATTTTGAGAAAATAATGTAACCTAAAGAATCGGCTTCAAACTCATGAGCCCTACTACGGCGAAACTTAAACTTTAGGATATCATCAAGAGACAGCTTACTCCTGGCTTTGCTCAGCTCCTTAACCTCCTTATGAACCTTAAGGCCCTCTAAAGAATGCTTTAATGCATAGTGGGCGATTTCATGGCTTAACATATATGCCAGCTCTCCTTCAGACTGAGCCCTGGCAATTAGGGCCAGCGAAACATATATTTTACCGTCAAAAGTACAGAAAGCATTAACAACACCTGATTTCAATGTAAAAACTTCTACCTCATCTCTTAGCTCAGGCTCGTTTTCAAGAACCCTGTTTTTAATCTTATTAAGGTAATTTGTCACAGGGTCACCAAATAAAAGAAGGCCGTTGCTAAAATAAAAGTTATGCGTAAAAGCACTTCCCAAGATCAACTGCTCTTTTAGATCTTCAAGATCTCTATCATTACCAAAGTAACCTTTATAGGCTTCTTCGTGAACCTCGACATAATTATCAATAGTGTTTAAAAACAAAGATGGAATATTTCCTGAGCATTGAAGAGGGCTGTAATCTCCTTTGTTACTGGAAGAAGAGCTAAAAAGAAAAGCCAGCAGTAGTACTGAAAATATTGATTTCACAAAATTCTTGTAATAGATTTTAAATCAAAAACATGGTGGCTTCCTACGAAAACAGCGAAAATTAACAACAACTAACGCTCGACATATACGTGTTAAGCAAGGACAAATCTACGAAAACTAGTTAACATACTACTAAAAAAAATTTATTTTTTACACATAACAATGAAATAACTGGCGCTATAAAATGTATTAAGAGCTGATACTAAACCCCTTTAAACTATAACAGAATTAACCAAGACACATACGCTGCTATTTTTATTTATGTATTTTTTTAATACCTTTATCTATTCAAAACACCCATTCATAAAATGAAAAACATTTTTATAGCAACCGCTTTTATTTTTACCTTTAGCCTACCCGGTGTTTCTCAAACTTTAACTCCAGGCGTACACAGCACCTATATACTTGATGACTTTGGTTCCACAGAACCATATCCAGGGCTATACTGGTTTGGGGATACTAATGACGACCACTACACCATATCACGTGCTGGAGACAACCGATTGACTATAGACTGTAAAGCGGCATCTCCCCAACATGATGTTTTTGGAGCTGCATTATTTGACAATGAGAACCGCTCTCACATTGATATTTATGATAACCCAATCATAAAAGTAACCTTTGAAAATCCATCAGACGATGAGCTTATCATTTCTCCTATGATCAAGGATATTAACGATAAGGAAATAAGAGCGAACGCCGACCAAGAGGTTTTCGAGCTGACTTTACCTCCCGGTGAACATGAATTTGAGCTAGACCTTACTGATGGCTATGTAGTGAATTGGACAAACTGCACCACCTGTCCTGATATCCATCAGGATTATGACTTGACTAAAATACATAGTATTTTATTTACCGTTAATGGAGGCGCAGGAAAAGACAACGATTTAGAACCTTATACCGGCCTACTTTATATAAAGAGCCTGCAAATAGGCGATCTCCCATGTACAGGTATCCCTGGTGATATATTTGGAGGGGCAACCGTTTGTCAAGACAGCCTAGGGTATGCATATAGCATTGAGCCAGTGGAAGGTGCCACCTCTTATGAGTGGACAGTTCCTGAAGGAGCTTCTATAATGTATGGAGAAGGCACAAACCAAGTAATTGTAAACTTTGGAACATCATCAGGAGACATTACCGTAACCCCCGTGGCCGAATGCGGTTCTGGGAGGAAAGTTACTTTACCGATAACCGTAGAAGCCCCTGTTGAAGCAATTGATGAAATTATAGTGGACACAGAACCCTGTGCTTTTACTGAGGTTGAAGCCACATTCGATGCCTCCAACTTAACAAACATCTTCACTTGGAGCCTATCTAATAGTGCAGAAATTTTTACTAATGAAGATAGTACAAGAGCTTCTTTCACAATAGGTATGGAAGAGACAACCATACATCTTTCTGTAACCAACTCTTGTATAACAGAAAAATCGTTAAGCAAAACAATCTATCCACAAAGTGCACCGGAGAAGCCTGAAATAACAAAAGACTCCCTTACCCTTTCCGCAACTTCTGCACCTAATTACAGATGGTATAGAAACAACATTCTTTTAGAGGATCAAACATCAAAGGTATTGGAAGCCAAAGGGCCAGGCTCTTATGTAGTTGAAGTTGGTGACAGTATAACAGGGTGCTGGACTGCTTCTGATCCAACGTTTATAACTATCTCGCACATCAATGGAAGGACTGCAACTTATGTACGTGATGACTTTGCTTATCCAGAGCCACATGTCAATACAGATGGTGGTGGCGTTTTCTGGTGGTCAAGGAATGAAAATGTCTATCAGATAAACCGTAAAGGTGAAGGTGTTATGGAAATTTCTGCCAAAAATGCAGACCCAAACTGGAAATCGTTTGGCGTTTCATGGGGAAGTGATGAAGACAACCAACCTTACACTGTAGATTTATCACAAAATGCGGTATTAAAATTTACGATTGAAAACCCAACAGACCAAGAGCTTTTGCTTACTGCATTGATTACAGACATTGAAGACAACCAAGCGCAAGTAACAGCAGACACAAGCGCAGAAAAAGAACTGGCACAGGTAAAAGTCCCTGCCAACGGAACCAATGAGCTATTTATAGACTTAACCGGCGGGTATACTACGGAATGGAAATGTGAACAAAACCCATATGAATGTCCCAAACTAACGAGTGACTTCCTGTGGAAAAAAGTAACAGGCGCTATTTTTCAGATAAATGCAGAACATGTATCTGACCTGCCTCCGTTTACAGGCACCATAATTATGAGAGATTTTCAACTAGGCAATTTTATCAGTCAAGAAGACTTTGAGCTGAGAACCATTTCAGCCAAGGCCTATCAATGGTTTAAAGACGATAAGGAAATCTCTTCGGCTACAGGCAGAAACTTCACTGTAGAAGGCTCTGGTACATATAAAGTTAAAATTACTGACATAGATGGATCCGAATATATGTCACATCCACATGAAGTAGATGTAGTATCAGCACTAACACCTGAAACAACCGTTGATCTTACTCTATTCCCTAACCCCACCAATGATAAAGTAACTATTGATTACAAGGGGGAAGTAAAGCATGTTCATGTAATGAATATGCATGGGGCACATGTTCTATCAAGTACTGAGAAAGAAATCTCACTGAACGGCCTTACTTCAGGTGTTTATACCATTAAAATAACAACAGATAAGGGCTCAGTAGTGAAAAAGCTAATAAAGCAATAAATGTAAAAGGCACAGGTAAGTATCTTGCGTGTGCCTTTTTCTTTAACCTCAAGTCAGTTGCCTTCGCTCATATTTGTGTCTTAACCATAGCCGTTGTTTTTTTTGCTCCTCATGACGAAATCTATCGCACACTTTAGGTTTAACCCTTAAAGCAAAGAAAGAAATGAACTTCTTTGCTGCCCCAGCAACCAAGATAAACTTACGTTCAGCAAATTATTTCATTAAAAACATGCGCACGCAAAACCGGAAAAGGGAAGGCAAGAACTGCTTGGTATAAAAAAGGATATGGGCGCTTATAGGAAAGCGGATATGATCTTGGCTTCTATGCAACCGAGAAAGCAATCTTTCAGCGGCTCTGTGGCTGCACAAACCTGACCCGGCCACAACTTTATTGGCACTTTCCAAAATATCCGGTTCCCCTTTACTATGCTTCATGATATCAGACCGGAAAAAAGTTGGGGTTACGCATTTGACCCGAATATTACTACCTGAAACTTCATGTGCCAATGTTTCTGAAAGAGATATTACGGCAGCTTTTGTTACATTATATGGGCTCATTTTAGGCAGATTAGAATATCCTGCTGCACTGGCAATATTAACAATCATCCCCCGCTGCTTACTGTCAAAATGATTGATCAAAACATGACACCCGGCCAGTACTGCCTTTAGGTTAATGTTGATAATCCATGACCAATTCTCTATGCTATAGTTTTTAAATAAAGTACCCTCGCCAACTCCTGCATTATTGAAAATTATGTCTACTTCATGTTTTTCAATAATTGCTTGAAGCAATTTAACATAGGCTTCTGTATCAGCCACATCACATTCATAAACATATAAACCCGGCACCGTGATGGAGCAAAGCAACTTTACATTAATGTCTATACCAATAATCTTCCAGCCGTCTTTTAAAAGATGCTCGGTTATGCCAAATCCCAATCCATTACCTGCCCCAGTAACAATGGCACATTTGCCAGGGTATTGCCTTGCAAGGGCTTTATACTTCATGCCTAAAATTTAACTGTACTAAAAGCAAAAAAGGTATTACAAAACATAACATAATAAGAGTTCTAATCACCCTTTAGAAGCTAAATATTAATTACTTATGCTCGATCCTAAGTTCTTTGCGAAGCTTTTCGAGTTTTTCTGCTTTTAGAATCGGGTAAACAAATAAACTTATCATGAAAGTTTTCCAGGCAAACCCTGAAAAGGAAAAAGAAGGGTCAATCATAAACTGATATTTGAAATAAAAAAGCAAAATAGTTAACCCTATAGCAACAGAAGCTAACGGCCTTTTATTAATTGTGACACTCAAAATAGCATACTGAAACTGCAACAAAGAGTGAAAGAGAAACATAATTATCATTGGCTATCCCATAACTTATACCAAATGCAAATAGAAGCAAAGCACCGCCCCCAAAACATTAGCGGTATAGTTAATGACCTTAACCACCTTTTTGAGGCTCATCTTTCTTCTCTCTTGTAGTTGTATAGGTTTTAATCTTTTTATCTTCGATAGGTTCCATACATTATATTTCTACATTTTAAGTTAACATAAACACTTGACAACTAAAAGTAATATCAGGTAAAAGAGGTTTAAGTCACTTTTACGAGCAAAAAACAATTAGTATATAAAGGTTTGTTTTTGAGCTGGGAAGGGCATAACTTACTTATTCGCTTCATCTGTGGCATCGCCGTGTTCAAATATGTGTTGCGTATGAAGCTTTGCCTTAAAAGACATATATAATAAACATACACAGTAAGTTGCATTCATGAATTTATTAGCCAGTATTACAGTTACGCTTCTTTGCATACCTTGGCCAGCATTTGTTATGATGTCTCCTATGATGGTAGCGGCAAAAGGATTTTCTTCAAGCAAATCCTCTATCATTATCGCAATGGCAACATTTACTTATCCGGTGTTGCTTTTTTCAACCTTGCAAGCTTTTAACCTCCGTTATTTTGGAACAGTCCCTTTATGGTGGGCGGTGAGCGTGTTTTTCATAGGCGTTTTAGCCATTTTAGCTTACCGGCTGCCCTGGCTGTTGCACAACCTAACAAAAGGCATTTCTAATGATGGATATTTTATAGGAGACCAACATGTATACCTCAATGGCATCCTTATCAAAGGGGCTGACCCTAAAACGTTTGTACATTATGGGGACACGGCCTATTACAGCAAGGATGGCAAAAACGTATATGGCGGCACCATAAAAATTCCCGGCGCAGACCCTTCGACCTTTGAACGTATAGAGAGCAAAGGAAGCAACTACTGGCGGGATAAAAACCAGGCTTATACCCGATGGCATGTGATTCCAGGCGCCGATGGAGCTACATTTGAGTATATAGGAGAAGGCTATGCCAGAGACGCAAAACATGTATATTATCAAAAAAGGGTGCTTGAAGGAGCAGACCCGAAAATTTTTCAAACCATAGGAGATTTTATAGGCCGTGACCACAAACGGGTGTATGTAATGTCTTACCCTGCCAATAACATCATAGATCTCCAAAACTTCCAACTTGTTAAATTTAACGAAAGTGAGGAGCTTTTTGGAAAGGACAGCAGCCATATTTATGCTATTTCTTATAATCGAGAAAACCCTTTGTTACCTTTTCCCAATGCAGACTTAAAAAGTTTTGAAGTGCTTGAGAGCAAATATGCTAAAGATGACAATCAAGTGTACTATTATGGCCACGCGACAAAAGAACCAATTATACTTAAAGAAGCGAACCCCAAAACCTTTGTGGTAGAACGAGAAACAGTGCACTATACAGACGCAAACGACGGGGAAAACTACTATAAGGATGGGGCATTTTATAAGAAGTAAAGTAATATTTTTCCGGGTGCACATTTTTATCTTTCAAAGAGCTATTTTGTCAGCATTTTACAAAGGGGATACTGGAAAATTGTTAACTGATTGTCTATTAGTATTCTGAACCGGTCAAAAAATAAAAAGAAACCCCGAAAATAGGCCAAAAAGGCTTTTTTCGGGGTTTTTCTTTTGTTATTTTTGATTTATCAGAAAAAAAACAACTCTTAAAAGTACAATGCAGATATCTATTTTTCAAGACCCGTACCAATATTCTTACAAGTGGCATATTTTTAAGGGAACTGACTTAGGGAAGATATATGATACGATTCCTTGGGATGACCTGGAAGAATGTTTGCCTACTCAAAATAGTCCTGTAGGGGCGCCACGATGGTTTAGCAACAAGGGAATGTTTGCCCTGATGTTTTTAAAGGCCTATTTAAACCTAAGCGATGAAAAGCTGATTGAGAGGTTCAATACCGACTTTAGCCTCCAATTCTTTTGCGGTAAAAATCTTAACAATGAGATTGTTAAAGACAAGACTATTGTAAGTCGGATTAGAACCTATATAGCAGATCATGCCGATATGGATAAAGTACAAGGAGCCCTGGTCAATGCCTGGAAAAAGGATATGGGCAATACCCATGTACTTTTGATGGATGCTACATGTTATGAAAGCTACGTTCGCTTTCCAACTGACGTAAAACTTCTTTGGGAGTGCTGTAAGTTTGTTTTTGAAAAGCAGCTATATAAGTATTGCAAGGTATTAAAGATAGCCCGGCCCAGGAGCAAATACTTTGTCCAGAAGAAGCTTCAGTTGGGTTATGACCGTATAAGGCGAAAGACTTATAACAAAGGGCTAAAGCGAAGAAAGTCATTGGTTTATTTATTAGAAAAAGGGCTTAAGCAGTTAGATGAATTACTGGAAACATACCCATCAATCACATTAAACCCTCTGCAAGCAAATTACTTGTCAACTTCAAAAAAGATACTTGAGCAACAAACTTTTTTACTAAGCAACCCTGCCAAAGAACTAAAAAACAGAATAGTAAGTTTGTCAAAGCCTTACCTTAGGCCGATAATAAGGGGAAAGGAAACCAAGCCTGTTGAATTTGGAGCCAAGGTACACATGATGCAGGTTGACGGAATCAATATAATAGACCACATCAGTTTTGATGCATTTAATGAAGGGACAAGGTTAAAAACCTGTGTAACAAAGCACAAAGGAATATTTAAAGAGTGCCATCAATTAGGTGCGGACAAAATATACGCTACCAATGCCAACCGCAACTTTCTTACAGAAAATAAAATATTTACCTGCTTCCCCAAAAAAGGCCCTAAAAAACACGGCAAGGCTGAATCTGTACTTCAATCAGCAATAGGGGCAAAACGGGCCACGGTTATGGAGGGGAGTTTTGGTGTTGAGAAAGAACACTATGGATTAAGAAAGATAAAGGCAAGGCAGGAAAAAACGGAAAGAGTCTGGATTTTCTTTGGAATTATGACCGCCAATGCTGCCAGAATAGCCAAAAGAAAATCCGTCCAAGACTCACCACATCTACAACAAGTGGCTTAGACTGATAACAAAGTATTAAAGTTACAAGGGATAGGTGCGTCCAATCCTCAAAAAATATAAATTTATCCTAGTCCCTGCCCTCTATAAACATCAAAATTGGAAATTTCAGACGAGTTAAAGAGCGATAACAAAAAGAAACGAAGTTATATGTTATTAGAAAAGTACAATTTTTATTTTTTAATGATTAATTTTCCAAGAAGCCCTACAAAGACGCCTAATGATTCGGACGAGCACCCCCTCACCCATCTGCCATTAACCAAGTTACACATGGCCTAACTATAGAGCTTTTGAAACAAAACGAAAGTAAAGCCATACCATATATTCATGACCATAAAACTGCCTATCATAAAATGCTAGTTTGCACCCTTTCAATTTATAGCTATAATTAAAAATAAAATATTCAACTACTATAAATATGATTTTATTACAAACTTATCATAACCCAGAGGTTTGGACTGTAGGAACACCATACCACGTTTTCTTGCCGGGTTGGGCAAATATAATGCTTATTACCACCATACTCACTATAGCAGTTATTGTTTACTTTCAGATCCGTAAGGTCAAGAAAAGTGGTCTTACTAAAGAAGAAGTTGAGCAAGAAGCATTTAATAGATTATTGGGAGTGACAAAAAAGGAAAAAAAGAAAGAAAGGTCAAGAAGATAGATTGCCCTTGCCTGACCCACGCTGGTGCGAATTTACAGCTCGTACCACTTCTGCATGCTTTATACAAAGTCAATTTCTACTATTCCTTTTCCAAAGATAGTCTATCAAGTTCATTACCTGATAGGCGTAGCTTCTGCCTGTCTATAGCGTCCAATAACCCTCCAAGGGTTTTGGAACCCTTGGAGGGTTGATTAGCTGATGCCATCCCATGTTATACTTAACACCCTCAAACTACCCACTAAAACTAAAAAAGAGAAAAAACAAGCAGAGATAAGATAGTTTAAATTTAATAAATTAAGAGGCAGAAAAGTAACTTAATTTTTCCTGCCTCTACCCTGTTTATTGAACCAATAACTTTCGTGTATATGATCTGCCATTATTATAAAGTACTGCCATATACACCCCTGGTACAAATGAACGCAGGTTTATACTGTTTTCCTGTTTCAGGTTTTTTCTATCTATTAAAATATCCCCGGAAAGAGAGTAAATTTTAACATCATAGTTTTTGTTATCTTTTATGTTAATTACAAGCTCATTATCAACATTGTTAAAGTAAAACTCAACGAACTCATTACTTGTATCATTAAAGATGCTTGTTGGATTTTCTTCGGGGTCACCATCGGGATCAATATTATCGGGGTCAATATCTCCCGGGTCAATACAGATATTAAAATATTCAGTGCCCAAGAAATCGATAGCTGCTACTATATAGTATGTTTCTCCTACAGTTAAATCAGAAAGAGTAAAGTTTACAGTAGCATTGGATGTTCCTGGCGATATAGCTCCCCTTCGGCATTCCAATATATCGCCGTCTGAATCTTCTACTTGAAATACAAAGGAGTTACTGATGTCTCTGTTGGCGTTGAAATTATATTCTGTACTTTGTGCTACAAATTTAAACCAAACGGATTTGCTATAACCAAAACTACTGGACGTACAGGTGAGATCTTAATAAACGGGTCCAGTCTGAAAAGCGCTAGCATCAGAGTAACATAACGCGCCTTCTTCTAAAGTGTGTGCAGACTCTCTTTCTGTGCTTGCAGGGCCAGCAAAAGCTTTTAGCGCTAATAAGGACAAGGTGAACAGCGTGTAAAATTTTTTCATAAAAAATGACTTTTGTTGATTAAGCAGGCAAATATAAACATATACCGCTTACTTTAAAAGACAAACATCCGAAGAAGCCCCTAAAACCTTTCCATATGTAAATAAACACTAGCACCTTCTTCTCCCTGATAGTTTTTTATACAAATAATATCATCCTTTACAACTATAGATGAGGTATCCTTGGAATTTCTGTACACAACATTATAAAGTTTAATATCATCTCCAAAATGATATTCGTGCATAAAATCACCATTATAATAGCGAAACTCTTTCTTCTTTAGCTTATTTTCTTTAGTGTAATCAAAAATAATGGAATATTCAGGCTTACCGAACCAATAAACGTCCTCTTTAACTATAATCCCATTTTCATAATGTAAAACTATTTTTCTAGATGGAGATGTTATTAAGGTAGAGTCACTGTAATAAGAGAAGTTAACTTTATTAAAAACACTTCCTCCGGAATAAAATGACCCTTCTCTAACTTTATCGTTTTTATAAGAAAATTTAATAGAATCTGCATTTATTCCATAAATTCTTACTGGGTGTACAATTTTATTAAGTTTATTATTTTTATAAATATATCTAGAGGGTGGAGAGTTGAAATTTTTCTTTGACAATAGGAAACCATTTTCATCAAAAGCCAAATAGTTTTCTATTATTTCACCATTATAATGAAGGTGTAGTGCTTTAACATTATGTTCTTTTATAAAAGATCGAAAATGCATATCAGGTATTTTCTCATCTAAAAAATAAGAAGTTTGATATGGAACCTCTATAAAACTTTTTCGGTCGGAACAGGATGAAATAAAACACAGAATAAGAAAAACCAAACCGTATAGAAAATAATTTATATAATTTATCATTCTAAATTTCTATCTATTAACTGACTTAAAATTTCAGAAGGAATTGAACTTAATATTCTATCTACATCACCTTCAGAGCAATTAAACACTCTGGTAATATTACCTCTAATATCATTTAAAGTTTTATTTTTAAACGCACCTTTTAGGAATTTACCATATGGACTTTTAGGACCTTCCAATAAAGAACTTAAGAGTTCATCTTTTAAAATAGCAAATAAACAATCTTTTACAATTAAGTCTGCAATATTAACTTCTCCACCATTACTAATTGAATTCTCATATCCATCCAACATAGACTTAATACAATTAATGCCATTTAGCCGATTTTTATTATCTACTATAGTAGTAATGATTAAGCCCCTTAAAAGATCGGACACAATTATAGTTTAAAATTAGTAATTTTATGTCCGTGAAAAAGAGAACATTTACCAAAGAAGAAAAAGTCAAGATCCTCAAAGAAGCTGAAAGCAATGGCGTTCAGGTGACCCTTGACAAGTATGGAGTATATCCTGCCACATATTACAACTGGAAGAAAAAATTTGAAAGCATGGGCGATGCAGGTTTCCGGCACGGCATGACCCCGGAACATCTGAAGGAAATCAGAAGACTTGAAAAAGAGAATGACTATCTGAAGAAAATAATAGCTGAAAAGGAGCTGGAAGCCCGTTTAAAAGATGATCTGCTAAAAAAGAAGTATCCCTGTCCGAAAAAAAAGAATTAGCTGTAAAGTACATCGGCCAGGGATTAACAAGGGATAGAGTTCTTGAGATTCTACAACTTACAAGGCACCAGTTTTACTATATACCTAAGGCAGGACGCAGAGGCCGTAAGAAAAGCTCTGTGGTCTTCAGGCGTGTTGATGATGAACACACCGAGTGTACAAATGAGGATGTGGTGGCAGAAATTTCCAGAATACAATTAGATCCGGACACAGATTATGGCTATCGGAAAATGACAATACAGCTGATGCTGCTTGGCTTCGTGATCAACCATAAGAAGGTGTACAGGTTGATGAAAAAAGCTTTATTGCTTAAAGCCAGACAGAAAGCAACTGGAAAAACATATATCAAATATCGTATTGTTACACTAGCTGATTTAAGGAAGGCCAAAGGGTGGTCACAGTCTGATTTGGCTAAAAAAACCGATATCTCTCAGGTGATGGTTGGTAAATATGAAAGAGGCGATGCAATGCCTTCCATAGAAGTAGCAAAAAAGATTGCCGATGCTCTGGAAGTTTCTTTGGATTATCTGGTTAGTGAAGGTGTGAACAGCAAGTTTGACAAACTTACCCTAAAACGTATTGAGGAAATTCAAGAGCTGGACGAGGATAAAAAAAAGACCCTCTTTGATGTGATTGACACATTCATAAGAGAGTCTAAAGGACGTAAGGCGTTTTCATTGTGATGGAAGAAAGAGTTGTCAGAGCTGTTTATGATGAAAAAACCATAACAGTTTATCAAGCATATAGAAAAGAAATAGCAATTCCTGCTGTTAAACATCAAAAATTCGTTCCTCCTTTTAAGTTAGACAGAATGACCTGGATCAAACCTTCTTTTCTTTGGATGATGTACCGTTGTGGTTGGACCCAAAAAGAAGGACAAGAACACGTTTTGGCAATTAAAATAAAACGCAATGGATGGCAGTGGGCAATGGATAATGCCTGTTTATCTCATTTTGATTCTTCCGTTCATGAGTCTCATGAATCATGGAAAGAAAGCGTTAAAAATTCTCCTGTTCGCATCCAATGGGATCCAGAACGTGATATTCATTTAGAGAAGCTTGATTACAGAGCTATTCAAGTTGGACTTTCTGGAGAAGCCGTTCCACTTTACGTTAACGAATGGATTACTGAGATTTCTGATATCACAGAATTCTCCAAAAGCATAAAAAGCCTAATTGACCAAGGTAAAATTGAAGAGGCAGAGAGTCTTTTGCCAAACGAAACTATTTATCCTCAAATTTAGTTAACTGATTTTTAGCTAATCTTCTAACTTCTAAATCAGGCGATGTTCTCATCAATGCGTCAAGCGCTTCTTTTGCCTTATCATTACCTATTACTCTTATTGCATTAACACATTTTTCAACATAAGGATAAAAGTCATCTTGATCGAAAAGATAACTATATTGTTTTTTAATTGATTCTAAGATGGGTTCTATAGAATTAACACATGTGATTTTGAATTGAAAGATTCTAGCTATTTCTGCGTGTTGTTGATGCCAGTCATTAGTTATTAGTTCTTGTAATTGTCCACACATAGTGGAGTTAAAGCCTCTGTAATCAATGTCGTTTAGTTAAGCTTTTCTTGTTGTATTGGTAAGATATTTTTTTGTAAATTGTGAGGGTATATAGGGACTAATAAAAACTCTGACTATAGAGAAGAACTAACCAAACATATCAGCCATGAGATTAACTGTAAAGAGTTCATTAGCCGTGTTAAAGACGGCTGTGAAAGGGTATTCTCTAGACAAAGAAAGCTGGATATCAGGAAGTTAATTGTTTTTATCATGTCTTTTAAGTCAGCATTGCAACGTGATCTTGACAGATTTTACAAAGCAATGTCCAATAGCGATTTTAATATTCGCGAGGTTACTAAAAGCGCCCTTTCTCAGTCCAGATCCAAGCTAAATCCATGGGCATTTGTTAGGTTGAACGAAATAAGTGTGGATTTTTTCTACAAAAAGGCCTCCTATTACACATGGCATGGCATGCGTACCTCTTTTCCCTACAAAACTCATTATAATCTATCCTCTTTAAGTATAGATCTTCTAATAGTTTTTTATCCGATTCTAAAATCATCATATCGTAGATATTTTTTCAACTGTAATTAGGTTTTCGTTGAATAAATCAATTCCATAATCACTTCCTAACTGGATGTTAACTTGTGTGCCTTCTTTTTTGAAGCCCCCTGCTGGTGCGAGCTTGCAGCTCGTACCACTATTTACACAAAGTCAGTTTCTATTATTCCTTTTCCTCCGCAATAATCTATAGCGCTACTGTAACGCCAATGTTCAGCTTCATTAACAAAGCCTGAAGCTACACACAGGCTTGTAGCCTAATTTTTGATCTATAACGGCCTTTCGCGAGCTAAACCTCGGTTCTGACAACAGGTACGCTTTTCTCGACACATCTTCAATGGTCCACTCTCGTTCATCACTCTTATTCCTATCTGATACCCAAAAGTATCTTTTCCTCATCCGTTCAACACCGAACCGTTACCAGTTCAGCACCGTAAGGCGATTCGTTGGCCCTGCCTGCACAGTGCCAACGATGGGCCTGCCACCACCTCCATTACAGTATTGAAATATTCTTATTTATTGTGCTGCTTTTCATTCTCGCACACCTCAAGCCAGCATGGAAAAGGCCATGTAAGAATCTTAAAGCAACATCACAAGCATTTAACCTACTCATCCTCCTCTTTAATTTTAAATTTTTTCCTTAATACCGGAGGAGAAAGCAGAATCCATCTGCCGTCTATTCTTTTCAGGTCATAGAAACCTAGTTGCCGATATACACCTTGGTATTTAACATGTAGTGCCACTAAAGCAATTTCGGTACAGTTCGCAATTTTTGGCACATACCTGGCCGAGCTGTTTACATTCATAACATCATTTTGAAAAACCTCTACTTCAAGTTCTGCCTTTGAACAGTCAACACCTTCCAAAATAGACTCTAAAGTGTTATAGGAAATTTGATTATTTTTTCTTACGAAGCCATCTAATTTAATTGAGTCATGCATTGATTCCATGTACCGTTCCTCATCATCCATGTCCATCATATTATTTCTAAACATAAACTCATAATGTGTTTTGTTTGGTAATAATTTGCTATACAGATTTTTGATGCTTTCTGTATCATTTATTCTTAAAGCTTGTAAAAAAGTCTCTAGCTCTTCTTCAAGTTCTTCTTTGTGAAATGTATGACTCCTCTTTACAGAATGGTACTTAACTAGTTTTATACTATCTCTTAACTCCTTAGGAATTATGTCAAAAACAAAAGATTCCAAATCCGGATTAAAAAATTCACTATACCCTCTTTTCCAAACACTATAAAATTCACAACTTGACAAATCTCTTTCAAATCTTTCTATTTTTTTGCCATCATCAATATATAGTTTGATCTCATAAGGAGATTCAATAAGTTTAACTTTTCCTCCTGGCGATTGCACATTATTGTTCAACATCTCCAGAAGCCCCTCATAACTTTTATAAGAGATCTGTTTTCTGGCAACTGCTTTTTTATGCTCTACCCTATTAAGGGTTTCAATAGTGTCAGGATTCCACAAGGCTTTGACATCATAAATATATACACTGTCATGGAAAAAGCTATTTGATACGGAATCGTATTGATATATAATTTGACGAAAAGATGTTTCCTCTAATCCGGATTTATCATTCAGCCTATCAAAGCTCTTACAAGTCAAATTTATGGCAACCTTCTGAGCTTTACTCGAAAAAGAAAATAGAATAAAGGGCAATAGACTGATGATAAACAATTTTTTCATACGAATAATATAGGTATAAATCATGGAACTGGGTTAAATTTATTTTCTCCTTTCGAATAAACTGCTCTTAAGATTTCGGAACCATCTGAAGAAATTTCCCAAATTTCTGCTCCGTCTTGCATATCGACGCACTCATCAACCCTCCAAACAGGGGCTGTAAGCCTTCCATTTAAAGGCTGCGTAAATCCATGACAACTATAGCTTGCATTATCTGGAACATTACAGGACGGAGTATTTAATTTGTCTGAATTGTTAGCTTTAAACCTAATAACACCAATGGAACCATCATTAAATGAATAATTGCCGCCTTCTACTTCTTTAAGTTTATCTAACCTTAAGCCATAAAAATAATCATCAAAAGTACTGTAGTGGCCACAAGCTTCCAAGCTGGTGATATACCCGTCACAGTTAGAAAGCTCACCGGAAATGTATTTGTACAAATCAGTCCTTGAAATTACTCTTTGAAAAGTTTTAGTATTATCATATACATCATATGCAGTCCTTATTCTCTTAATAGTATTAAAATCATTTTGAGAAAGTTTTTCAACAGCTTTACTTACCATTTCTGTAAATTTAGTGGGCTGGATACTTTCATCTATCAGCTTTTGTTGAATTTTAGTAGGGTAATCTACAGTAGATCTAACAGATCTAAACCTTCCTTCTGGAAGATTGGCACTCAAATCCCTAAAGTGATAATCTAGCTTTTCCTTAACACTTGGATTACTAATATTGCTTCTATTAATACGGTACTGTTCATAGGCATTTCTTCTACTCTGAAAAAATTTGGAATCTATATATCCTGAACCCAATAAAGCCAATTTCAAGTAGTCATTATACTCCTTAAAAGATTCACAAAACTCAGTCCTCCCTTCACAAAAGCTAGTATATGACAATATAATATCAGCACAATCACTAGTTATATCTAACCCCCCTAAGACAATTCTCCCCCACTTATGCAATCCAGTGAGATGGCGTAGCTTTGGAAGGTTCCCAACTCCAGTAAAAAGCAAAGCAATATCAACAGCAAAAGAAACTTTCTCGATTTTTACGGCCAAATTATCGGAATCCACAATTCCTGCATAAAAAATCGCAGGTACATCATAAGGAACTATTTTGGATGTATTATTTTTTTCAAAAACAATAGTCACAGGTTGAAAATAATCATACTCTAAATAACTTGTCCTTCTCCTATCAAATGTCATTGCCTTAATTCTTAGCCGCTTTCTTTTAAACTCATCAATAAAAGTATATTCTACCTTAGGAAACCAAGACCTTCCTGTAGGAGAAACCACTCTTGGTGAGTAAACGGGTTTGTTAGCACTAATAGGGACATATTGGTGATATGAATATTTGTCTGGGTTAGAGAACTCACTTTCTTGCCATAGCATTAGAATATCAGACAAGAATCTTTCGTAATTATCTTCGTTCCATACCCCTCCTGGAATATAATTATAAAAATTAAACATTTTGCCAAGGAGAGGATAGTCAATATTTAAATATTCCAGCATTTCATTAGCATAATCGCTTACAGACCCAGTGTAATTAACTAAAAGGTCTAGAACTAGATCTTCATAATAGGCAGTAATAAAATTAGGGTAATCCAGTATATGACTAATTAGCAGATACCTATCATAAACAGAAAAATATTGAGCGTCACAATTAGCAACTGCTTTAACCTTTTCAATATCCGCTTTACTTAAAGACTCCTTTCCCTCCAGCTCCCTAATTAATTCTTGATATTCTTCATATATTTCCTGTCTTTCTGGAAGCAGATATCTCTTAAAGTGTTCAAATGGCGTTACAGGATGATCTGCGGAAAAGGATTCTGCCTTCAACACCATTTTAAAGTTGCCAAATTTGATATAACCAGCATGCTCGTTCACCTCCAAGTCTTTTAATATAATAACATCCGCTGGAGGACAATACAATCTAGCACTATTAAACTTTAAATCTTCTAACTCACCTAAAGATAAAGAGTTTAGACTGTATTCAAAGTTAACAAGTTTACCATTTAACCCCAAACGATATTTGTGAGGCATGCTTATTTCCTCATCTCCACTTGCATAAGCGCATCTTATTAATTGTAACAACTTTTGAAAATACTCTTCTCCACTATATTGCTGATCCTCATCCCTAGAAAAAATACCCCACGTCACCCCTGGATCATGGATGATGTCCCATTGTAGCTTTATAAGGTCTATGGCAGATGGACCGGCCTTTATACTCATAACATTGTCTGAGTATTTAGCTGCATCGCCCAGGTATTGATTGGCAAAAATGTGGCGCAACATGAAATTACCATGGCCTAGTTCATGGGCAAGTATCCGCCCTAAGGATTGCTCTGAGGAACGCTCCACATTGAACAGGAACCCGAACTGCTTCCCAAATGCCATTTTACCCTGCAAATCCTCATCTTCATAAGGGGCAATAGGCTCGGCAATAGCAAATAAATATGCTGCTTCTGGGTCTAGATTATCAGGGTCTTTGAAATTGACATAAGCGTCACGAATGGCTTTTTCTTTTCCGGTATAGTCGTTGCTCAACCGCTGAGACCGTGAAGGGGAAAACTCGCAAACCCCCATGTCACACCAATCAGTATTGTCCGCAAAACTGTTGTCCAGTTCTACTGTGTACCGCATGCCTACCTTGCCAAACACCTCATTTACCTTGGCTTCAATATCTTGGAGGTTTTTGTCAAAGTCATAATCTGACTTTACTGGCACCAAAACTACCTTTTTGGTCACCACAGGATATGAAGCCAACAAAAGGGCGCCAATGAGCTTGTCTTCTTCTCCGTCATTATACATGGCAAAGACCTCTTGTGCATCATTTTCCGGCCCACCGGCCAAGGTTATGGTATTGCCTGAATGCTCAAAGACAAAACCTTCACGGTTTACAAACCTTAGCTTGCTTGGATCAGCATTTCCTGATAGTTCAAAGTCCACATAATCAACGGCAGAAGGAACAATAGCTTTAGCAGAGAAATAGTCATCGCCCAGTTTTAAATAGTAATCCCTCATAGCCACCTTCTCGCCATAAATAGGTTGAAATTCGTCAAACCCATAGATGCCAAGGCTGGTATTTTCCTTAAACGAAACACGAAAGTCCAGGTCTGAAAGGGTGTCAGAAGGCTGTTCAAAACCTGGCTCATATTGTCCAACCCTTACAACCTCGCCTTCAGGCGATACACTGAACACCTCGTCTTCACTATCTCTAACCAAGGCTGGCAAGCTGGCAGACTGTGTTTCACCAGCCACTCTCAACTGGCCACCTTCTACTGATATATCACCCACCCCAATATTTCTATCTACCGTAACTTGCGGACGCAGTTCTCCTGTTACTACCCTTCCGGTATTGCTTCCTCCCTGAAAGTAATCTTGTGCTTGCTGTCCATATTGTCCAGCAGTACCTAAACCATCATCTACTTGATTGAGCAAGTCTGTAGCAGAGTCAATAAGGTCGGTAAGCTGATCGGCTCTATCCTTTATATATTGCCTGGTAGATTCGTCTAACAGGTACATATTGACAGAATCAATACTTACAGTACCATCAACTACACATTTTTTTGAATTGATATGAAGGTTTTCAAAAGAAGAAGCTAGCTGGATATGCTCATTTAAACCAAAGAAAGGGGCAGCGGAAATGGATGTTCCAGACCAAAGGTTATTGCTGGGGCCATCAACTGACTTAATAACCATATAGGAATCGGCGACATATATGGTATCGTCTACAGCAATACTTTCTATATGGTCAGTAACGGACCTATCGCAAGCACCTGGCACACCACATTCACTATCTTCTTCTTCGGCACCACCGACAGTGGTCGCGCTCAAAGGGCCATTAAACTTGGCATTGTCAGTACCGCATTTTCCTTGAAGCCTAAAGTGATAAGTAGCGCCTGGCTCTAGGTTTCCGACCGTAAACCTTAGGGTATCATTAGAAAAGTTGCTGGTAAGTAGGGTTTCAATATTGTTTAGGTTCTCAATATACGGGTCATCCCACGACTGGCTTTCTTCCTTGTAGGCCAGCCAATACCCATTCTTGTCTTCTTCAAAAGCCCAAGCAAGCTGAACTTCTGTTTCTGTCACATTGCGGACTATGAAAAAGGGAATGGTATCACACCTTCTCTCACTTTCCATGTCCATGTCCAGAAATCCGATATCGCTAAAAATGCTAAAGTCAGACCCACATCGGCACCGTACTTTATAGTCATATTGTCCACCAGGCTCGAGATCGGTTATTTTAGCAAACTTCTGTGTAGTAGTAAACAACTCCCATTCTTCTGTACCATGTGGGGCATAAAATAGCTGGTACTCATTAGCCCCACTCACACCAAGCCATTCAAAACGCGCCTTAGTTTCACTGCGAGGCTCAGCGCTTGTGCCAGATGGAGGAAAGCAATTGGCTGTAGGAGGGTCTGTCACCACATCTTCTTCACTCACGTCATCTACCCTAAACCACCCTAAAGGAGACATAGAGCTTTTGCCATTGGCACAGTTGTATTTAATACTATACTTATACAACTGTCCCGGATGGGCCACAATACCTGGCGCTTCAGCTACAACGGCATTATGAACATCTTCCCTTAAAGAATCTCTATGACGATATACAAACTCATAGCTCTCATGAACAGGAAGGGAGCTCCACGAAGCATTTGCCAAACCGCCATCTGGTGCGCCAATAGAAGAAACCACTAAAGTAAGGGGTTCTGGCACAGGGCAGTCTCCTACATAGTCCTCGTCGTCATGTGCTATGGTTTGCTCTTCACCTATACCGGTCTCCGTCCCGCAAACTGCATCGACCCGTACATTATACTGCCCTTCTTCAATATTAGGCAAAGTGAATGTTGTACCATTATGGTTGATGATTTCCTCCCAGTTCCCTGCATTGTGCTGGTACCTGATGTTATATGCATTGGCCGAAGAAACATCTTCCCAGTTGAGGTGAATACCCTCCTCGTTATTGGCAGAAATGTATAATGGTGCAGGAGGTGGGCATTCTATAACTGGTAGTGTAAATAATCCTCCGTATACCGGATCAAGCCAATTGTTACATTTGGCCCTGATCATATATTCATAAGTAACCCCTGGTTCAAGTTGTACTTTTGTCAGCACCAGTTCATTCCCCTCAGTATAGTCCAGCTTCCAAGGCTGCTCTGTACTCATAGGGCGGTATTTTATCTCATACTGCGTATGATTTTCATCTTCCGGCCACCTTAAAACTACTTGATCTTTGTTTTCAGACACCTCCGGTCTATATGGAGATACCTGATTGCAGCTTTCCTTAATACTAAAAGTAAAGACTTCCGACTCCCCTTGGTTTCTAAATCTAGCAGAAGAGTTTATTATCTGCCCATCAACCATTATTTCTTCATAGGCCTGCACCTGCCAAGCATAAATAGCTCCTGGCTCCAAAGGAAACATATTCTGGTCCCAAAGAAAAACCGGAGTGGTCAAATTACTGAAAGGCCTATTGTCCAGTTCAAATGAACCTGTCAATATAGCATCATAAGGGTTTCTATCCACAGGTTCTACCCTTACCATACGCATTCTATATTTTACACTAATAGATGGCGAAGAAATAATGCTCCTAGGTGTCCAAGTAAACATAATGCTACTACCGGCCATGTTAGGGTCTAGCATAGATACATTATGTGGCGTATTGAGAAAAGGTGGGTCGTTGAGGTTTACAGACACTGTAACAAAGTCAGTTTCGTCATTGGAGATGGGTATACCCGTATTGGCATCATAAGCCCTGAAGGAAATTCTCCAAAAACCCTCTGACAGTATACGGATATTATCTTCATTCGTGTGAATACCTCCATTATATTCTAAGTTACCATAGTCCAACAACTCCCGAAGATCCCTCCTGTTCAGCATGTAGGTCTGACCACCAGAAAGCTCCAAGTCTATTCCATATCTGGACTCTATAACTTTGTTATCTTTTGAAAACTTTACTTTTAACCTAATCCTATGAGTAGAAACAGAGAGGTCATTCATCCTAATTTGTACAGAAAAATTGGATGGCTCTTCATAATCAGCGAGCAATACGGAGGCACTTCTAACAGTGGGTCTTACCTGAACGGGATACAATTGTTGAGCCCAAGCATCTGAAAACTGAAGCAGAAGAATTAGATATGTAGCGATCCTTATTAGGCGTGGTGTCATTGTTTGCAATTCTAAAAAGATAAATTATAACCTACGGTACCCATAAATTCATGAAACGATGTATTGTAGAAGGTATGCTGGGCATCGGCAACAGCACGTCTTCCGGTATATCTCATATTCAAAGCCAGGGACTGAAATTTTCCTACTTTTAAAGAATAGGAGTTTATAATCGAAACGAGGTTAGCAGTAAGGTTGCGTCCTTCATAATTATTGGACAGGTTGGTTACCCAGTTAGCCCTAAGTTTTTTCTTGAAAAAAGCAGCACCCAGATTGAGTCCACCGCCAGCAAAATAAGCATTCCCAGCTTCATAGGTATTGCGGTTAGCATTTAAGTTAGCGCCAACACTAAGACCCGATTCTTTCCAACTAATATTATACCCTCCAAATGCCGCGGTCATACCATTGGCAATACGTGTAAGACCCATGGTATTAGAGATTTGATTATGGTTAACGCCACCATGCATATTATGTATAAGCCTACTGTTCTCAATGACCTTATAGTTCATGTTCAGGTTCATGTTCTGAGAAAGCTGCACAAAATTCATAGTGTCCAACCGGTCAAATTCAGTTGTTTGCAAAAACACCTCATCTACCGGCCTTACATTCGTAAAGCTGTTAAAATTGGAAAAGGAGCCGGATGCACTGAACCGTTCGCTAAAGTTCATGGACACATTAGCGCTTCCCACAAACCTGTTCATCCTACTCATGTTTTCATTATACAAATCGTCTCTCTGAAAACCACCCGTAAGAGAAAGAGACATTTTATTTTTAAAGAGTGTTTTTGAGAAGTTTCCAGTTATGTTCTGAAAATCGGAATTGAAAAAATATGCGCCCAAGGTCCTAAAGTCGGGCTCTACACGTTCAAAATTAACACCAAAAGATCCGTTGTTGATACCAAAAGTAATTCCGGTATTAAAGGCGCGGTAAAACTCCGTATTATCAGTAACAGGCATAAAATACAAACTGCCTATCCCGCTAGCAGCCATAGGAGAAACCTCTCTGGTATCGTGAGTAATAGCAGATGCAGCCCCTTCAAAATGAACAGCAACATCTTCAGCAATGGATTTTTTAAGAATAATGCTATAAACCTGATTTTCCATAGGCCTTACCCCAGAGAAAACAGAAGGGGAAAAAATAGACTCCGGCATATCGCGGGCATAAAATGTAATAAAGGAAATTTCATCCCCACCATCACGTAAACCAGCCTTAATACCTCCCCCATACCTATCATAAACAGGCAAAATGCCCCTTTCTTCAATACCTTCAGATGCACGCATTAACCTACCACCCATAGCCGATATAAAAAACTTATTACGGTTCCACTCAACACCACCTCCCAAGAAGTTATGACCAGATAACGTGTAAGGAGAGAATGTCAGATTGCGATATCCTGCATGAACAGTCAAGTTTTTATAAGATGGACTCAATCCTATAATATTAAATGGTTGTAATTGATGGGAGAACTGCTGGTTGGTATAGGCAAAAGACACCGGAACAGTAAACCCATACCCAGAAGCGGTAACATTACCAGTAACCACATTGCTAAATGGGTTAAATCGATCATCTGTTCCAGTGGCCAGGTATAAGTTGTGATTATAGCCAATGCCCCCGCTAAACCGGATCTTCTCATCCTTTATCTTGTCCAATTGTTGTCCGAAAGCATGTACAGAAGATAGTAATATCAGTACGAGAACGCTTTTAAAACCGTAAAATTTTACCAAATTCATTATCAATTAATTCCACTGTTCCAGCCTTACCGGATATTAACCCGGCGCAGGCCCGAGGGCAGTATTACAATATCACAATCTTATATGTCAGCACTGTAGAAACAGTAGTAACCTTGACCATATACATACCTCCGCTTTGTCCATCTATATCTAATGGAACCCTATAGCTAGTTTCTCCCGAAAGCGTAATCGTTGGTTGAACGTGCATACCATCAGAACTCAATAGGTCTACCTGAACCTCTCCTTTAGAAACCGTGCTAATGAAGGCATTGGTAGTTTGGCCAGCACTGATAGGTGAAGGATAGACCAGAAGTTTATTGACACCTGGAGTTACACTATATGGATCATCGTCTGTAAGGTCTTTAAACTCAACCTCAATTTCCTTACTAAGAGAAACTTGACACCCATCTCTCAACGAAGTCTGCGTTATTTCATAGGTTCCTTCATCTGGAGCAATGAACCGTATTTCTCTACCAGCCGAATATTCCATATTATCAAGGCCAGTTAAATTGCCTTCGGTTTCTCCTTGATACACTTCAAACAAGGCTTCGTCAAGCGTCCATTCATATTCATCAGGCGCAGGATGGGCCACATCTACCAAGACTATGGTATCGCCTACAAAATTGCGCGAGGCAACAATGAAATTAGGCTGTATAGGGCGAGGCTTATACACTACATCAAACTCCTCTATATGCTCACAGCCAAGTGTGTCACTGATTTTTAGCGTTACAAAGCCAGACGTGTCAAATTGAGCGATCCTGGTTCTAATCGTGTCTTCTAAAGTCGTAGACGTCCACTCATAACTAAGACCATCCAAAACAGCATCCACACTAAACTCAGAACCTGGGCAAGGGTCAAACCGGTCGGCCAAAAGGTTGATCCCATTGTCCGTAAGCTGACATAAAAGAGGCTGAATAGTATGAATTGAGCTAAGCTCGGAAGATCTGGAATTGACCGAAACCTGTGCTACATATTTATTATGTTGGGTAAACCCAAAGTCAGCAGAAGGCAGTTCTATACGCCAGTTTCCATCACCATCCGAAGTCACATTTCTTATATACCGTAAAGTGTGATCTTGGTCATAATCGGCATATGAGTATCCTTGATAAATCTGTACCTGAGCATTCGGATATGCAGATTGACCATAAATTACAATACGGTCAATATCTAATACATTACTAGAATCAATGACTGGTGCTATAATGCCATCATTGGAACCCATTTCATTGTCAAGGTTCAAGTTAATGGCCTTAAGCAGACTATTTTGGGAAAACATCCTGTTCGTGTTCATCCTGATATTATCAGAATTCCTTATGTCTAAGGCATATTCCCCAAAATTAACAACGGTATTTCCTTCCACCATAACAAACTCTGAGCTATCAATTAAAATAGCTGTACCCTCCATTCCTCTAACCGTATTGTAGTCTTGTCTTTCCTGACGTTGGACAAAGGCAGAATCGATACCAAGGAAATTGCCATGAACTGACCCTCCGGCAGCCATGTATAGTTTAATGCCTGGGACGGATAAGCCAGCAATCTGGTTTCCAGATATTACATTATTATTAGCTGTTAATCCAGAGGTCTGAGGTTTAACAAGAATACCCGTCAAATCTGAAGAATTTGGTGAAAGACCGTCTGGATCTACACCAATTTTGTTGTTACTGATCTGGTTATGATGTGAAGAGTCTCCTATCATTATAAATGCCATCTCCTCGTTCCCTTCTTCTAGACGACCCTTAGGCATATAGTTATTGCCAACATATTGCGCGGAAGCATTATGAAATTTTACAGCAGGGGCATAACAAGGCTCACCAACAGAACCAAAGGTATTTTCCTTTATCACATTCATGCTGTTAATACCCTTCAGGTCAACACCTGAATGATCATAAGCCAAGAAGTTATTTCTAACAACTCGGTTGTCCCTACTGCTTTTAGTAACTAAAACACCCGTTTCCACTTCCCGGAAAAGGTTACGTCTTATCTGGTTTCCTTCTCCTTCTTTAACAGCGACTCCGTAATTAAAGCCTTCAAAAGTAGAGCGGTAAATATTGTTTCCAGATCCTTTTTCGACCACAATAGCAGTGTCTCCAGTAAATGACTCTGTACTGGTAAAAGTCAAATTGTGCAGGCGGTTTGCTGCATTATGCACCATAAGGCCCGTAGAAACATTTTTAAATATAATATTAGCAACTTCAGAGCTATCGGTGTCATTTATGATAACAAAAACAGGTTTTTGCCCAAACTCAGGAAGTGTAGTGATATAGATCAAGGAATCTGCATCTGCTTTTTCCTGTTCTTGGTTATAGGCTCCTTGTGTTACACTACCATTCATAGAAAACCCTAAGAATGCATCAATTTTAGGGAGAGAGTCCGCTAGCGCAATTTCATGAGGCCCATCATCGTCTATCTCAAAATACACCCTTGTGAATACATTTGAGCAATTAATATCATGCACCGCTTCTCGAAGTGTGAAGCTACCCGTATCTGCTGTACTTTTTACCACTACCCGGTGTTCAACATTATCAAAGAAATATGGCACACCTGCCTCCGAAGTATTACTGATACTATCAGAAGCTGTAGCTGTAAAGCTATATACATGTTCAGGATCCCTTTCATAAAGGTCTTGAGGGACACGCACCTGCCAATTGCCAGAACCATCTGCATACGCAGTATCTATAAAGGTAGCAAAAGTAGGACGTAGGGTATCAGAAAAGAAAAGTTCTATATAGTCTTCAGGGTCTGAAGTACCATAGATATAAATACTTAACCGTTCTTCATCGCAATCATTTTCCCTTTTTACTTCATAACCGAGAATTATAGGTTCTTCTTTATCATTGTTAGAGACATCGCCCGTTTCTCTATGAAGGTCAATTAGCAAGCTCTCTTCAGCTTCAACAGCAGAAATTATATTTTTACTGATAAATACGCCTTCAGAACCACGCAAGTCATAACCTACAGAATCAATCTTCCCGACCCTGTTTTCTCGCACATTAACTTGATTACAATTTTCAAATACAGCGATGTTCTGGGCAACATGCCTGAACACATTGTTAGAAACAGCAGAAGAGTCTACGTTTTCAAAAGACACCCCTGACATAACTACACCAGGAAATGTATTAGACATTACCTGCAAATTTTTCGAATCCTTGACCTCTATGACCAACTGTGCGGAGTCGCCCACAAACGCATTACGACGGATCCGGCCATCAGTTTCCTGAAGCTGAAGTCCTGTATGAGCGTAATCAAAGTCTACAGAATTATGGGCAAAATCTAGTCCCTTAGCCTTGTTTATAATTGCCGGAACAAGGCAATCTTCAAAAGTATTGTCGAAAACAGATATGGTATCAGAATCATAGGCAACAAGACCTTGATTGGCTACCCTTACTTCAGATTTTTTCAGCGTTACATGATGGTTTCTACCCGGAAGCATTAGAACTGTTTTCACTGAATCTTCAAAAATCAGATTATCAAATACCATGTTTCCGGCATCTTGTTCCAATGAAAGTGCTATATCGCTAATTTGTCTAAAGGTAAACTTAGACATTTCAACGCCGGCTGATGTACTGACATGAACCGCAGTATCAAACGCCTGAACAATAAAATTCTTAAACTCAGAGCTTCCTGCTGTGCTATCAATATGCCAAAAGCGTGTAGCTCTAGACGAAGACTCTGTTACGCCTTTAAACACCCTAATAGGTTCATCATTATTTAAAATGTTGCCACCATTAAACTCAATACCATGGGTGTTGATAAATGAAAGCATCTCTTTTGACAAGTCTATGTTATACCCGCTAGACCCGTCGATAGCAAAAGAAATAGCTGCTTTTTCCGGCTGTGCATTAGCGCAAACTACAGCTTGACGGAAAGAGTTTGGATAAGGGACTTCATTGTCCGCATTGTCTCGATTGCTTGTGACATAGCAATGTCCAACATAAAATATATCAGATAACTTAGAGGTATTATTCCCATCATCGGTGGCAGTAGCAACCAAAGTAATCGTTTGGTTCTTAAATGGCCGAGGGAAATAGTCTGCATTTGTTGTGTCCAATACAAAGTGCCATTTTCCATCCGAACCAGTATGCGCTTTGCCTACATAATGCAGGGCATCTTGGTAGTGCCCCTCAGACCTATAGAAGTGAACCGTGTCGCCAGGCTCGGACTCCCCATACACATTAAAGATACCAGTTGCAGATCCACGTTCAAAAGTGTCAAACGTTGGCTTTGATTTGAGGTAGTTGCCATTCTCAGCATGCTGTATAGCATAACATGTAGGCGGGTCTATAAGACTGTCATTTCTAAAAAATGTATTATAGGTAATTTTATTACCAGTTCCGCCGGAAACCACTAAGCCGCCTTTCCAGTTATTAGAGAAAATATTTCCAGAGGTATCAGTTTCTCCAATGTAGTTATTTGAGGAGTAAATAATCATACCCACTCCGTCGCTATGCATTGCGTTACTCAAGTTTGAAGAACCAATCCGGTTCCGGTTAGCCCTTATACCACTTGAGGTGGCATCGATAATTACACCCGCAGAATCATGGCTATAAGAATGGTTAGAGAGTAAGTCGACATTTGAAGAGTTATTCAATAAAATTCCAATGTCTGACATCCTTACTATGTTAGAAGAAACAATATTGCTATCCCCATCCGATACGGTTATTCCCCTGTAGACCGCCCTTGCAATTCTGTTTCCGCTAGCTTCCGATTTATAACTATTCTTGATTTGTACACCATATTCTACTGTATCAATAATAGATGATATTGCCCTAACCCTTTGCGTGTTCTCTAGCAAGACCCCAACCTCCATAACTATACTGGTATCTGCAGGAAACCGGTTTCCTAAAATATAAGAGTCTTTTGAGTCGGTGATTTTTACTCCATTTGGATAGCCTTTAATGATATTTTCTTCAGCAAAAGTAGAGTCAACATTTTGAAAATGAATAGCCCATGCATTGCTGGAAGGGTTTTCATAATAAATATCATTTCCTAAAATAGCTACTGTATCAGCATTTACAAATACTGCATTATCATAACCCGCACGGATTATGTTGCTATTAAGAACAACATTAGGAGTTAAAACTTTTAAGCCAATCGGGGCTGTTTCCGAAACAAAAATGTTAGAATCCAGACTGATGGACAAACAATTGTCAGCGTTGAACTTTACAGCCTCTGATCCAAATGATTGATATGAAGAGCTGGAGTTTTCGAAGTTCCTAACCACATCTAAGTGAACCGCCTCATTAAACTCCCTAAAACCTAACCCATGAACTGCTATATTTCCTTCTGTATTAACCTTAAGGCCATATGATAGACTTTCACTTCCTTTTACATATACAGCAGGCTCGTTCATTGAGTAACCTGGTTGAGACGTAGCATCTATAGTAAGCTTCATTGCCTCAACTTCCGGCAGCAATGATTGCGGCGCTATAGTAGGATTGTCGCCAGGTATATCAAATAACATTAAGTGGCATTCATCACGGTTAGCTTTATTGATGTTATAGCGAAGCGTACCCTCCACATCGTCATCAGAATTTTTGGTAACAAAACAAATTTTCAGATTCGGGTTGAAAGCTGCAGAAGCCTCAGAAGTATACTTATCAGCATTACCATACTGATAAAGCGGATTTAAAGTACCCGTAGCACGGAAGCTTCTATCATTAATATCATGCGGCGAAACATCAAAACGGTACATGAACCTTCCTAAATGGTCTGCTTCAACTGTTGCAAGCAGCTGTACCATATCTAACCCTCCGGTGTTGGTTTCGAAAACTTCAACAATGTCATGAGGATTGGCAACACCTTTAACTACCAGTTGTCCATGATGGTAAGTAGCATACTCAAACTCTGGTACACGGTGTCCATTGTTAGACTCTACCGTTGAACCATAATGTAGGTGAATAGGTTTAGAGCCTTCGAGCATATCAGTCATGGTGTTACCTGTAAACTGGAAGTCCTCCGATCCTGACAGTTCAATTCCGTTACCACTGATTTGCTGAAACTGGTTATTTCTAAAAACCCCTTTACCACTACTCAAAACCTCAAAGCCAGATGAACCCCCAGAAACCGTGTTTCTTTCTATGCTAATATTTTCTACATCCGCAATTAATACCGGAGAAACCACCGCCTCATCACGAGGAACAAAAGTGTTTAACCTTATCGTATGATGGCTTCCTCTACTGATCACTAAACTTCTGTCAATCTGATCCGCATCAACCAAAGAACTGCCATCACCTATATAGCTAAATGTATTTCCTGAAACAAGCGCACTGTAGGTGCGATCCAAATGGACTCCAAAGCCTTTGATCGGTAGCTGTCCATCAGCTCCAAAAATATTTTCCGTGACTATGGCCCTTCCTGTAGTAGCATAAACACCAGCTTCTACATCATATACTTCATTACGATGGAACCTAACATTTCCAACACCAGCAAAAGATACAGCCGTGTCAATATTGGCAAAGGTACTGTTTTGTATAATTGAATGATTTCCTGTAGAAACAAGAGAAGTCCTGAAGTTTTCGAACTGTAAATTTCTAAGGGTTAGATTTGATGATCCCCATTGAAATGCATAAGGAAGCCTATCTTGCCCCTTAATGGTAACCGGTATTTGCTCTGGGTCAATGACCACTCCATAATTATTGTTTACAACAAAGCCCTCACCAATAACCTCTATAGTATTATCCCCGACAGAAAGATCAAAAACAATTCTTGCAGAAGCACCTTCACCACTACCTGCCAAATTAGCACAATCTACGGCAGCCCTTAATGAACCGTCACCTTCATTTTCTGTATTGGTCACATAGCAGACCATTGGGTGATTTCCTAACCTAACAGGTCCAGAAAGTTCTGAAGTACTACCATCCGGACTGGTAGAAGTAACAACAAAAAAAACATTTTCGGTTACAGGATGATACTGCTCTGGAATGATAAGTGACCACTCATTATTCTCAGCAGTAGTTTCTATTACAAATTCAGAAACAGGTTTGCCTGTGTGGTCAGACAAAAATACCTGAATTTTATCCCCTGCCGAAGCATGCCCTGTGAGTTCTGCCACTTCATCCTCTCTTACAGTAGCATACATTTCATAAGGAGCAGGATACTCCTCATTACCTTCGTTTACATGGCGTATTGCAGACTCAGAACCAGTAATAACATTATACAATATACTATTATGAATACCGCCATCAACTAGCACACCAGCATTTGAGGCATTTCTTATCGTGTTAGGATACTCCTCAGAGCCTACCACATTTCCACTACCAATTACAGTTATGGCATTGTCAAAGGTTTCACCCTCGTCACTTTCGCAGCCAAAACAATTACCTAAAATCTGATTGTCATTCCCTGCAATTATTACAGGCTCTGAAACATCGTCAATCCTGATTTGCTGGATAATGGACTCATCACTGTTTATATTAATACCGGTATCCCATCCAGAAAGAGATAGGTTACTAATTACCACATGGTCTGCCAAAACATTAAAGCCTGTTCCTTCTGATCCACTGATATCAATACCCTCTTCTCCCAAAATATTTACCGGAACCTCAATATCACGAAGTGGCGTCTCCAATTGAATAACTGCCGGATCCATATCAAAAGCAATGGTACGGCATTCCCCTGCATGTGCACTATCCACAGCAGCCCGCAAAGAGCCTGCACCATCATCATCTGCATTCACGACCTTACAAACACAGTTTAAACAGCTAAGCGCATAAACATCCGAAAGCTCAGAAGTACGCAGGTTATAAGTAGCTGTATTAACATAATAATTTCTTGCATCAGGGTCATAATAATCTCCTTGTGGAATATCCAGTTCCCATAAACTATCTGCATCTGCAACAGCATAATCAATGTACGCTAAAGCTTGCTGTGGCATGTCCGAAGACAAAAACACTTCTACGGTATCACCAGGCGAAGACTTACCTCTTACAGTAACTCCTGATTGCCTTGAGTTATAATTTTTAAAAGTGGCTGCAGGTTTGTTACTGTTACCCGCACCATGTAAGTCTATGGCTTTAACAGAAGCATCTTCGTTAGAAATAACATTTTGGCTAATTTTAACCAAGTCTCCTGAAACAGAAACTCCACCCTGCCCATTATTATGTAATGTGTTATTAAACAAATACATATTATCAGAAACAGCCACAGCAAAAGCGCCGACACCAGAGATGTGATTGCCTTGGATATCAATATGACCGGATCCGGAGATACCATTGCCTGATAAGCCTACAATCTGGTTATTGCGAACCTCAGCAGTTCCGTTATAAAAATAAAGTCCTTCATTGCCAGAAACAATTTCGTTATTCACAAATGAAACACCCGTTCCCCCTACATTAGCGTAAGCTGTATCGTTATCAGCAAAAACATTCCTAGAGATATCAGCAACGTCCCCACCGGTTTGTGCCAGTGCGTAACCAAAATTTTCAAAAGTAAGATTTCTAATGCTCAGATTATCCGTTGACCAAGAAAAAGCTATTAACTGTCTATCCTGTGCAAGAATTTTAACAGGCGTTTGTCCAGGATCGATTTCCACTCCATACGCATTGGTTACAACAAAACCAGAGCCTTCAACAGCAATTTCATTTTCTTCGTTAGGAAGCTCAAATATAATAGACGCAGAAACACCTGCGATTGCACCTGCGTCATTGGCACAATCTACCGCAGCCCGTAGAGAACCCTCTCCTTCATTATTTGTATTCGAAACTACACAAACCTCTGGAAAGTCCCCAAGCCTTACCATATCTGAAAACTCAGAAGTGCTACCATCCGCACTCGTTGCAGTGGCTACCAGGTAAAGGTTTTGTTTTTCAATTAAGTGTTCACTAGGTATAGAAATCACCCATGAACCAGTGGTTGTATGGGTCTCAGCTATAAAAGTATATGCAGACAAGCCTTCTGGGTCGGACAAGAAAAGCTGTACTTCATCGCCAGCCGAAGCCAAACCAGAAACAGTGGCCGTGCCATCTTCCCCTAAAGTAGCAAGCAGTTCACGTGGAGCAGGATATTCATGATTCCCTCCATTTTCATGAACAATACCTGAGCCTGTACTAATCAGCGTATTATAAAGAATTCGGTTATCCAAACCGCCATCTACCATAACACCCGATATACTGGTATTCTCAACAGTATTAGGGTTATCAGCAGAACCGAAAACATTTCCGTGTCCGCCTATAACAATTCCATTATCAATAGGCCCAGAAGCATCACAGTTTATACAACTACCCAAAACGGTATTGAAGTTACCAGAAACAAAAACAGGCAACGTAGAATTGTTAACTTCTACACCAGATACAAGTGATGAATCGCTCCGCAAGGCAATTCCCGCTTCCCAGCCAGAGAAGCCTAGATCATAAACTTCTGTGCTTTGAGACCAAGCGTCAAAACCTACCCCAGCACCAGTTCCATTTAAAACAATTCCCTCTTTACCCAACACAACAAGTGGAACATGGATCTCCCGGACAGGAGATTCAAGGTTAATTACCTCTGGAGACATTTCAAATGAAATAATTCTACAAACCCCTGCATGTGCACTGTCTACAGCCGCACGATAGGAACCTTCCCCTGAGTCATTGGCATTTACGACTTCACATACACAACTGTAACAGCTGGTAACATAAACATCAGAAAGTTCAGATGTCCTATTTTCTGCCGATGCCGTATTTACATAATAATTCCTTGATTCAGGGTCAAAATAAGGGCCTGAAGGAATATATAAAGACCAAGAACTATCACTTTCTGCATATGCGCTGGCAACATATTCAAGGGCCTGTTGAGGTCTGTTGACACTAACAAAAATCTCAACAGAGTCTCCTGGAGCGGACACTCCGGTAAGTGTTATGCCACGTTCGTTTATATCTTCACCAGTAAACTCTGCATAAGGCTTGTTCTGGTTTGCTGACCCATGTAAATCTATAGCCCTTGCTTCATCACCAATATTAGTAATAGTATTTCTGCTGATATTGACAAAATCATTGTCAACATAAACCCCAGCACTACCGTTATCAACCAATATATTGTCAAGTGCTTCTGAATGATTTCCCAAAGAAATCCCTGCTAAAGCAGAAGAGTGAACGATGTTTCCACTAACAGATATACTACTATCGCCCACAATTCCATGACCTCCTACTCCTCTAGTATCATCTCCGTTGACACCTATACTATTATCTGAGACCACAACATTGGAAGATCTTACAGTATGAATACCATCTGAACCAGTGCCAAGAACAATGTTTTCAGAAATAAGAGTATTGTTACTAGACACAATATGCAAGCCTATATTGCCAATAGAACCTACATAATTATCTCCGTCTGAGCCAATGATGTTGGACACAAAGTTGGTATTATCGGAGTTAATAACCTCAAAGGCTTGCTGTCCGGCTTCTGTAACTATATTATTATTTATCGAATTGCCCGAAGAGACATTTTGAATTGTTACAGCATTACTTCCAATTCCGGCAAAAGTATTCCCCCTTACATTATTATTAGAAGAACGGTTAAAAAACATACCATTGTCAAAGCCAGTGATGGTATTATTAACAACCTGCCCAGAAGTAGCATTTGTCAATCTTATGGCCAGGCCAGACCCTTCAAAGGTATTGTTCCTAACAATGTTTCTAGAACCTCTAATTACAACAGCCTCCCCTGAAACGTCTAAAAATCGGTTCTTTTCAATGAGTGTACCATTGTTGATAAAACTCAATTGTATAGCATTTCTAAACCCTTCAAACTGCAAACCTCTAAATTGGGACTCTGAAACACTAGCATTTTGCACAAGCGCATTTTGACTATGCTGACCTGCTTGAATAACAACATCATAAATCCCGTCACCAGTTTGAGAAAAACCATCAATTATTACACCTTCAGTAATAACAGGTAGTGGTGAGTCAATGGAGATAACATAAGGTTGCCCAGGCTCACGGTCTTCCTCTATTGCAAAATGGACAAAGTCCAAACCTTCGTTCTCATTGGCGCACTTAATGGCGTCCCTTAAGGAGCCAATCCCTTCACCATCTTCTGTGGTGGTAACAACACATGCACAAGGCAAAGAGGTAATACGTAGCGTATCAGACTCGGCTTCACAGCCAAAACTATTCCAAGCCCTAACGGTATAGTTGCCACTATGGTAAGGATAAAGGGCAGAGCTCATACGTCCGTAGTCATCCCCATTTAGCTTCCATTGGTATGAGTAACTATTCAAACCTTGAAAGTTAATTGCATCAGACGCGCAACGCTCGTAAACTCCAGGACTAACAAACCTAAGATCCGGAAGCGGGTTTCTTGCAACATTAACAGAGTTACGGGCCTCGCAACCAGTAGTAGGATCAGTAACAGTTACATGATATCCACCAGGCGAGTATACAGTTATAAACTCACCTGTTGACCCGGTACTCCATTCAATATTATCAACTATAGAGCTTTGCAAGGTAACGTTTCCGCCTGCACAGAACTCTAAAGGGCCAATGATATCTGGTTGTTCCGGTGCCTGAAGTACAGAAACTCGGACACTATCAGAATAAAAACGACAACCAGAAACATTGCTATTTCCATTGCTTATTGCTACTGCATGATATAGACCACTATCTGCAACAGACAAACTCGCAAAGTCTAAACGGGAAGAATTTCCTACCCTCAGAAAATCATCTTGGTACCATTCAAAATCGTAATCGGTACTTGAAAGCTGCGATGATATATTAACGTAATCACGTTCACATGCTTCGATATCTCCTGACAAGCTAAAAGTAACATTAGCCCCGACCCTTAATTCAAAGTTGTCTGAACCAATGGAACATCCAGTTTCATCGTCTGTCACTTTAAGGGAAATCGTTTTATTGGCTTCTACAGAAGATAGTTCCAGTGCATAATGGTTCTCTGCTTCTTTAGTATCATTGACAGACCACTCCCATGAAGCATTATCCAATGGGTTTGCGTATTCTACTTCAATATCCCCTCCATAGCACACCTCTGAAAACTCACTTTCTATAACAGGCTTTTCTGGATAGTCATGAACAACAAGCTCTGTTGCCGGCAATTCAAACGAACACCCGGTTGTACTTTGGTGAACAATAACAGAATATAAACCAGCATTTTCAATGCCCAATTCCGCTATATTAAATTCGTGGCTAGATGAAGCCTGTATTAAAGAGTCCCCTAAATACCATTCATAACCTGTAACATTTCCTTGTACCCCTTTAACACTAGCAACAACTTCTGAACCAATACAAGTGGGTGCATCAAACTCAATTTCACCACCAGGAAATTTAAACCGGCTAACCTCAACTGGTGCTGTAGTCATCCTACATTCTGATTGCGTAAAGGTAACGGTGTAAGAACCATCTAAAGAAGCATAAAACTCCCTTTCGTCAAAATCAATAATTTCACCATTCC
Source organism: Cytophagaceae bacterium ABcell3 (assembly GCA_030913385.1). Taxonomy (NCBI): domain Bacteria; kingdom Pseudomonadati; phylum Bacteroidota; class Cytophagia; order Cytophagales; family Cytophagaceae; genus Natronocytophaga; species Natronocytophaga cellulosiphila. The sequence continues at coordinate 462,227 of CP133159.1, forward strand.
TCCGCCAAACATAATCTTCCTCACTTAAAGGAGCCTCTAATAAAACACTGTCTCCATAACATATCTGCAAAGGCTCCTCATGTATAATATCTTCAACGGGAACAGGTGTTTGAACATTAAATGTGTCACTAACCTCATTTACACATCCTATAAAATCAGTCACCTGCAAGTTGACTATGACATCTTCACCGTGGTTGGAAAAAGTCCTTTCAGGACTCCAATTTCTAACAGTATCTTCACCTATTATCCAAATTATATCAGACTCTCGAACTGACAAATTATTAAATCTGTAGTTGTTTGCGTAGCAAGCAGGATAGTCAATAGAAAATTCTGTATCCGGTGCAGCACGAACAAAAACAGTATCTGAAAAGGTATGTTGGCATTCATCGTCTGTTTTATTCTTACCTGTTAATGTTAAAGAAACAACATACTCTCCAGGCTCTTCAAAAGCGTGCACTACACTTCGATCTTCCCCTTCTCCTTCCACCGAATTACCATCGCCGAAATCCCACTCCCATGAATCAATAGTTCTTTCGGGAAAGTTAACAGAATAGTCAAGAAACTCAGTGTCCATATTTTGGCAAACAACGCCAGGAGTTGTAAACTTTGCTAAAAAAGGAACATCTACACTTCTACTTGATCTTGCACAACCATTTCTTAAAACAATAGTATACTCCCCAGGGGCATTATACTCATGTTCCCATGGATGCTTGTCATGAGAAATTTCCTTATCTCCGAAATCCCATCGAAACCCATCTTCCTGATCAGATTCATTTACAACGCCAAAGGGATTGCACTCTGTTGTCAAGAAAGAAACGCTAGTTTCACATGGAGTTCCTCCTCCTCCACAATCCCCAACTGTTAAGTCTCTTTCATATGACTCTGAGCATATTTCGTCCTTAATTTCAACCCTGAAATTATCCCTACGCCTAGACCTCCTATCTTGAAGAAAGGTAATAACAGAACCGTTTTGATCTTCAATTAAGACATTGTTATGATACCAAGAATACTCATACCCTGACTTCTCAGTAGCACTTAAAGATACCTCAACCGTCGCATTATTAATACATGATTCCCAAGAGACACTTGAAGAAATATTAGCCACAGGCGACGGGATATATCTAACATAATCCGTAGATGCCCCTATACAGCCATTACTATCAACAACCTGTACTCTATAATGTCCACTTGACGTAATATTTAAAGACGACGAGTCTGACAAAGCTTTTCCATCAGGCTCTTCGGTCCAATAATAACTTTGAAATTCCTCCAATGTAGTCAAGCCAGCATTTTCACCCTCACATATCCTGTTTTCACTAAACGCAGGAGTGGGGCTAGGAGCTAATTCTATAGTTTTGGATAATGAAATATCACCAAAACGTTGGTAGTTAACCTCCAAAACATAAGTACCAGGATTACTTCCCCATTCAACAACAATAGAATCACCTTGCTGATCTACGACCTGAACTCCTTCCGGAATATTCCACTCTAAATTCGTAACATGTTCATCTAATTGCAATGCAAATGTTGCCCGTGAATAAGGACACAGAAAACCATTTCTAAATTCAATGTTTTCAGATAAAGAAGAAGCAAGCGTGGTATTTAAGAAAATAGGAACAATATTACATTGACCCTCTACAGACGAGTTTATACGTATCGAAAACGCTTTATTGTCCATTGAAGTTATGAACAAAGAATCCCCTGCTATTTCATAAGAAAGAGCGTCACTAACTATAATATCAAGCTCTAGGCCTGCCTCATTGTCAATAGCATAAGAATACACCTCACCTCCTCTATTGCCTATAAGTGTAGGGCCTTGAATAGCTATCTGACTAGCAGAGTGTTCAACAAAAACATTTTTTGAAACGTTGTATTCCCTCTCTCCTCTCTTTATTTCGACAGATAAACTATTTCTTCCTGGTTTCAAAAATTCAAGCTCAACCTCAGAATTATCTCCACCAATACTTTCTTCATTAAGAGACCAAGAGTGTTCAACACTATACCGGTCATCTTCATTAACAAAGAAATTATAAATGGCAGACACACAAACCGTGTCAGGGCCCAATATCATATAGTCAAAATCAGGAATAACATCAAAACTAAAAGTGTCTGAGGGACATGATCCGACTTTTGAAACTGCAACTACGTCAAATCCATATGGCTCGCCCTGATCCCAATCTATATTAATTTTTTCTCCATTTTCATTGAAAGAATATTCGTCATTATAAGGAATCCAATGTAGCTCACTTTCTTTTCCTGAATAAAAAAGTTCATATTTATAAGTTAAATTAGAAGAAACTTCATTTTCGCCAATTACAGAATCTATAATAGGGCGATTATGTACATGTATAAGCAAAGAGTCTTCATAGTTGCAAAAAGCACTAGAGTCTGCAGGAAAAGCATAGACATAAAACATGCCTGAATCTAGTCCAAAATGGAAAAGCCCTGACTCCTCTTCAACTTGATTACCCTCTCCAGAAACAGCCCACAAAAAATCATGAGAACTTCGGTTAGTTAAAATTTGGCTGCTGCTATTTACACAAAAATCGACCTTAGACTCTAATATACCAAAGTCTTGTCTAATTTGAACAGGGAAAGATGCGGTAACTGTAGTATCAAGAACCTCATGATACATGCTTAAGTTAACCTGACCTTCACTTCCACTTCCCCAATCAACCAAAATAGAATCCAAAGCATATCCTTCAGAAGAGCCTGAAATATTCCCCCCTTCAACTGACCATGTATAATAAGCACCTGGAACAAAATCAGGCAAATTACTATAGTAAGTCCCTTTTGATGAACGGCACACTACACTATCTCCTGAAAGATTAAAAGATGTTGAAAAAATTGGTATTTCAACATCTACAGGTAATTCACAATACCCGGGTTGATTACAGTCGGTTGCTTGCAAATAAACTCTTCCGTTACCATTTTTACCATCTCCCCATAATACTTCAATCTCAGAAGAACCTTGCCCGTTAACAATATGCCCTCCTGAAACTTCCCAAAGAAAATCATCACATTGACTTTCCGCCAAATAACTAATTGTTTGCCCAGGCAAAACACTCGTAGCATGTAAAATCCTATTTCTAACACCAGGGTTAACACTAATAGTATCAAAGTAAGAAACTGCATGGCCACAAGCATTGGTAGCAGTTAAACTAACAGGATAATCGCCAGGTTCACTAAATAAGAAGGACGCATGCACATCTTCTACAGGAGAAACCCCTTCGCCAAAATTCCACTGATAAGAAAAGTACTCTTTATTTTCAGTAGTGTTTGTGAAATAAATCTCCTGGCCTATGCACAATTCAGGGTCTGTAATGTTGAATTGAGGGTCAGGCGTAGAATTAGCAACTAAAGTATTACCACTAAACTCATACGCTCCTATATCTACAGTATCTTGAAGAATTCTTTGATTACCATCCAAGTCAGTACCACTGGGGGCATATTCATTAGACCCAGCATTTATAAGCTGAGAACTACAATGAAGCCGAAAGTTGCCGTTTTCTGGATCAATAAATCTAGGGTTTACGTCTAAATTTCCTTCACCAGGATATCCATTTTGAACATTAGAAAACTGAATATCAAAATCGTCATTATCCTCTAGCTTCAAAATGCCACTACCATTTGACCATAGGCAAGAATTATAAATGACAGCATTACTTACATCCAGTAATGAAGTTGATAAATTATTACGCTCTTTATTATTATAAAGAGTAGAGTTAATTAACTCCAGTCGAGAGCCACTACTAAACAAACTTCCATCGCCCCCATTCCAAAAATTATTTGCATATAAAGTATTAGACACATTAATTTGGCCACCACTAACTAGACTATTATTACCAATTTCATTATCAGTAATAACAGAATTATTAATGCTCAGATTAGTCGTTCGAAGCAAAGCAGAGCTTTCTCCTTTATATTGATTGTTTGCCAACTCAGAATCAGAAATAGTCACTCCAATACCATAGGTACCAACCATATTAAGCATAGCATGAGAATCGCTAGTTCCTATGTTACCAACAAACTTACACCTTTCAATTGCATAAGTACCAGTAGTGTTAGTTGATATTAAAGCCCTTGTCCGATTATCTTTAAAAACACAATTTACGAGCTTAAATGTATTGGATGGCTCAAATGCTATAATGTTAGCACCTTCATTTTCTTCAAAGCTACAATTCTCTATTACTCCTTTTGAGGCTGTAAAACGCATAAGAGGAATAGAGTTTCGAGAGGTATTATTTTTATTAAAAATACTATTATTAACTGCTATATCATCAAATGAAACTATCCTTAAATATTGTAACCCTGAATTATCCTGAGCTTCTAAATGATCTATGAAAAGCCTTTCTCCCATTGGAAAGTCAAACACAGTAGAGTTATCAGTAGAATTATTACTTCTGAACAAATTATTTTCTATACTTATATTCTCTGATGCCATTAAAAAAATACGACCATCAAAATGGTTGTTCAGAAAAATATTGTTTGAAATATTAGCCTTTTTGAGAGGATACCCACTTTGGTGTGGGGTAACTATAAATCCTTCTAGGCTGCAATCCTTAAACTCATTATGCTTAAAAGACAAATCTACAACATTGCCCATATAAAAAATATGTGACTCAGAAATTAGGTTTTGAAAAAGACAATTGATAAAATCAACTCGTCTCGAAAATATTCCTGAAGGGTGTTCTGATTCTCCCTGAAAAGTACAATCTTGAAAAGTTGTTAAGTCAAATGAATCAATATACCAGGAATTATTGGATCTTTCAAAAACTATCAAGTTGTTAATAAACTTGCTATAGCCACTCCCCCCCCCAGTCCTAATAGAATTATAGATTGACGAGTTAGAGATTTGAAGATTGCAATCCGTATAAACTTCAACCAATGTACATTCATCTATAAATGTATTTACATCAAAATGGCGTCCGGGCATTGTAACAGCAAGCTCTTCTGTTAAATGACAATATGCAACATAAATATTAATTCGCTCAGATGGATTGGCAGAAGCGGCATTGTGGTATGAAAAAGAAACATTTAAAAATTTAAACCCATTAAAGTGGTAATCGTAATCCGATTGACTTGAGAAAAATGCTATTCCCGACCTTTCTTCACTTGAAATTATCGTATTATGAAGTGATAAGTCTCTAAGCTCCTTATCTTCTTCAAAGCCTTGAAAGTTACCAAAAAAGCTTATGTGCTTATCAATGCGAATACTATTTTCAATAACATACTCCCCCTCCGCAATCCAGATTTCATCTCCGTCTTGGGCTGCTTCAATGGCATCTTGGATGTTGGTAAAAGGGGTATCCCAGGAAGAGCCGGTTTGTACACCCCCTTCATATGATCCGTTTACAAAAACAATGTCTGCAAAGGCTGGACTAAACAGCAGTAGCAGCAGAACTGAAAAAATAATTTTCGTAAAAATTTTCATATGCGTTAGCATTTATCCTAATTTTCTTAAGCTTTAGCCTTGTTTTAATCGGGTTATCCCAACTTATAATTTATATATAAATTATATATTAATACTTTACTTCAATTTTTTCGCTACCTGCTGAACTATAACCTCCATTTAGCTCTGCCACAATCATGTAGGTATATTTTGAGCGAGGCTTGACCATTTTGTCATAAAATTCCCGTTTGGTACCTTTTACAAACTTATAAGTCACCAAATCACCACCGTTCCTTGCCCGGTAAATCCTAAAACCTTTGGCATTTTGCGGAAAGTCCCATGTCAGTTTGACCATCTTGTTTGAGCGACTAGAAAACACCTGAAGGTTTGTTACAGTCGCTATCTTCTTAATGTTGCTAGCCTGGGCCTGCAATTTTTTTGACAGATCGCTCTTTAAACCAGACTCATCTTCAGACATGAGCGCATAAGAGTACTTTACTCCTGCTTGTACTGTGGTATCTGTATATTTGGTCTTATGAAGGTTCTCACCCTCCAATTCAAGCACTGGTTTATAATCGAAGTCAAGCTCTCCTTTACGCATCAGGTAAACCTTCTTAAGATCATAAGAATTACTAGGTTGCCATTCTAAACTGATCCCCTTGGTACCAACAGAGTAATTTTTCAAATACCCACTAGAAGGGGGTAAATTATCCGGGAGTACAATTTCATAGAAATCAGAAGGCGTGGATGGGTTAAAGTGATGGTCTAATGCTACAATCCGGTAGTAAACTTTACTATAAGGACGTTCAAGACCTATAGAGTCTATTAAAACACTATCTGCAGTATGACCTTCCAAAACACGAACAGGCTCGTAGTTGAGATCATAGGATCTAAACACCCGATAACCCTCAAGGTCTGCTTCTGTGTTTTGCTTCCACTTCAAAGTAACTACTCCATTGGTGTCGCATATACCTGACAATATTTCAGGCTGAGCGGGCGGAATAGAGTCTACCAATAAGTGCATTTTAACAAAAGAAGCTATAGAGTCCCCAGAATGTCCATGAGCTACTACCTTATAATAATTGGATGAGCTTTTAGAGGTACCATCAACAAAAGATGATATGTGAGCAGGCAACAATCCATTATGCACCTTTTTAAAAGGGCCGTCTCCATTAGGTGCGCGGATTACTGAAAAGCCTTTTATATAGGGGTGATCCTCTTTATCAATAGCCCATGACAATTTTATATTTTCATTGTCAGGCGACTCCGCATCGTTAATAGCAGGCGCGGTTTTTAATAGATAATGTGTAGTAACCTCTTGTATATCTGAAGGTGTACCTTCTTCTTCAAATGCATTTACCCCTACTACTTTGTAATAGTACGTTTTATTATAATCTGGGAAAGAGTCGGTATATGAGGTTACCTGTTGCTTAATGTTAGCATTCCCATGGTTTCCTGTGAATGGAAGCTGGTTTAGCTTTACATATTTTCCTTTTTTCTTGTGTGACCGGTAAATATTATAATACGGATAATCACGGTTTCCTGCATTGAACCAGCTCAAATGAACAGAACCAGGCTGAAGCTTGGCTTTAAAATCCATAACTTTAGCTTTCGGCCGATCCCTGAACGGAAAAACAAGAATTATTGAAGCATTTTCATCTTGGCCATGAATATTGATTTTATACAAGTATTTTTTGGCAGGTTCATAGCTTTTATCATTAAAGTAAAGTCCAATGGCTTCTGCGACTTTATTATTGGAAATGGCAGAAAACAAGCCAATTAAATGTACAATTTCATCAGATTGAGCTTTTTCTAACGCTTCCCTTGTATTAGTAGGAAAATCACGGTTTACAATTTCACCGAGCCCATTTATGAAAATTCCCGCAATAGCGAGGGAGCTATCATTTTGTTCTTCTTTTATCAGCTTATCTTCTGGCCACAACCTGATAGGTGCATTATTTAATTTTATAAAATCTCCAGCCTTCTCACCGTCATAGTTCACTAAAACCTCTGCCCGATAAATATCATACCCATTTTCAAGACCTTCTTTAAACACACCAAAATCTGCAGGTAGCCACTTCAACTGTAATCCTAAAGAAGGGTTATAGTTATGTACTAAAAATATAGTATCATTTTTGGCTTCAGCAACCAACGTATTCATAAGAAGTATAAGCGCTAATAGTAGTTTTCTCATCTTGGCAGCGATAATGCTTCGTTCAAGTTTACAACAAGGTTATATGTAGAAGCTGGCGTACTTTTTCCTGGTAGATAGTACCCTATAGGCAAAGTAAAATTACCTGCCGGAATTTCTACAGACTGCATATCTGTAGAAGAACAACCACCCGACAGCAGGCAATCTAAGTTCATCGTTTCGAGACCTTCATTTACAGCTCCAATCAAATCTGTGACAGCGGAAATGCCATCTTGAGTAGCTTCAATATTATTTACCGGTTCCCTAATGTTTTCAATTATGCTATTTAAGGAAGGATTGTCGTACTCTAGTGATCCAAAACGTATCAATGCTGAACTTCTAAGTACACCATTGCTAATGTACCCGTTAGTTTCTTCACTTGACAAAGGCTCATGGCTGTCTAATCCACTAATACTGTTTATAGAAAGGTTGGCAGCCATTACGCCATCAAAAACTTCAGAAAAAGAAGTACTATACAAAGACATTTTGCCGCTAAAAGTAGAATACTTGCTCGTTGTAAACTTGTATTCTAAGACTACAGAGTCAGGAGTTTCTTCTGCCACAACACCAGATGTAACATTTCCGTCCTGTGAAACCCCTTGAGAAGTATGTGTTGGTATAGGGGATTTCATCACCTTCAAAGTATACTCTTTTCCATTCTCCAGTGCGACATTAGGAATGTTAAAAGTAAAGTTGTGTTGACCATAATTATCATTATAAGTAACGTTTCTTTGACGATCCTTTTCGTCATTCCCATCAAAAACAGCTACATTAAAAGTGTATCCTTCTGCCAATTCAACAGCTTTGCCAGGCAACACACTAAGCCTAATATATCCTTGAGAAGATTCATCCTTATAAAAGTTCTTCATCCCTGGAAGTGGATAGGCATAAAAAATATCGGAAACATCTATTCGGCCTGCATCCTCTTCTGTTTTAAAAGTTACGGACTTGCTTTGTGTATTTTCCGTATTGATCCACTCATTCTCACTTGCCTCCTTTTGAATTCGTAACTGTACAGTTACTGTAATTTCTGAGTTTCCTGGATATACCCGTAATGGAGTGATGTTAAGCTGGTCCATTCCAGAGTTCATTTCTGTTTCATAGAGGATTTCTCCCGAAGACGAGGAAATCTCTACATTATCAAGTACCGGTCTAAAAAACTCATAATCGCCCCTAGAATTGCGGATACCATAAACAGTATTTCTTAGAGGGCTTGAAAAAGTAACAATAATGTTTTCTCCAACTGGAACATCTTGTTGGCTATTGACAGGGGTAATAGTTTCAATAAAGTCAACTTCACTATCCAGAATCGGGACATCACAGCGATCACCGATTTCTAAGCTTACACTTCCATCAAAACCACGACCTAAAATCCTAAAACCATAATCGACCTTTCCCTTCACATAAGTAGGGCGTGGCAACTGAGCAAAAACAAAAGCATTTAGCCACATAGACATAATTTCCCTACTTCCCCCACCGCATTTACTCCATGCTACGTTCAAGCCGGCAGCCCCATACAAAAACACCTGACCCGTAGCATACCAATTGTTCACCCCTCGTCCGTCACCTGTAGTAAAGTTACCACAATAAACAGGCTCAGCGGTCTTCGTAAGCATTAAGTCAAAACCAGCACCAACACTATAACTTACTTCAAGTCTTAACCCACATATACCAAGGTCAAGACCTGGATTACCCCCCAAAGACATTCTGGAACCAAAAGATAATCCACCTCCGACAGCCAGTAACGGGTTAGTCGAAAAATCTTCACCTTGACCTAATTCAGCAGGCAGTGGAGCAATGGGAGGGTCTGGTAGCTGTGTACCTATACAAAAATAACTCTGGGCGGTGGCAAGACCTAAAACCTCAAGACCAATTGGCTCAATAGGCTTTCCTATATACACATACCATGTCCCAGGGGAAGAGTGTATAGCTATTCTACCGGCAATCCCATTATGTAAACCCTTTAATGCATTGCCTACATTCACATATATATCAAAGTCACCGTTAAGCGTGCGGTTAGGAAAATCATACTCAACATACCAGCCAGCTTTAACATTGCCACTTATACTGTTCAAAAAGCTTGATGTCTGATTTTTTGTAGTGTCACTAACAGGGTCCATACCCATTGTTGAAGCAATTTCACTAACACCTGGTGGAGTAAAGTCCTTTGCGAGCATACCTACCCCTCCATAAGTTGCTATGCGATTAATTCCGCCACCACGATTAAACTCAATACTAAAATTGATTTCACCATTAAAAGCAGTACCTCCTCCAGTAGATTGAATACCAATACCCGCTAAAACACCAAAGTAACTATTATTAGGAGTAAACACCCGACCAGAACTTGATTTACACTCTAAAGACGTTTCAGGCTCATTACCTGGACGAGCCATTTCCATATTATAATAAAAACCTCCTGTAAAGGCATTAATATCAAGACCAGGACTTACTGTCAATGCTGGCGAAAAAGAAATCGATCCATCAGCAAACCAATACCTGTATAGCGTTTCACCAGTTGACACTGCCCGCTCTTCTTCTGAACTAGATGTTTCAAAATTATTATCGGTATCTACAGTATGAACCTCAACGGACTCAGTTCCTGTTTCAGAAGTTACTCTACCAAATATCATTGAAGCATTTAACTCAAACATCTCTACCAGGCTCAATTCAACACTACCACAAAAACCTTTACCATACTGCTCATCTCCATCAAACATTTCCAAACTACCTGTCAAGCTATAGGAACCGTTTTGAACACTGAGATTCACAGCATTTAGATCAAAATTGTCGTATTGCCACCTTTGTGTAGAGGCATTCCTTTTAGTCCAGATGGTAAAGCTGGTACTACCTCCAAAACCATTACCACTTGAATTATCATTACCAGCAGAGTTTTGAAGCTTGATATCTAACTCAAGACCCAATCCTTTTCTTTGCCCTCCATTACTGGTTTTAAAATTAAAATCGTTAATAGAAATCGGCAGATTAGCCAATTGTGAAGAGCTTTGATTACTGATAGCACGTACATAACTAGAGCTATCTTCATCATCCAAACCTAAATATGGTGCGGAACTTGATACTTTTAATTTATTGAACTCTAAACCAAAAGTACCAACCGCATCTCCATCTCCATCTGTATTGCTTGTGGGAGATACAGTTAATGTGCCATCTAAAGAAGCTTCTGGAAAAAACTGTTTATTCCTATACTTAAAGTCTAACTCTACACCTGTCAGGTTCATGCGAGCTACACCAAAAGCTTGGGCATTAAGGTTTCCAGAAAACTCTGCGGATCCATGATAAGATAACTCATTAGAGCTTAAGTCCCTCGTCATCATCAACCCATAATCAACAGTGGACTCTTCATCACATATAGGAAAAGACATTTTACCTTTAAAAGACCCATGACTTAAACCATTAGCTATAATATTTACCCTTATGGTATCCATAGAGTATTTAAAGCCTTTAGAATTGGCTTGGAGTACATTTTCTGCATGTGTCAGACCTGATATTCCATGTTGGTCCACAATAAGGTCTCTACATACAATTCCAATATTTTTTTTATCGCTTCCTTCGGTTAAGCTACGAGGGATTTCAATTTCAATAGAGTCAATATATAAACCTGTCCATCTTACAGAACCAAAATCTTCTCGATCAAAACTTGCACCATTTACAGTTTCCAAGGAGTCCAAATACCAAGAGGGCAATGAAAACTTAGGTGCATTTTTAACTTCACTTTGATCTAAAGTTATAGAAGGGATTGAACACCGAAAACCGGGAAGACTTTTAAACTGAACATCAGGAATATCTCTCAGATTGACAATAAAATCAGACATCCTATTGGCAGTAACATAAAATTTAAGGTCTAAAGGTTCATTGGTGTTGTTTTCATCATACTTAGTCACAGCATCAGGGTCCAAACTCAAAGAACCGTTTAAAGTAACTTCTTTAAAACCTTTACAGTCAAAGGTGACGTAAGTAGAATCAAAACCCGTATTTAATGAATCTAGGCCGCGAAATTTAAGCTTGTAGCCGCTTCCCACAGAAATTGTAATGGAATTCAATAACATTAAAGTAAAGTCGCCAGACAACTTTCCCCTCCTGGAAAGAGGGACTTTATCAGCCACAAAAAAAAGTTCTTCCCCTGACCTAAATGGTATCCTCATAAAAATCTCTGCCGTCATTCCCTGTGCGGCATCCAAGCTTACACTATTAACTATCAATGCATGATTTTCATCACCATCTCCCACAGGCAAAATACCAAAAGGAAATTCCTGCGAATGACCATCTACAAGTGTTTGGTATAAATTATTGGATTGAACGTTGTCTGCGGCTTCATTAATTTTCTGAATCCACTCTTGTGAATTAGCTGCAATTTCTTGTGCATTTTCGATTAATTCAAGACCAGCAGATGCGGCACCTTGCTGTGCATGCAGTTTATCGCTAGAAGAAATCAAAATAAGCAAGCAAATACTGATAGAGCAAAGTTGTGTTAATTTTAAACCTATCGCTTTATATCGGCGCAAAAAAAGCTCCGTGACAAGTATAAAAAACAGCAAAACTGAAATTGTACAGAATAAATATATAAAATCTAGGGAAAACATATTGTCATAAAAGACCGATGTAATTGATTTCTTGGAATATTTAAGTTTAGAAAACGTCAAATGCTTAAAAAGAGACAAAAAATAAGGAAAACAAAGCCCTAAAGCAAACTTTAAACACTTGTATAACAAATTTAACCACTTATCCTTACAAATCCAAACTAGAAAGACAAAAAAACAACCCCTATCTATCACAAAAAATTTTTCACAGAAAAAAATGTAGTTATAATCAAAAAAAAGCGGTTATATAAAACAAATAGCACAAAAATTAATTGCTACTGTCTTAACAATCTTTTTAGAATTTAATATAATTATTTTACTGCTTAAATATCTAACATATTAACTATTCCAAAGAAAACAAAATTTAATAATTCCAAGAAAAATATTGACTATACATATTTTACCCAACATTATAAACCCAAAATGCTTCTTAACATATGGGCACAATATCTGTCGTATATGAGAGCAGGGGAATTATTACCATATTACTGGTGGTAATGCTATCATTTTTTCTATGCAAAATGCTACTGCATAAATGGCTGCCCAAAGTCCCTAAGCACAAAATATTCTTATATGCTTTGATACTGGCGTTGATTCTTGGCCCTATTGTATGGTTTGCTTTATATATTGCGGTGCTGACCTTGTGGGGCGATTTGAAATTATTCTGATGAATGAAGTAGTCTTAAAAAATGTTTTTCCCCACTGTTAACCGTAGCTTTTAGCTACGGAACATTCACGTTAATTAAACATTTCAATATGTAGCTTGAAGCTACACACGAATATTATCATTAAAATTGTCAATTAATTTGTAGATAATACGTTTGGTAGCCACAGGCTACCTCTGGTAGTACGCCTTTGTTTGATAGTACGGTGCTGTAGCTACAAGCTACAGTAAGCATTACGGGGGTTTACTTGATGAATGAAATAGCCAAGCTACAGTGAGCGTAAAGGGGCAGTGTGTTGGAGAGGCCGCTCCTTTAAAAAAATTTATAAAAGCCTTTTATATTTACAAAAATCTTATCTTGCTTTTCGTTTGGTATATAATCAGGTAGTACGGGAAAACCCTTAAAGAACATAATTTTCCATTTTCACCTATAGACCTTATTATCGATTGCGCCCCGTTGGGGCTTTAGGAAGGGTTGTCGGTTGCTATGGGCTGTTGCCCATAGCTATTTTATTGCGCACCGTTGGTGCTATAATTTATTTTAAATGACAGAAAATGATGCCCTTTTTTTGCTGCAAGGCTTAATATGTTGCCCATCTTAATTAGCTAAAATGTTGGGTGCTGCCCAGGCGGGATGGTTTGTTGGTGAAAACACCAACAAGAGGAGGCTACGGACTTCCATATTATTTACCCTTTACAATATGTAGATAGTACGTTTTGGTAGCCACAGGCTACCTCTGGGAGTGCAGCTTTGTTTGGTGGTATGGAATGTATATATTTGATAGGACAGTAAGTTAAGCTCTTTTTCTTAAATTTGGAACGATGAGTAAAAGAGAAAGAAGGTCATATGACCACGAATTTAAAACAATGGCTGTAGAGCTGCATTTAAGCGGGAAGACCAGTACCGCTGTTGGGAAAGAATTAGGCATTGGTCCTGATTTAGTAAGGAGATGGTCACGTGAAATGAAGACGAATGGCGCTGCCAGTTTTCCAGGAAATGGGAAACAGAACCTTTCAGAAGAACAAAAAGAAATTCATGCCTTGAGGAAAGCCTTAAAGGAATCTGAGCTTGAAAGGGAAATCCTAAAAAAGGCGGTAAGCATCTTTTCCAGGGGAGACAGCAAATATACCAATTCATAATGGATCATAGAAAAGAGTATGCTGTTGAAAAGATGTGTAGGACATTTAATGTTGCCAGGAACAGCTTTTATGAGTGGAAGAAGGAGAAACAACTCAAACTGGCTCAACAAAGAGCGATATTGCTAAAGGAAATCAAAACAGTGCATGAGTTAAGCAATGGTACCTATGGAAGTCCTAGAATTACATTAGATCTTAGAAAAAAGGGTTTTGCAGTATCCAGGCCAAGGGTTGCCAGGATCATGAAAGACCACGGAATCAGGAGTGTTGTAAGTAAAAAATTTAAAGTCTGCACAACTGATTCAAACCATGGATTTAGCATCAGTCCTAACGTTCTTGATAGATCTTTTAAACCTGAAAGCCCTTCAAAATCATGGGTATCAGACATAACTTATATCCGGACAAATGAGGCATGGTTATACCTGACCATGATTATGGACTTATATGATAGGAAAATAATAGGATGGTCTATGTCCACTTCGATGCATGCATATGAAACAGTAGTGCCTGCATGGAGGATGGCACTGATAAACAGACCTGTTTTTCAAGAGCTGGTTTTTCATTCAGACAGAGGCGTGCAGTATGCATGCAAAGAGTTCAAGGTCAATGTAATGAAAGGTCTTTTGTCTAGCTTTCCCTGCTGGCCGGTGTCTTCTGTTGCGCATTATGCAAGGAGAAACTCTATGCTGTTTGCTTCTTTGAGCACATGGTACAAATACGCTAACCTTTTAGGGCTGAAAAGGGTATTCAAAAGGTCTCCTGAAAAGTTGAAGGGAGTTGTTTCGAGCAGGCCTAACCAGTTCCTGCATGTCGTACTACTTTTTATACGCTCCGAGATGGCTTGAAGCGTGCTATAGTTTTTGTTTCTGATAATTTTTCAAGAAATATCCTGGGGTGGAGTGTTGGTGAAAGGTGCTGTGCTGAAAATGTTAAAAATGCACTTGCCATGGCAATACAGTCTATAAAGTTCCATTACTCTGATTTTGTCTGTGCCACGCTTGTTGCGGACGGAGGAAGCGAAAACCATGCGGTAACAATTTCGCAATTGCTTGAAACTACTCCGAATCCTGAAATCACCAAAGTGGTTGCCCTGAAGGATATTGCTTTTTCTAATTCTCCTGTGGAGGCGGTGAACAAGGTCATGAAGCGATATCTGAGATATTATGAGCCTGATTCGGGTGAAAGGCTTTATGAATGTCTTTCTCTTGCGGTAGAGGATTATTGTTCTGTCAGGCCGCATGTTTCTCTTGGTGGACGTACGCCTTTGGAAGCTTATACTGATGTTTTTCCAGATCTGGATTTTACTGAGAAAACAAGACAGGCTAGGGAGGTAAGGGTTAATTTTAACAAAAGTAATGGGTGTGGGAGGTGTTGATGTCTGGTAGTACGTTTGGTAGCCGCAGGCTACCTCTGGCAGTACGGCTTTGTTTGATACTACGTTGCTGTAGCTGCAAGCTACAGTGAGCGTTTAAGGGGCGAGTAAATGGTAGTTATATGGATTTAAGGTAGTATACTCAAGTTTGGATAACATTAAGGTTTATAGTATGGGTATTAATAGGTATATAGTACGTTGGGGTAGCTGCAAGCTACCTTTGGCAATACGGCTTTATGATAGTACGGTGCTGTAGCTGCAAGCTACAGTGAGCGTTAAAGGTTAAAAGGAGAAACAGTGTACGTAAATACCTGTTTCTCTTTAATTTTGACCCCAAACTTCGCTGTAACGAAGGTTGGTTTGTGAAATTATTGTGGGATTAGCGGGGCGAGTAAATGGTAGTTATATGGATTTAAGCTAGTATACTCAAGATAGGATAACATTAAGGTTTATAGTATGGGTATTAATAGGTATATAGTACGTTGGGGTAGCTGCAAGCTACCTTTGGCAGTACGGCTTATTTGATAGTACGGTGCTGTAGCTGCAAGCTACAGTGAGCATTAAAGGTTAAAAGGAGAAACAGTGTACGTAAATACCTGTTTCTCTTTAATTTTGACCCGAAACTTCGCTGTAACGAAGGTTGGTTTGTGAAATTATTGTGGGATTAGCGAGGTAGTTATATGGATTTAAGCTAGTATACTAAGGATAGGATAACATTAAGGTTTATAGTATGGGTATTAATAGGTATATAGTACGTTGGGGTAGCTGCAAGCTACCTTTGGCAATACGGCTTATTTGATAGTACGGTGCTGTAGCTGCAAGCTACAGTGAGCATTAAAGGTTAAAAGGAGAAACAGTGTACGTAAATACCTGTTTCTCTTTAATTTTGACCCGAAACTTCGCTGTAACGAAGGTTGGTTTGTGAAATTATTGTGGGATTAGCGATGTTAATTCTCTAATCCTGAAAATCCTGATTCAGACAAAAAAATCCGGAAAGCCTCTCAAAAAGACCTCCCGGTTTCTCATTTTCTTTTTTCTCAACTCCCGTTACGCAAGCTACAAGCTTGCAATGTTTTAGGTCCAAGATACGCTATCGCTAATCTTAGACCAGAGGGGGTAGTTAATACAGCAGGTAATCTCCCCAATTGACCGTCCATCTTGGCTCCCTCAATACAATCCAGGTAAAATAGTATCCCAAAACTCAGGATCTCTATGACCTCCTTTGATCATTGTATCACCAAGAACATAATAAGGAACTTTAAAAAAAATGCAATTAACGCCAACCTCCTCATCGTAAAGGGGAGGAAAGGAAAATGGGAAGCAATTTCTACTTTATCTAAACAACATAACACTCACCCCCCCACTGCTAACCGTAGCTCCTAGCTACGGACTTCCGTATTATTTACACATTACAAAATGTACATTCGTTTTGGTAGCCACAGGCTACCTCTGGTAGTATGGCTTTGTTTGGTGGTATGCTTCTGTAGCTGCAAGCTACAGTGAGCATAAGTGCTGACCTTGTGGGGCGATTTGAAATTATTTTGATGAATGAAATAGTCTTAAAAAATGCTTTTCTCCACTGCTAACCGTAGCTTTTAGCTACGGAACATCCACGTTAATTAAACATTTCAATATGTAGCTTGAAGCTACACACGAATATTATCATTAAAATTGTCAATTAATTTGTAGATAATACGTTTGGTAGCCACAGGCTACCTCTGGTAGTACGCCTTTGTTTGATAGTACGGTGCTGTAGCTACAAGCTACAGTAAGCATTACGGGGGTTTACTTGATGAATGAAATAGCCAAGCTACAGTGAGCGTAAAGGGGCAGTGTATAGAGAGGCCGCTCTTTAAAAAAATGAACAAAAGCCTTTTATATTTACAAAAATCTTATCTTGCTTTTCGTTTGGTATATAATCAGAACTTATCAATTACTATTTGGGCATGAATGTTAAAGAAGGCTTATTGATTTTACTCTCGGGTTTTATGTTTTACCAAACTCAGGCTCAGGAGAAAAATGTTTACGAGGGTGCGTTTAAACATAATCAGGAAAATGGAAATGCTTCTTTTGAATACTTCCTCAATGATGAAGGAGAAAAAATAAAAGACGGGGATTTCCAATGGACTTTAAAGTCGACCGGTGAACAGAATAAAAACCACATCTTAAAAAAAAGCCAAAGAGGAACCTATAATTATAATAAAAAAAGTGGGAAATGGGACTATAAAGAAGAAAATCACTGGGTAACTATCAATGATGTCAAAGACATGAAAGTAAGCACTTCTTTAAAAAGTAGGGTCTCTAAACTACAGGCAGCTTATTTAGAAAATATCCCTCATGGGGAATGGGGTCTGAAAGTAGAGAGCTACAAGGATGGAAAAACCCAGACTGACCTGCTATCTGAAAACATCCTTTTCCGTCAAGGAAATATTACAGGCAACTTCTTGGTAAACGGCAAGGAAAATCCTAAAGTGGTAGGCTTTACCAACAAGGCTGGTGTCATGGATTCTGTTTGGACATTCAACTACTATGACCGTGATGTGCCGGTAAAAGAAACTAGAAAATACCATAACGGAATCCTCCTTGAGGTATTGAAACAACATGCCATAGAAAAAGATACCTTAGACTTCCTTTTATATAATGATGCTATTGAGAAGCTCCAAGCACTTAAAGATAATCCTGATACTTCTTTTGGTATAAGTGGAATAACTTTTGAACTAGAGTTCAACGATGGATATGGTGCAGATTCAAAAGAGTTAATAGCTCAAGCGCAAGGAAATATATTGCTTGACTCTATTATTAAAGAGGTGATCAAATATGATGCTTCTTACTATATGGAAAATGGTTCATTTGTCAGGACTCCTATAAAAACCAGGAGATTTAAGTATTCCTTATCAGATATTCAGGAAAACAAAAAAAATGAAATAAGCGCATTATTTAAAAAACTCAACAAAATAACCGCACAACAACTAGAAAACGAAGCCCTTAATGATAACAGAGATAAGTCAGATTCTTTAGAAGTTATCTATCAGTATTTTTCTTCATTAGGCTCGTCCCTGCCAAAACTGAATGATCTTATAGCATTTATCTCGTCTGACGAAGCTATTTATTACGCAGACCCTTATCATCTGTATGTAAGCAACAAAGGGCTTTTTGCCAAACATGATTCTATAAGCCTCTCCGAAAGCAATGAGAATCCGCTCATTATCAACTATTCTAAAGCATTAAATGACAGCTTATCTGTTTTCGAAAATGTTCATAGCATTTTAACATACCAGTTAAACTTGGTCAATAAATTTATAAAACAAATAGAACCATTAGTCCACAAGGTAAAAACGCAGGAAGAGTTCAGAAATATAAAAGCAAACATAGAGGCCAAAAAAGCTAAGGTGGACACGCTTTACAAAGGTTATACTCATGCTATGGAAAATGAACATAACCTTGTCAGGGAGGTTCAGGTTAAGTTTTTATACAAAGGCCTAGAGGAAAAACTAAAGGCGATGGATAGTGACGGCACTTATCAATCGTCTATCTTAAAGGGTGGAGAAATACTGCTTTACCTCAGGGAAATGAAAAACATATATGAGCCTTTATCTCTCATATATGATGAAATGGACAAAACCGATAAGCTTTATACAAATGAAAAAGGGAAAAGGGAAAAGAAGAAGCTTTATGAAGCTGCTGAGGTTTTATTCAAGCATTATGTCAACAAGCTACAGGAAGAAAGTGATTTCTACCTATTAAAAACACATGTGGGCAATTTTGAAAAACTGCAATACCGCATGCTGGAACTAAGGGAACAAAATACTAAATCACTAGAAAAGAGCTTAAAAAAGACAACAGACCCTGACGAAATTGCTAAACTTCTGAAGCTATAATCAAAAGAAAAGGCTGTCGAGTAGACAGCCTTTTTTTAGTCTATTAAAAAATTTTATACCTTAACCCGCTTTTGCTTTCTTAGCAGCCGGATTTGAAGGATAGTATATCGTCTGTGACAGACTAGTATTTGGTGCTACCATCGGCAGTACACTTTCTTCTTTCAACACCCTTGCGTGAATTAGGAAAGGCTTTTTCACAGATTTAGCAAGTTTTATGGCTTCTTGCAACTCTTCGGTGGTATTAGCGCAAACTGCATCCACACCACAAGCCTTCGCCAACATGACAAAATCAGGATTCAGCAGCTCTACACCAGAGTAGTTTTTAGCATAAAACTGCTCCTGCCACTGACGTACCATACCTAAATAAGCATTGTCTAGCAATAGAATCTTAACTGGCCACTGCTCCTGCACACAAGTGACAAGCTCCTGTATGTTCATCTGGAAAGAACCGTCACCGGTTACGCACCACACTTCTTTGTCGGGTACCCCAGCTTGCGCACCCATAGCTGCTGGAAGACCAAAGCCCATAGATCCTAGTCCACCAGAGGTCAAGAAATGATTAGGCTGTAAACGTGTGATATATTGTGCGGCCCACATCTGATGTTGTCCTACATCGGTAGTAATTACGGCATCATCAGATAGGTTTTGCTCAAGTACTTTTATAGCAGCCACTTCATTAAAAACAGATAGGTCTGCATTTAAAATAGGGAACTGCTCCTTCATATTGTTCAAATGACTGATCCATTGAGCCCTGATACCACAGTTCTCCTCGGTACGTGTATCACCAATAGCTGGAATTACAGCTTTTAGGTCTGCATGAAGGAAAACTTCGGTCTTTACATTTTTACAGCACTCGCTGGCATCAATATCACAATGGATGATTTTGGCATTTGGAGCGAACTCATCAAGTTTACCGGTTATCCTATCATCAAAACGAATACCCCAGGCTATTAAAAGGTCTGCGTCCTGAACAGCTTCATTGGTGTATTTCATACCATGCATGCCGAGCCATTGATAGTACAAAGGATCGTCATGTTCCATAGCACCTATTCCCAAAATGGTACTGATTACAGGAATGTTTTCCCTGTGGACAAAATCCCTCAACTCATTCCATGCTTCAGAAAGAAGCACACCATGCCCCGCTATGATAAGTGGTTTTTTAGCCTCAGAAATAAGCTTTGAGGCTTTTTCTAAATCCTCAGCAGAAACATTATTGACAACCTTCTTCTGAGGTTTCACAAAATCCTTTTCCCAGTCCTCATCCAACTCCACAAAATTCCCTTGAACACTTCTTGGAATATCTATCAATACTGGCCCTGGTCTACCTTCCATACATACCCTATAGGCCTCTTTGAAGATATCAGCAGCATCCTCAAGCTTCGTTATAAGGTAGGTTTTTTTTGTAATAGGAATACATATACCCGTTATATCCGTTTCCTGAAAAGCATCTGAACCAATCAAATGGTACTGAACCTGACCGGTAATGGCCACCATTGGAACAGAGTCTGCATAAGCATCTGCAATACCTGTAACAAGGTTTGTAGCACCCGGGCCTGAAGTTGCCAGACAAAAACCAGGTCTTCCGGTTACACGGGCATACCCGTTGGCAGCAAAAGCTGCACCTTGTTCATGACGTACCAATACACTGTTAAGCTTACTGAATGCCAATGCATCATAGATTGGCAAAATAGCACCTCCCGGATAGGCAAACAGATCTTGCGCATCAAGAAGCTCAATGAGCTTTACAATATATTCAGCACCTCTTAATTTTATTTTTGCTTTCATATAGGATTCCGTAGGTTTATCTACACCCTTATTATTTAATGTTTCTTAACCGTCAGTTACACAACCTTCCGAAGCAGATGATACTGTGCGGAAATATTTATAAAGAACGCCACTTTTAACCCTGCATTCAGGCTGCTTCCATTCCTTTCTGCGTTTTTCAAGCTCAGCATCTTCTATCAACACATCAAGCGTATTATTTATTGCATCGATTTTAATGATGTCACCATCTTTTACAAGACCAATATTTCCTCCCTCCATTGCCTCTGGAGTAATATGACCCACAACAAAACCGTGGGTACCGCCAGAGAAACGTCCATCGGTGATCAAGGCTACTTTATCTCCAAGTCCTGCACCCATTAACATAGAAGTAGGCTTCAACATTTCTGGCATACCAGGAGCTCCCTTTGGCCCTACATAACGGATCACAACGACATTGCCTGCTTTAACTTCCCCTTTTCCTATACCAATATTCAAAGACTCTTCTGAATCATACACTTTGGCAGGGCCTTCAAATACCTCTCCTTCTTTACCGGTAATTTTTGCAACAGAACCTTCTTGAGCAATGTTCCCGTAAAGCATTTGCAAGTGCCCTCTCTTTTTGATAGGGTTCCTTAAATCCATGATTATTTCCTGCTCCGATGGAAGGTCTGAGGCTTCTGCAAGGTTTTCCGCCAATGTCTTACCTGTAACAGTCATACAGTCACCATGCAACAAGCCTTCTTTTAGCATCATTTTCATAATAGAAGGAAGGCCTCCAATATTGTCCAAGTCCTCCATCATATATTTACCACTTGGCTTAAGGTCCGCCAATAAAGGAGTCTTGTCAGAAAGTTCTTGGAAGTCTTTGAGGGTAAACTTAACATCAGCCGCTTTGGCAATAGCCAAGAAATGCAAAATCAAGTTTGTAGACCCACCCAGAAGCATAGCTACTCTTACAGCATTTGAAATAGATTTATAATTAATGATATCTTTAGGTTTGATATCATTTAGCAAAAGGTGCCTTACAGCCGCACCTGCTGCATGACATTCTTCACGTTTCTTATCACTGGTAGCTACGGCCGAAGAACTAAACGGCAAACTCATACCCATCGCTTCTATAGCAGATGCCATAGTATTGGCAGTATACATACCACCACATGCCCCTGCACCAGGGCAGGCGTTCATAATAACGCCTTTATAGTCTTCCTCGCTTATTTGTCCCGCATACTTTTTACCCAAAGCTTCAAATGCAGAAACGATATTAAGCTTTTCACCTTTATAATTACCAGAACGTATAGAACCACCATAAACCATCAAACCTGGCCTGTTCAACCTGCACATGGCTATAATGGCACCAGGCATATTTTTGTCACAGCCCATTATGGTTACCAAAGAATCATAGAAATGTGCACCTGAGATGGTTTCGATAGAGTCAGCAATAACTTCACGCGATACAAGAGAATATCTCATTCCGTCTGTACCCATACTCATCCCGTCACTTACACCTATAGTATTGAATTGAAGCGGCTTAAGCCCTGCATCTTTAACGCCTTCTTTGACATAAACAGCCAATTGGTTAAGATGCATATTACAGGTATTTCCTTCATACCCAGAGCTAGCAATACCCACTTGCGCTTTGTGCATATCCTCTTCAGTAAACCCAGCACCATACATCATAGCTTGAGATGCAGGCTGTGTGATATCCTCTGTAAGTCTGCAGCTTACTTTATTAATCTTATTTTCCATGATCCAATAAAAAAAGAATGGCAGGAGTAAATTCCTGCCTATAATGAATTAATTGAGATTATACTGAAAGGGTCTTCTTTTCTTTGATAAGGGTAGCGATTTTATCTCCAACCTCATCAGTGGTGTAGTATTTATTTGGATTAATGTCTTTAGTAACAAATCCACCGTTTAGCGCCTCTTCAACTGCCGTACGGATAGAAGCCGCTTCGTCGATAAAGCCAAAAGAAGTATCAAGAAGCATAGCAGCAGAAAGAATCGCTCCTAACGGGTTCGCTATATTTAGTCCTGCAGCTTCTGGATAAGAACCGTGAATTGGCTCATATAGCGCGGTCTTATCACCTACTGAGGCAGAAGGCAGCATTCCCAAAGAGCCTGTAATTACAGATGCTTCATCGGTAATGATATCGCCAAACATGTTTTCTGTAAGCACTACATCAAAATATCCAGGGTTTTGGATAATCTTCATAGCTGCGTTATCTACAAACATAAAGTCCAGCTCGATCTCAGGATGATCTTTGGCATATTCTTTTACCGTTTCCCTCCATAAGCGAGAAGTAGCAAGAACATTTGCTTTGTCAACCAAAGTAACTTTTTTCCTTCTTTTATAAGCAGCGTCAAAAGCTAATTTGGTTACCCTAAGAATTTCTTCTTTAGAATACACACAAGAGTCAAAAGCAACATTTTTGTCTTCCGAACGACCTCTAGGCTGCCCGAAATATATCCCACCTGTCAATTCACGAAATACCAAAAAGTCAACACCATCTACCAAATCAGCACGTAGGGGAGAAGCATCAGCTAGAATCTTATAGGTATTGATAGGTCTTAAGTTAGCAAATAAGTTAAGGCTTTTTCTCATTGCCAAAAGCCCTTGCTCTGGTCTAACTGGAGCATTAGGGTCATTGTCATACTTTGGATGGCCAATAGCCCCAAACAGAATAGCATCCGAATCTTGGCAAACTTTAAAAGTTTCTTCAGGAAAAGGGTTTCCTGTAGCATCTATAGCAGTTGCACCTATTAAAGCTTCAGTATAGTTAAACTTATGTCCGTATACTTCCTCAACTGCCTTTAATACTTTAATCGCCTGGTTGGTAACTTCAGGACCTATACCATCACCTTTAAGTACCGCAATATTCTTCTCCATGGTTTGTAAATATTTAATATTAAAAAGAATCAGGAAACGATTTTTAAATATTTGCTTCCTTTTTCATACTCCTCAATTTTATCCTTGATGCTTAGAAGATAATCAATATCATCATAGCCTTTCATCAGGCAGGTTTTTTTATATTCATTGATCTCGAAAGATTCTGAGTTGCCCGTTACCGTATTTTCAATTTTTTGGTTTTCAAGGTCAACTACAAGTTCCGCCGATGGGTCTTTCTCTACAGTTTTAAATATCTCATCTAAAAAAGCTTGAGAAACCTGCACAGGAAGCAGACCATTATTCAATGCATTATTTTTGAAAATATCTGCAAAAAAACTAGAAACAACTACCTTAAAACCATAGTCATGTATGGCCCAAGCAGCATGTTCCCTACTGGAACCACAACCAAAGTTTTTACCGCCTACAAGTATTTCACCTTTGTATTTAGGATCATTTAGTACGAAATCCTTTTTAGGCTGACCATTGTCGTCATATCTCCAGTCCCTAAATAAGTTATCGCCGAAGCCTTCTCTAGTAGTCGCTTTAAGAAACCTTGCGGGAATAATTTGATCTGTATCTATATCGTCTATTGCTACAGGAACAACAGTAGATTTTATTTTTATGAATTTATCCATTTGGCAATCTTAGTTAATGTCAAAAGCTCTGATATCTGATATCTTTCCTTTAATAGCGGTAGCTGCCGCAGTCAGTGGACTGGCAAGAAAAGTTCTAGCGCCTGGCCCTTGACGTCCTTCAAAGTTCCTGTTGGAAGTAGAAACACAATATTCGCCTTTTGGAACTTTGTCCTCATTCATACCCAAGCAGGCAGAACATCCAGGTTCACGAAGCTCAAAACCGGCTTCTGTAAAAATTTTGTCCAGCCCTTCCTTCTTGGCCTGTGCTTCCACTTGCTTTGATCCAGGAATAATAAGCGCATGAATATTATCGGCTTTCTTTTTACCCCTTACAAAATCTGCTACCTGTCTCAAGTCTTCAATCCTGGAGTTGGTACAACTTCCGATAAATACATAATTAACCTCCTTATCCAGCAACTGAGATCCTGGCTCCAGTCCCATGTAATCCAAAGATTTGCAAAAAGACGCTTTATTGCTTTCTTCTTTAATATCTTGCACATTAGGAACTTTCCCAGTGATTTTAATACCCATTCCAGGATTGGTACCGTAAGTAATCATTGGTTCTATATCATTGCCATCGAAGGTATACACCTTGTCAAATTCAGCGTCTTCATCCGAATATAGTGTTTTCCAGTATTCAACAGCTTGGTCAAAATCCTCTCCCTTAGGAGCAAACTCCCTTCCCTTGATGTACTCAAAAGTAGTCTCATCAGGAGCAATGAATCCACCACGTGCACCCATTTCAATGCTCATATTGCAAATGGTCATTCTGGCTTCCATAGAAAGTTCCTTAATAGCAGAACCTGTATATTCTACAAAATAACCATTACCGCCACTGGCAGAAATTTTAGAGATGATATATAAGATGATATCTTTTGAAGTAACACCTTTAGCAAGAGAACCTGTGACCTCAATTTTCATGGTCTTAGGTCTGGATTGCATCAGGCATTGTGTCGCCATTACTTGCTCAACTTCACTTGTTCCAATACCGAAAGCAATAGAGCCAAAAGCACCATGTGTAGATGTATGACTGTCACCACAAACGATGGTCATACCTGGAAGTGTCACACCGAGTTCTGGACCTATGACATGTACAATACCCTGATAAGGGTGACCAAGGCCATATAGTGTAACACCAAATTTCTCACAGTTTTCGGTCAATTTTTCAACCTGAAATCTGGATAGAGGCTCTTTTATAGGTAAATGTTGATCTTTAGTCGGAACATTATGATCCGCTGTTGCCAATATCCCGTTCTTCCTGAATACGGGGATACCCCTTTTTTCAAGACCGGCAAATGCCTGAGGGCTGGTTACCTCATGAATAAACTGTTTATCAATATAAAGGACGTCCGGGCCACCTTTGATTTTTGTTACAACGTGCTCGTCCCAGATTTTTTCAAATAATGTTTTACCCACTTTTAATAGTCTTTAGAGAAATAAGAATAAGGGAGAAATTATTTTATGAATTCAGCTTCATCGAGAAGCTTTTGCAAATCATCATCTTCTACCTGCTTTAGCTTATCTGCCAAATCGAGGAAATGCTTATACAGCACATCAAGCTCATCTTTAGTGACTTTATAGCCCAAGTTTTCTACTTTATGAAGCAAGGCAGCCCTTCCGCTCCTAGCGGTAAGTACAATAGAAGAGGCGTCTGCACCCACATCAGCTGGATCTATGATTTCATAGTTTTCCCTGTGCTTCAAGAAGCCATCCTGATGTATACCTGAAGAATGCGCAAAAGCATTTTTACCCACTATGGCTTTGTTAGCTTGCACCGGCATACGCATAAGGCGTGATACCAATTGGCTGGTAGGATATAGTTTCTTAGTATTGATCTTGGTTTCAAGATTCAATGATGACTGGTGGCATTTGATGATCATGGCTACCTCTTCCAGTGAGGTATTGCCTGCTCTTTCTCCAATTCCGTTGATGGTAGTTTCTACCTGACGGGCACCGTTTACCAATCCGGCCACGGCATTGGCAGTAGCTACGCCCAAGTCATTGTGGCAATGTACAGATATAATGGCTTTGTCAATGTTTTTGACGTTGTCCATCAAATACTTTATTCTTTCACCGAATTGCCAAGGAAGCGTATACCCGGTAGTATCAGGAATATTGACCACAGTAGCACCCGCAGCAATCACAGCTTCAACCATTTGAGCCAAGAACTTGATATCGGCACGTCCTGCATCTTCACAGTAAAATTCAATATCTTCTATATGTTTCTTAGCGTATTTTACAGCAGCGACTCCCTGTTCCAGAATTTTTTCCCTGGTTGAGCGGAGCTTGTATTGGATGTGCATATCAGAGCTTCCGATACCTGTATGAATCCTCTTCCTTTTGGCATACTTCAGTGCCTCTACAGCACTATCAATATCCATTTCTTTAGCACGTGTTAGGGCACATATTACAGGTTCAGAAACAGCTTTGGAAATTTCAACCACCGAATTAAAGTCTCCAGGACTAGAAATCGGGAATCCTGCTTCAATTATATCAACCCCAAGCTCTTCTAAAGCTTTGGCTACTATAATTTTTTCTTCTGTATTCAACTGACACCCCGGCACCTGCTCTCCATCTCTTAGGGTTGTATCAAAGACATAAACTTTATCTGCCATAAAAATTTAAAATTATGGGGTTTCCTTTTTATTCCTAGTTTTTAACAAAAAACCATTCCCGCGAGTTGAGAATGGCTGAATATATATTATGTATAAATGACAACAGTCATGCACAGCATGTTCTGTTATCAATGAGAAAAAATTCTGATAACCCGCCAGAGGGTCTATGCACAATCTCACCTTAAATACAAATTTAAGGATTTATATTTAATAAGGGTTATTTACAAAAATTTTTTTTCCAAGTGCACCTGGTTGGTCTTTTTACTATGTACTTACATGCTTTAAACCTGGATTATGTATTAGATTTCGTTATGAGTGGCAAAAGAACAAAAAATCAGCGTATTTGGTTTGCAAAGCATAGTGGTTCTATGGTTAAAAACCAAATGCGAGCGAAGCGTCTGATTTGAAGTTATTTTGCCACGCAATAGAAAATCTAATGCATATTTCAGGTTAAATCAAAACGTATGATATGAAATCATATTTGAAAAACATCATAAGAGTTGTAAAATTAACCTTTACAGAATTTTTTAAAGCCAATCCGCTCAATTATGCTGCAATTATAGGGTTTTATACTATTTTTTCCTTGCCAGGAATACTATTAATTATAATAAATATTGCTGGCTATGCTTGGGGGGAAGAAGCTGTACAAGGAGAACTGGCCAATCAAATAGATGAGACTTTAGGGCGGCAAACTGCTATACAGGTACAAAATGTACTGGAAAATGCCGTCCAGTCGGAGGCTACGGAGTTCGCAACATTTGTCGGATTAGCCACTTTACTCTTTAGCGCCACAACGGTGTTTATTGCCATGCAAGATTCTTTGAACAGTCTATGGCATATCAGGCCAAAACCATCAACAGGATTGGTAAAGCTTATTAAGGACAGGGTACTGTCTTTTGCCATGGTCATAAGCCTGGGCTTTCTCTTACTGGTTTCTCTTACCGTAAATGTGGCTGTAGTAGCTTTACAAAACTTTATCCGTGACCTATTAGAAGAGTTTACCGTTTATCTGGTAAATACTATTAACATTATCATATCTTTAGGTGTTACTGCTTTAATATTTGGCCTTATATATAAGGTTTTGCCCGATGCAAAAGTTAGGTGGAAAGATATTTGGGTCGGAGCCTTGATTACCACATTTCTTTTTGTATTAGGAAAGTTTTTAATAGGGCTTTATTTATCTGAATCTGAACTTGACACAACTTATGGGGCAGCAGGAGCACTTGTGCTGCTTTTGGTATGGGTATATTATTCTTCAACTATTATGCTTTTGGGCGCACAATTTACCTGGGCCTATGCAACTGAACTAGGCAACGGGGTAAAGCCTACTAAAGAAGCAATGGAAGTTGAAATAAAAGAAGTATCAAAAGAAAACAAACCCTAACATAGCTGAGTCTGTTATTAACTTATACTGAAACTTTACTGATGGCAGGAATAAGATTTTCAAAATATCTGAACAACAACGATGGAAAGTCTGAATTTGAAAAGCTTTCAAAACTTTTCTTTGAATTACTGAACCATACATCCGGCAATGTTCAAGAAACAATGGACTGGATGAACGAGCTTGACCGCCAGCATAACCTTACCGACGAGAATTACGGCATGGGAGATTTTATAGAAGATCTCAAGAAAAAAGGTTATCTGACTGATAAAAATGAAGAAGGCCAATTTGAGGTAACAGCCAAAACAGAGCAAACAATTAGGAAAAACGCACTGGAAGAAATTTTTGGTAAACTGAAAAAAGGCAACAAGGGCAGTCACAAAACATTCCATACAGGCAGTGGCGATGAATCTACACCTGACACAAGACCGTACCAGTTTGGCGATACGCTCGATGCCATAGATATGACCAGCTCCATTCACAATGCACAGGTCAATCATGGAATAGACGAATTTAAACTCACCCATGATGATCTGGAAATACAGGAACGTGAGCATAAGACCCAAAGCTCTACGGTACTGATGATTGATATTTCCCATTCGATGATCTTGTATGGAGAAGACAGGATAACTCCTGCAAAAAAGGTAGCTATGGCCCTGTCTGAGCTGATCAAAACCAGGTACCCAAAAGATACGCTAGATATAATTGTTTTTGGAAATGATGCCTGGCCGGTAAAAATCAAAGATTTGCCCTACTTACAAGTTGGCCCTTACCATACCAACACGTATGCAGGGCTAGAATTGGCCTTGGATATTCTTAGGAGAAAAAAAACAGCCAATAAGCAAATATTTATGATAACAGACGGGAAGCCGACATGCCTGAAAGAAGGGGCAAAATATTATAAAAACAGCTTTGGGCTTGATAAAAAGGTGGTCAATAAAACACTGAACATGGCAGCCCAATGCCGAAGGCTTTCTATACCGGTCACTACTTTTATGATTGCCAAAGACCCATATCTGCAACAATTTGTAAGGGACTTTACCAAAATCAATAACGGACGGGCTTTTTATAGCTCGCTCAATGGACTGGGAGAATATATTTTTGAAGACTTTATCCGTAACAGAAGAAAAACATTCCGGCAGGGTAGAGGTTAAACTAACTAATCCATTTTTTAATAAAAAAACTGTATCACCATGAAAATTGAACAGATCCGAACCCTTGGACAATTGAAAAGTTCAGGTTATACATCACGTTCCGTGAAGGAAGAAATGAGGCACAACCTGATACAGGCATTAAGAAATAAAAAAAATCCGTTTGACGGGATAAGGGGGTATGAGGATACTGTCATTCCCAACTTGCAAACAGCAATTCTGTCAAAACATAATATTATCCTTTTAGGATTGCGGGGACAGGCAAAAACTCGTTTGGCCAGGCTAATGGTCAACCTGTTAGATGAGTATATACCAATTATCACTGGTACTGAACTTAACGATGATCCTTTAAGGCCACTTTCCAGAATGGCCAAGGACCTTATAGACCAATATGGTGACGAAACACCTATTTCATGGATTCACAGAGAAGAAAGGTATACAGAAAAATTAGCTACTCCGGATGTTTCTGTTTCAGACTTGATAGGTGACCTGGACCCGATTAAAGCAGCTTCTTTAAAATTAACCTATGCCGACGAAAGAGTAATCCATTACGGGTTAATACCCCGTTCGCACAGAGGCATTTTTGTTATCAATGAACTTCCTGACCTGCAACCAAGAATTCAGGTAGCACTGTTCAATATCCTGCAAGAAGGAGACATTCAAATAAGAGGTTTTAAGTTAAGGCTACCCTTGGATATACAGTTTGTATTTACAGCGAACCCAGAGGATTATACCAACAGAGGATCCATTATTACTCCTCTTAAAGACCGTATTGACAGCCAAATACTCACACATTACCCGCAGACCATTGATATTTCCAAGGAAATAACCATGCAGGAGTCTGCCTTGTCTGAGTTTCAAAAAAAACACATACATATAAACGACTTAGTTATTCACCTAATTGAGAGAATAGCTTTTGAAGCCCGTGAAAGCGAGTACATTGACCAAAAAAGTGGTGTATCTGCCCGTTTGACCATTTCTGCCTATGAAAACCTTCATAGCATGGCAGAAAGGAGAATGATCATTAACAATGAAGATGAAGCAGCTATCCGTATAAGCGATATTCTGGGAGTTATACCTTCCATAACAGGAAAAGTGGAATTAGTCTATGAAGGAGAAATGGAAGGCATTACAAATGTGGCTTATTACCTGATCGGAAAAGCAATCAGAAAAGAGTTTGACCACCTGTTCCCAAATCCTGAAAAAATAAAGAAATCCAAAAGAGACAATCCATATAAGGAAATTACTGATTGGTTTATGGCAGGAAACCACATTGACGTAAACCAAGATATTTCTCAGAAAGAATACAAAAAGCTATTAATGTCCGTACCGGGATTAGTGGATTTGGTAAAACAACTGTTCCCTAAGCTGGATGAAAAAGATTTGCTGCTATATATGGAGTTCACCCTTCATGGATTAGCAGAGTTTTCACAGTTGAGCAAACATAGAATTGAGCAAGGGACTCAATTTAAAGATCTTATGAGTGGCATGTTTACAATGAATACAGGCCACCCAGATGATGAAGAAGACGAAGAGGACTTTCTGTGATTTCAGTAGTCCCCCAACCTAAAACTAAAGGTTGACTCAAAAACTTCACCTTTTTCAAGGGAGAGTATACCTTCTTTTTGGTTCAACTCTCCTTTGAAATCTTTTGTATCTGCCAGACCATACCACGGTTCTAAACAAATAAAAGGAGAACCTCCTCCTTTTGTCCAAATACCAAAGTAAGGAAAACCTTCAAAAGAAAACTCAAGGAAATAATCAGACCTTTTACTCTTTAAGTATACTTTTGAAGACTTTAAATTTTTTAGAACTATAGCATCTTTCTCAAAAAGCTCTTCCGAAAGTTTTAGCTCTTTAGAATTATCAAGTATGGTTTCAGTTTTTCCATTAAACAACCCCTCTGACAATAAATGCCTTTCCGCATTTTCTTCTTGTTCAAATTCTATATAATAATCTGCAAATTTTTCTCCTGGCAAAAGAGGGCAGTTAAAAGCTGGGTGTCCACCTACAGAAAACCATATTTTTTTATCGTCCGTATTTTCAATACGATAAGATACATTAACCTTATTTTCTTCTAATGTATAAGTTATATCAAACTTAAACTGATAAGGGTAATTTTTCAGCGACTCTTCATTAGAGAAAAGCGTGTATGTAAGGGAATTTTCAGTTTTAGAAGTAAGGCTGAACAAGCTATTTCTTGCCAAACCATGTTGAGGCATATCGAAAACCTGTCCTTCAGCTTTGATTTGGTTATTGTTTGCTTTGCCTACAATAGGGAAAAGCACCGGAGCGCGGCGAGCCCAAAATTGAGGATCTCCCTGCCAGAGGTATTCCCGGTCGTTTTTCTTATTTCTAACACTTACCAGCTCTGCGCCACTCGGACGTACAGTTATCTGAAGAATTTTATTTTCTATACTTTCAACCATAAAATGTAAAATTACCCCTAATTAAAGATTTTTGCCCTTACATTAAAAATCATATCTGCTTTTATCTGCAACTTTTCATCGAACATCACTCTGGAAGTTGTCGACACATTCAGGTAAAACTTATCTTTTTTTAGATACTCATCAAGGTTTTCACCCGTTATCTCTAAGTCAAAATCAGTAACATCACGAGGCACATCATGGTGATATGCCAATTTCCGCTCTGGCAAACCATCTGCAACAATAGTTAACTCTAATGATTTTACAAAATTAAATGTATGTTCAGGCGGATCGAGCATTATGAGACTCATGCTCATCAGTCGTATTTCTTCAATATTATCCCGGGTCACACCCTCTTGTTCAAAACTTTCGCTGGCAGATGTTTCTACAGGTATAGAAGTAATAACTATTGGAACATCGACCCCTGTGACTGGCTCTATCTCAAACGTAGATGATTCCTGTATAGAAAATGTAGTTATATCCTCTCTTAAATTTCTACAAGAGAATAAAATTGTTGTTAAGAAAAGAACAAGAAATACTTTATGCATATGCTAGCTTCATTGTGAATAAGTAAATATAAAAAAAGATGTTCTGACATTAAAATTAAACCTAAGGTAAAAATTTAAATCTGCGGAAAAAGTAAGCTACATTATAAAATGAATCATGCATGCTAATACAAAATTATAATGTGCAATAGGATTACTTATTTAATGGCATACTACCTTGATCACCAATATAACAGGTACTACACCAACTATAATGATTTTTTGCCAATCATGTCAAATCCTATTGCACACACCCACTCTCAGTGGCGCAAGATGACTATTTCCACCCTTCTATTCAACTTTCTGGTTTCCTCATGTTCGTTACTGGCTATTGGTCTGCTACCCCCGTAGGCTTCTAGCTGTATACGATGAGGGCTAATGCCTTTTGCTACAAAATAGTCTTTAATAGCTTCAACCCGATCTTCAGACAATTGCTGGTTTAAATAAGGATTTCCTTGATTGTCCGTATGACCATTAAGCTGAATAGCCATTTTAGGGTTTGCCTGCAGCATTTCAACCACTTCATCCAACTCCGGATAAGAAGAAGGCAGCAATTCTGCACGGCTTTGCTTAAAAAAGACATTGTTAAGATTAATGGCCTGACCCACCTCAACAGGTGTTAAATACATGTCTTGAACAACCTCAGTGTATTTATGTCCCTCTGGTACATATAGATTATCATGTTTAGGGATATAGCCTTCAGCCTTTGCCATAAATCCATAGTGCCCTCCAGATGGCAACATGACCGAATAAGAACCCGAATCAGAGTCTATATTATTAAAAAGTGCGCCTCCAGGAAGTACCTTTAAGACAAGCGTAGCCGAAATAGGTTCTTTCGTTTTAGAATCGTATATGGTACCTTTGAGCTTAATCTCCGATACATTTGGTTCATTTCCAGAACCTTCATATACCTTATATGAGTATTCATCCGATTCTAGATTGGTCACCACAGGATTGTCAAACACTCCTGTAGCATTTGGATAAATTTCATCCGTCAGCTTTCCTTGCCAAGAATCACATAACTGTCTAGCCAAATCTGAAGAAGATGATGGCGGATAAAAACAAAGTGAATCGTTACTGCTAACAACAATTTCATCTGTTCTATATAGCGAATTCTCAGCAGTATCGCCCATAATTATGATTTCAACCCTTCGGTTACGTTGTCTCCCATCTGGTGTATGGTTGTCGGCCACTGGTTTCAATTCGCCATGACCTTTTATCTTTATATGATCCCGATCTATGCCGCACGCTGCAATGGAAGAAGCCACTGACTTGGCCCTTCTCTCTGAAAGGTTCTGGTTATAATCAACTGGGCCGGTAAAATCTGTGTGTCCTTCTATCAAAAGGTTGGAATTGTCATAGTTACTCATTATCCTACATAATGCAGAAATATTTTCCTTGGCTTCCGCAGTCAGATTGTCTGAGTCTACATCAAAAAATATTCCTGAATCAAAGCTGACCTTTATAGATTCCCCAACCTGTTCGACTTGCCCCTCCTTAAGCGTGCTCCGAATTTCAGAAACTTCTTTTGCTACAGAATCTTTCTTTGAAAGGTGTGGCCCAGAAGTCAAATTGCTAGTTATATGAAAGGAGTCTATAACTGATAAAGCTGAATCTGAACTTGGCTTATGATATTCCTGATAATTGGACAAATTGCTGTTGCTGCACCCAATTGACAGCCATGAAACCATTCCTAATATTAACCATCCTAACGCCTCTAATCTTTCCATAAGCTGTAACCATTATATTAGTACAACCGGCGAAAAATTTATAATGTTATTAAAAAAGCAAAGGTTTTGGAGCTAAATTAAAAGAACTTATTTCTATTGATATTGATCATTAAACACATAAATAAATAGATTTTAGGAATTGACAAAACAGCAAAACTGGCTCATAGTCATATTCCAGTACATCTTTATATAAGCCCATGCGTATTGTGATTTTTTCAGCAGATCCCTATAAAACCTAATTTTCTTTCCTATATATCAGGTAGGAGCCTTCCACAGCTCTTTTGAGCTTTATGAATAAAATCACAAATCAGAAAGGAACAAAATGGACAAATGAAAGCTTATTTATATGTAAATTTGCCATTTGAGTCAATTTTTAAGCCTATACACTATATATTTGCATAATTAAACACAATACCCTGATTTTGAAAGCTAAGGATCTGATAAATATTTATAAGGAAGACCTGCAAGTAAAGACACTTGCTAACAAAGTAGAAAACGGCATTTCACGACTACGGTTAAAAGGTCTTATCGGAAGCTTGGACAGTGTAATTTCTGCTACCTTATATACAAGCTTGAAAAAAAGCTTTGTCTTTGTTCTCCACGAAAAAGAAGAAGCTTTTTATTTTCAAAATGACTTACAGGGATTGCTGCCTGACCAAGAGGTGTTACTTTTTCCGGCTTCATACAAAAAAGCATGGAAATATGAAGAAACAGACAATGCGAATGTGGTTATGCGTGCTGAAGTGCTCAACAGGTTGAACGATAACCCTCATGCTATAATAGTTACTTACCCAGAAGCGCTCACCGAAAAGGTAATTAACAAAAAGTCTTTAATAGAAAATACTTTCAAGGTCAATTTAGGAGATAAGTTGGATATAAACTTTTTATCCGAATTGCTGACTTCCTATAATTTTGAAATAGCTGATTTTGTATATGAAGCAGGCCAGTTTGCCATACGTGGGGGGATTATTGATATATTTTCTTTCGCAAATGACCTACCATACCGTTTAGAGCTTTTTGATGACGAAGTAGAAAGTATAAGGATAATTGACCCTGAAACCCAATTATCAGTAGAGAATAAAAAATCCTTCAGCCTAATTCCTAATGTTCAGGAAAAGCTATCTTTGGAAGTACGTGAGTCTTTTCTGGACTTTATTCCTTCTGACAGCATTTTATGGTTCAAAGATATCCAACATGCATTGGATACTATTGAAAAACAATATGAAGGAATAGCGTCTACCTATGAAGAGATGCAGAAAACCACTGGTAATTCAGCATTAATAACCAAGCCTGAAATATTATTCGAAACCAAAGACTCTTTTGAAAAAGCTATATTAAAGCTTCAAATTATTGAGTTTGGTCGCCAATTCAAACATAAAAATGCGGAAACTTACGAATTTAATGCAGGACCACAGCCTTCTTTCAACAAAGACTTTAACCTCCTGAGCGAAACTTTACGTGACTATCAGGAAAAAAACTATACAAACATAATTGTCTCTGACTCACATCAGCAATTAGACAGACTAACGGCAATTTTTGAGGAAATTGATCCTTTTCTAAAATTCAACCCGCTAAATTTATCTTTACGTGAAGGGTTTACAGATGAGGAAAACAAAATTACCTGTTTTACTGACCACCAAATTTTTGAGCGGTACCACAGGTACAAAACCAAAGAACGCCAAACAAAGTCAAAGTCAATTACCCTTAAAGAACTCAAAAGCCTATCTCCCGGCGACTACATAACACACCAAGATTATGGAATAGGAAGGTTTGCAGGACTTGAAAAAGTAGATATAGGTGGAAAGCAGCAAGAAGCTATACGCCTTATTTACAGAGACGACGATGTGCTTTTGATTAGCATCCACTCCCTCCACAAAATTTCGAAATACAGTGCAGGAGAGGGGCCGGCGCCATCTATGAGTAAACTGGGTTCTGGAGACTGGGAGGCTAAAAAGAAAAAGGCAAAAAGCAGGGTAAAAGATATTGCCAAAGAACTGATCAGCCTATACGCCAGACGTAAGGCCGCACCTGGATACGCTTATTCAAAAGATGGTTATTTACAGGCAGAGCTGGAGTCTTCCTTTATCTATGAAGACACGCCCGACCAAGCCAAGGCAACTGCCGACGTAAAACAAGATATGGAACAGCCACACCCTATGGACCGTCTGGTCTGTGGCGATGTAGGATTCGGGAAAACAGAAGTTGCCATCAGGGCCGCTTTTAAAGCTGTATGTGACAGCAAACAAGTAGCCGTACTTGTCCCTACGACCATACTTGCCATGCAACATTATAAAACATTCAAGAGTAGACTAGAAAATTTGCCCTGTACGATTGAGTATGTAAACCGCTTTAAAACAACTCAACAGATAAAGGAAACCCTCAAAAGAGTGGCAGAGGGGAAAACCAACATTCTAATAGGAACCCACAGGTTAATTAGCAAAGATATTAAATTCAAAGACTTAGGCCTGCTGGTCATTGACGAAGAACAAAAGTTTGGGGTAAAAGTAAAAGAAAAGCTTAAAGAATTAAGAGTTAACGTAGACACGTTGACACTTACTGCCACACCTATACCTCGAACCTTGCACTTTTCACTTATGGGTGCGCGCGACCTTTCGGTGATAGCTACCCCTCCTCCAAACAGGCAACCAGTAACCACAGAAATCCATGTTTTCAATGATGAAGTTATCAGGGACGCTGTAAGCAATGAAATAAAAAGAGGCGGGCAGGTATTTTTCGTGCACAATAGAATCAAAGACCTTGAAGAAGTCGCCTATAAAATAACCAAACTGGTTCCAGATGCTAAAGTAGCGGTAGCACACGGACAAATGGAAGGGGAGAAGCTGGAAAAAATAATGATGAAATTTGTAGACGGAGAATATGACATTCTGGTTTCTACCAATATTATAGAGTCTGGTTTAGACATTCCCAATGCCAATACTATTATCATCAACCGTGCCCACATGTTTGGCTTGTCTGACCTGCACCAAATGCGGGGTAGGGTAGGGCGCTCCAATAAAAAAGCCTTTTGCTATCTACTCACACCACCAGCAGTCACGCTTCCTGCTGATTCTAGAAAAAGGTTAGGTGCATTAGAAGAGTTTTCTGATTTGGGAGATGGCTTTAAGGTAGCCATGAGAGACCTTGACATTCGGGGCGCAGGAAATCTGCTAGGCGCCGAACAAACAGGATTTATTAACGACCTTGGTTTTGAAATGTACCACAAAATCTTAGATGAAGCGATTTCAGAACTGAAAGAAACAGAATTTAAAGAGCTATTCAGCAATCAACCAGAGACCGATAAGCTCAAAGATATGGTATCTGACTGTGTCATAGAAACAGATTTGGCAGTAGTTATCCCAGATCAGTATGTGACCAATATTTCTGAAAGGCTAAGTTTATATAATACGCTAGACAATATAAAGAGCGATACAGAACTGCAAAAATTCAAAGAGTCGTTGATAGACCGGTTTGGCCCGATGCCGCCGGAAGTAGAAGACCTGACCAAAACAGTAGAGCTTCGTTGGATGGCTCAAAAACTAGGTTTTGAGAAATTAATGTTAAAAAATGATGCACTCAAAGCCTATTTTGGAAATTCAGACAATGAAGAATATTTCCAATCAGAGACTTTCGGAAACATCTTATCCTTCGTACAGTCGAATCCTAAAAAATGCAGGCTAAAAGAAGCCAATAAAAAACCGATGGTGATCATTAACGATGTGACCAGTATTGAAGATGCCATTGAAATACTCGAAAACATTTCTGCCAGTAAAGAAGTTTCTATCAAATAATTTTTGATAAATCGATATTTTTACTTATTTTTCGATAACGTGCAGACAAAAAATTAGTTAGATAAGCACTCATTGGGAAGTAATATTTATGTGAATACACTCGTTAACAGAAATATTTATATTGTACTATAATAACATATAATATAAATGCTTCAAGTATTTGTGTAATTCTAATATTTTATTTAAATTGGCAAATCCATTTTGAAAATAAACTTACAATAAGCAGGTTATGAAGAAAATTGTTAGAGTATTTAAAGGGATATCCTTTCTCATAGCAGGAGCAGCTATATTCTCCGCATGTCAGAAAGGACACCCCACAAGCACCGGTCCGGGAAAGTCCAGTACGACTACCGGTCTTGCTTATAATGAAGAGGGAGGCTTTGAAGTCAAACCCTTCAGAGGCCAACCAGAAGGTCCAAACCTTGTATACATCGAGGGTGGCCGTACCGTACTTGGTTCTTTTGAAGAAGATTTGCTGAAAAGCGGAGACAACGTAGAAAGAACAGTAACGGTAAGTTCATTCTACATGGATGAAACTGAAGTTGCCAATATCCACTGGCTCGAATATCTTCACTACATACAAAGGGACTCTTCTCAAGAGTTTTATGAGTCAGCACTTCCTGACACAAACGTATGGGCGAGTGAACTTGCCTATAATGACCCTTATGTAGAACACTATTTCAGGTATCCTGGTTTCAGGTATTTCCCTGTAGTAGGTGTTAACTGGATTCAGGCAAATGACTACTGTATCTGGAGAACAAAAGTGGTAAACAACCAACTTGCACTTGATGCAGGTATCGAGATTCCTGAAGGTGGTGGAAGAATCCCTCTTGAATCTGGTGTGGTACTTCCAAACTATAGACTTCCGTCTGAGGCAGAATGGGAATATGCAGCTCAGGCACTTATTGGAAGCCAGTGGCTTGATGAAAACCAAACTCACAAAAGACTTTATCCTTGGGACGGACACGCGCTTAGAAATCCATACGGAAAACAAATGGGTGCTTTCCTTGCCAACTTTAAAAGAGGTCGTGGTGACTATGCCGGTATTGCTGGTAAACTTAACGATGGCGCTATGATCACTACCTATATCTATGAATATCCTCCAAACGATTTCGGTCTTTATAATATGGCGGGTAACGTGAGCGAATGGGTATATGACGTTTACCGTCCGCTTTCTTTCCAGGACATGGATGACCTTAACCCTCTTAGAAGAAATGGTTTCCTTGATGAAGAGAAAGGTTATGACAAATCTGGATTCCAGTCTCTTATCGATGACCACGTAAGGGTATACAAAGGTGGTTCATGGAAAGATGTTGCTTACTGGTTGTCTCCTGGTACAAGAAGATATCTTGCTGAAGATTCATGTACTGCTACCATTGGCTTCAGATGCGCAATGATCCAAGCTGGTACAAACTACTAATTCCAATTATATCTTTTCAAAAAAGCCGGTTGCTATTGTAACCGGCTTTTTTCATTTTAGGCTTAGTGGAAACATCTAAAAGTATATCCGCTTATGGTAATACCTGCTAAAACCCCATTAACTCGTAAAAGTATGTGCAAGTAATTGATAAATAAAATTTGGATTTTTAACCAGAATTAAGAAGCATAAGCCAAGGATACGATACTAATTTTAGCTGCTCCCGCCTTTATCAAAGCCTCTACACATGATTCTAAAGTAGCGCCAGTGGTGATAACGTCATCCACCACTACAACATGTTTTCCTGATACTGCATGTGCG
The DNA here is from genome assembly GCA_030913385.1 of Cytophagaceae bacterium ABcell3. Lineage (NCBI taxonomy): Bacteria > Pseudomonadati > Bacteroidota > Cytophagia > Cytophagales > Cytophagaceae > Natronocytophaga > Natronocytophaga cellulosiphila. Next base: position 502,116 of record CP133159.1, read on the forward strand.
TCAGTTACTACAAATATCCGATCTACATTCAGCCAGCGCTCTAATCTCGATTTCTTTGTTTGGGTACTATTATTCAATACCCTTTGCATTAACTCAGGAAAAACAGGCTTATTCAAGGACGCTGCCAAACCAGACGCAAAATACTCACTTTGATTAAACCCTCTTTTTCTTTTTTTCGATTTATGCAGGGGAACAGGAATGAAAAAATCAGCATGCTGGTAAATAGGAGTATCACGCAATTTCTGACCATAACGCTGCCCTAAAAGGTATGCCAAATCTTTTCCATCTCCATACTTTATCCTGTATAAGATCTTTTGGGTAGCATTACCTTTAATGTATTTCAAAAATGCATAGGTGTATGAAACAGAAGGAACACCCATAAACCTCTGCTTAAGGAAATCAGATTGTTCAAAATTGGAAAGCGTTAAACTATCAGAACAAAACAAACATAAAAATTCTTCCCCCTTCAAAAGTACCCTTGTACAGCATACACAATTTCGGGGGAAAACCACAGAAAGAAAATCACTAACAAAACCCTTTACGTCCATAAACGTCTAAATTGCTTTGCCAAAATTCTGTCACTGCTTTATAAACCTGAAAGATCCAGATGTCCGTTCATCACTCACCTGTAAGATATACACCCCAGGGGTCAGACTTTCAATATTCAGGCTACTTTTTCCAACAGATGCTTCTTTATGTAAACTTCTACCATCTAAAGAAATGATTTCTACATTGACCAGACTGTTCCCATCACCATTGTCCACATAAAGAATGTTAGAAGCAGGGTTTGGATAAACATCAAAAGCGTCACTCGCTAATGCTTTTTGAACATTTACCGTAGTAAATTTTTTTCTAAATACATTATCATCCGGATGTATATCGATTTGGTTGTTTGGCGCTATAAGATAAAAATCATATTCTTGCCTTCGCTCATCGCCATTGACAGGTGTAACCCTTCTTCTAGGAACTGTAAAAGTCACACTTACGGTACTAGTTTCCCCAGCTTCCATATCAAGTTCCTCTAGTAGCACATGACTTCTTTCAGGGTTAGAACAGACATTGACCTGAGGAACATGTGCATACACAGAATGTAGACTGTCTTCACCCTTATTTTCTATTGTCACTTCAAATGTCAATTCATCAAATCCTTCTTCTGAACTTCTCGTTTCTCCCAAAAATTCTACATCAACCAAAGCAACATCATATAAATCATCATAAGGTGATTCCTCACCCAACCCTTGAGAGAGTATAGAAGCTTGATCCATTCTAGAACCTATAAAAAAAGGATTACTATCATACACCGTAAACAGATCTTCCTTATCTGCCAAACTTATCTCTTTTTCTTCTACAAGCGTTAAGTCACTTGTCAACTTACTAACATATATAGTATGCTCATCGTCTACCGTAACCGTCCTACTAACCCATAAGTGACCATCTGAGAAGGACATGCCAGTAAAATTGTCATTAGGTTCCATAGAAAAGTCTATACTTTCAACCTCCTCGAGATGCTCATTTAAAAGCTTAACATAAGAACCCTCTATTACATAAATAGACCCTTGATCAATAATGGCCTTAAAAATTTCCTTATCATCACTGGATCCATACTTTTTCAAAACATTTTCACTTGTATGATCGGTAACATAAAGAGAATCTTTGGTAGTTATAAGAAGGCGGTTGTCTACAAAAAAATGGGCGCCAAGAATATTTTCATATGAAAGTTCATTTCTCCATTTATATGATAAATCCTCATTTAACTTTACAACATTAACGCTTGATCCTAATAATATTTCTCCTGAAGCATTAACATCCAAACTCTGGAGACTATAGAAAATATCATACAAGTATTCATTGTCTAAAAAAACATCTCCATTAAATAAAACTTCTCCTTGCAAACTAATAATAGTAAACGGAAAAGATTCTACCATGGCACAGGTACCACGATAGACTCTATTTCTACCGACAGCATAAATTTTGTCATCAAAAATAGAAATAACATCAACACCCCTAGATTCATGCGTAGAAAGTGTCTTTCCTTCCTTATTGACAATAAATATATTCGATGAAGCACACGATTTCACATATGCACCAACCGCAAAATATCCATCATCCGTTTGGGCCACAGAAACAGGTTGAGATAGCGATTCTGGATTGATTATTTTAAACCAAGATTCCTGAGCAAATAGGTTTCCGCTAAATAGAAGCGTAGTAACAAAAAGTAAGATACGTGCCATGATTAAAAATTTTTCTACTATCTATATCCTTATTATACAATGCAGGATAAATAAAGTTAGATGTAATTTTAATAATAATCTACAAAAATACAATACTTATTAACACAAACGACATCGTGCAACACTAATTGGGATATAATTTTGAAATTATATACGAAGTTGATTTGTTACAAGCAGTGATCTTATCTTAACTTTAAACAAAAAACAGAAAATGGGACAGGTAGAAATAGATTTGGAATGGGAAAGTTTAGTAGCAAAACTGACCAAGACTTTAGGTAAAAAGCCCAATCTTGATGCAATTTTATATCTGATAGGTATACAAGAATTGGGTAAGGGTATCAGACGCTTTTCTAAAGAGCAAAAACAAGATTTAATGCACTTAGGCATATGTAAAGTATTGAGCCTAGCTGGGTACTATGTTTTTGAAGGAAATGACGATGATGGGTGGCCACATTATAAATTACAAAAAAGCTTACCCCAATTTAAAATAGACGAGCAGGAAAAACTGCTTAAAATGTATATACTAGAATATTTTTCAGAATTGTAGTAGCTTTCGGAAGCCTTATAAAATAACATGAAAATCGTCACCTTTAATATAAACGGCATCCGGGCTGCACTGAAGAAAGGTTTTGCAGATTGGCTGAAAGCAACAAATGCAGATATAGTTTGCCTTCAAGAAGTAAAAGCCACGACTGAAGATTTCGATAAAAAAATTTTTATTGACCTAGGATATAAACTTTTTTGGCATTCTGCCGTAAAGAAGGGTTACAGTGGTGTAGCCATACTTTCTAAGCTAACACCGGAAAACTGTTGCATAGGTTGTGGCATAGAGAAATATGACAATGAAGGAAGAGTTATCAGGCTGGACTTTAAAACATTTTCAGTACTAAACGTCTATATTCCTTCAGGATCTGCAAGTGAAGAAAGGCATTGTTTCAAAATGCAGTATCTGGACGATTTTATTTGCCATGTAAATGAGGTAAAGAAAAGTTGTCCTTCTTTAGTCATTTGTGGAGACTTTAACATTTGCCATAAGCCTATTGATATTCATAATCCAAAGTCCAATGCTAAATCTTCAGGCTTTTTGCCCGAAGAAAGGAACTGGTTGAGCAGTTTCTTTGACAATGGCTTTATAGATACCTTTAGATATTTCAATCAGCAACCGCACCATTATACATGGTGGAGCTATAGGGCTAACGCCAGAAATAAAAATTTAGGTTGGAGAATTGATTATCAGGTAGTTAGCAATAACATGAAAGAAAGACTAAAAAGAGCGGTGATTTTGCCAGAAGCAAAATATTCTGACCATTGTCCCGTTTTACTTGAAATCGATTGACTTATTAGATTAATAAGGAGTTTTTATTTATCTTGCTCAATTAAAAAAACCTATATAAACTGTTGTAAAACTTAATTTTTCAGCATAAATGAAGAAGTTAGTACTATCGTCCTTTCTATGTACGGCGCTATTCTTTAGTTCTTGTAACCCTTCACAGGAAACAAGTTCAAGAGATCAGGGCCTGCGGGAAGCAAAAGGTGGAAAATATTATGGTGAAGTTTTAAATATAAACGAATCCGATTATTTCAAAAACCTCTTCCCTCACCACATTATTGATGCAATATCCTACAGAATTGCCACTCAGGTATATGAGGGTCTGCTTAAATTCAATCCGGAAGACCTTACCTTAATGAAGGGCCTTGCAGAAGACTACACTGTAGACGCGAGCAATACAGTTTACACCTTCAAGCTTAAAAAAGGTGTCAAATTCCATGACGACGAATGCTTCGAAGGTGGAAAAGGGCGTGAACTAACAGCTGAAGACATTAAATATTGTTTTACTTTGTTATGCACCTACGATGCTAACAATCAAGGTTTTACAGTATTTAAAGATATCTTAAAAGGAGCAAACGAATATTACGCTGCCACTAAAGCCAATGAAACTCCTAAAGAAGGTGTAGAAGGAATTAAAGTTATCGACAAGTATACCATCCAGTTTACACTCACAGAACCGAACAGTATTTTTGTATATAACCTTGCCAGACCGTTTACCTTTATTTTTCCTAAAGAAGCGGTTAACAAGTATGGTCTCGACATGAGATCAAAAGCAGTAGGTACAGGACCTTTTACTATTCACCATATAGATGAAGGAACTGCTGTAATCCTCAAAAAGAATGAAGCTTATCATGGTACAGACATCGATGGAAACAAACTTCCATACTTGGATGGCATAAAAGTTAGGTTCATTCGTGACAGGAAAACTGAGCTTCTTGAGTTCAAAAAAGGAAACCTTCACATGATGTACCGTCTACCAACAGACTATATCATTGAAATTTTAGAAGAGGCTAAAGGTAAAAAGGGAGAATATGGCAAGTATGAATTACAAAGCTCTCCTGAAATGGCTACGCACATTTATGCTTTCCTTCACGAAGGTGTATTTGACAATATAAATGTGAGAAAAGCTATGTCTTTTGCCATAGATAGAAACATGATCAAAGAAGCCGTTCTTAACGGTGATGGATTTGCTGCCGGATATCATGGTATTACGCCACCGACATTCTTAAACAGAGGATACGATATCGAAAAAATTAGAGGTTATAACAAAAACCTAGATTCTGCCAGATATTATCTTAAAAAAGCCGGTTACCCAGATGGAAAAGGCTTCCCTAAAATTGTGCTTGACCTGAACGCAGACGGTGAAAGAAACATACCTGTAGCAGAAGAGATCAAGAAGCAACTGAAAGAGAACCTTAACATCAACATGGAGCTAAACCTTATACCACATGCTCAACTTGTTGAGAAAATGGTTACAGGACAGTCTCAGTTCTTCAGGGTAGGTTGGATCGCTGACTACCCGAATCCAGAAAACTTCTTATGGTTGTTTTATGGAAAAACAGTGCCAGAAGACAAAAATGCTCAGTCATATCCAAACATGCTGAGATATAAAAATGATAAATTTGATGAATTATATGAAAAAGGCTTAAATGCCAAAAGCGACGAAGAAGCTTTTGCATATTTCATGAAAGCAGAAAATGCACTGATGGAAGATGCACCGGCCATTATGCTTTGGTATGACGAGGGTTATAATTTATTGCAGAGGGAGATTAAAAACTTCCACACAAATGCTATGCAATATAGAGACTTCAGTGAAGTTTATATAACCCCGGCACAAGAGCCATTGTAAAAATTTCAGTTCTCAAACTAAACAATGATTATTACAGATCTGTTTGTATAAGCAGATCTGTAATATTTTTTTATCCCCAACGTTAATTTCCCTGATGAGACAGGATGCATTCACAGAACTGATAGCAAAAATTAAATCTTACAAAAAGAAGTATTACCTAAATTTACTTCTTAAGGGATCCCTTTTTCTTCTTGCGCTATTAACAACCACCTACATACTTGTAACAACCCTTGAATATTATGGGCGCTTCAACACACTTGTACGCTTTGTCCTCTTTTCAGGATTTATAATACTTGCGGTTGGGGCTATTTTTAACTGGGTATTTATACCGCTCAGCAAATTATTCTCTCTAAGAAAACAGCTTTCGGACGAGGAAGCCGCAAAGCAAATTGGAACATACTTTCCAAATGTCAAGGACAAGCTTTTAAACACTATACAATTAGGCAGGCTCTCTGATGCTGACAATACTTTTATTGCTGCCAGTATAGAACAAAAAACCAAAGAACTTACCATTGTTGACTTTAACGAAGCTATCAACTTTGGCAAAAACAAAAAATATGTCAAATACATCAGTATACCACTCATACTGTTACTGGCCATATTATTATTTACACCACAAATATTTACTGAAAGTACCGCCAGAATAATCAGGTACAACAAAGAATTTACCTATCCGGCACCTTTTGAATTTGTGCTTCAAAATGAAAAACTAAAGGCTTTCAGAAATGAGAACTTTGAAATAAAACTGGAAACAGAAGGAGACCAAATTCCAGAAGATGTATACCTCATCAATAATGGCAGAAGGTGGAAAATGAAAAAAGATTCTCCTACTACCTGGTCATATACCTTTAGGAACCTCCAAAGAACAGAAAACTTTACCTTCGAAGGAGCAGGATACTTTTCAGAAAACCATGAGCTCAGCGTTTATAGCAAGCCTGGTTTAAGGAATTCACAGGCCTCGCTCAAATACCCTTCGTACCTGAACAAAAAACCAGAAGTAATAAAAAATTCAGGCAACATTACCGTACCAGAGGGCACACAAATCACTTTTGACTTTTTTACAACAGATACTGACCAATTACTAATAAAGTCAGGAGACTCTACTTTAAATGCCTCCAAAACCTCTAATGGCTTTAGGCATGTAGAAACCGCCAAGAAATCAAGAGAGCTTGGGCTTGAACTAGAAAACAAATACGCTGATGGAAAAGAACTGGCAGGGATACAAATAGAAGTTATCCCAGACCAATATCCGTCCATCAATGCAGAAAAGTTTACGGATACAGTTTTATATAAGTTTATTAGCCTAGGAGGAAATATTTCTGATGACCACGGGCTTACTAAGCTACAGTTACATTATAAAATTTCCGAAACAGACCAGCCTACTGCAAACAGTAAATACAAGTCTATTTCAATACCTATAGACACAAAAAGCAAGGCTTCAAACTTCTTCTTTGACTGGCAAGTAGACACACTGAAGCTGCAACCAGGACAAAACATAGATTTTTACCTGGAAGTATGGGACAACGATGCTTACAACGGCAACAAAAGCACCAAAACGTCTCATTTCAGCTTTAAGGTGCCAGAAAAGAAAGAGCTTAGAAAAGAGCTAAAGGAAGGTAGCAAAAAAGCAGAGAAAGATATCGAAAAGGCAGTTTCAAAAGCCAACCAATTACAAAAAGAAGTAAACCAGACACAAGAGAAACTCCGTTCCAAAAAAAATCTAGATTGGCAAGACAAAAAAATGCTGGAAGACCTGCTTAAAAAACACAATGAGCTGAACAAGGAGCTAGATCAAATAAAAGAAGAAAATAAAAAACTTAAGGAAAGAGAAGACAAGTTTTCTGAAGTAAACCCTGAGCTGAACAACAAAATGGAACAGTTACAAAAGCTCATGGACGATTTGCTGGATGAAGACACAAAAAAATTGTACGAAGAGCTTCAAAAGCTACTGGAAGAAAATGCCAATAAAGACCATATCCAGAAGACACTGGATGAAATAAAAAAGAAGGACAACAACATGGAGAAAGAGCTGGAAAGAACATTAGAGATGTTCAAGGAACTCCAGTTCGAAAAGAAGTTGGACGAGTTGACCAAAGACCTGAAAGATATTTCTGAGAAGCAAAAAGAACTGTCTGAAAAAAGCAAAGACAAAAAGGCAGACAACGAAGCGCTTCAAAAAGAACAAGAGCAATTAAATGAAGATTTTGAGCAAATCAAAGAAGACCTTAAAGACCTTCAGGACCTCAATAAAACATTAGAAAACAAAAAAGACCTGTTCGATACTAAAGAAAAAGAAGAGGATATAAGCAATGATCTAAAGAACAGTTTAGAACAACTGCAAAAAAACCAGAACAAAAAAGCCGGTTCTTCGCAGAAAGATGCATCTGAAAAAATGAAGAAGATGAGCGAAGATATGCAAGCCATGCAAGAAGACATGCAGGAAGAGCAGGCACAAGAAAACTTGGATGACCTTAGGGCTATATTGGAAAACCTACTGACACTCTCTTTTGAACAAGAAGAGTTAATGAAGGAATTCAAAGCTATAAGCCAGTCGGATCCTCGCTATATTACCTTGTCACAACGTCAACTTAAACTGAGGGACGACAGTAGGATCATTGAAGACAGCTTGATGTCGCTGGCCAAACGAGTATTCCAAATCAGGTCATTTGTGACGCGTGAGGTAACACAGATGAAAGACCATATGGACGCCTCTATGGAAATACTCCGCGAAAGGCAACCAAGAGCCGCTTCAGGCAAGCAACAGTTTGCCATGACGTCTATAAACAACCTAGCATTGATGCTTTCTGACGTCATGCAACAAATGCAAGAACAAATGGCCAACCAAATGTCAGGGCCAGGCAAAATGTGCCAGAAGAACAAAGGAAGCAAAGATGGCGAAGGAAAAAAACCTAACCTTGGAGACTTGCAAAAACAGCTGAACGAAAGGATTCAGCAACTCCAAAAAGAAGGAAAAGGAGGGGAGGGAATGTCCAAAGAGCTGGCAAAAATGGCTGCCCAACAAGAAATGATACGAAATGCAATGAAAGAAATGCAGAAGTCAGGAGGGAAAGAGGCAGGAAAAGAATTGAACGATCTGATGGAAAAAATGGAGGAAACAGAAACAGACCTCATCCATAAACGTATTACACAAGAAACGCTCAAGCGTCAAGAAGAAATAATGACCAGGTTATTAGAAGCAGAGAAAGCAGAAAAAGAAAGAGAACTTGACGACGAAAGAGAGTCAAACACTGGAAAAGAACTCCAGAGAGAACTTCCTCCTTCGTTTGAGAAATATTTAAAAACTAAAGAACAACAAATAGACTTTTTAAAAACGGTCTCTCCGACACTTAACCCGTATTACAAGAACGAAGCAGACCAATATTTTCAAAAGATTGAAAAATAAAATAAATTGCAGAAAAATTTTTTAGCACCGAAAATGGACTCCTTAAAAATTCAAATACCGTCACTGCCAGAAAACATTCGCATTGTAGAAAGCTTTATAGACAATGTAAAAGAAAAGTTCAATATCACAGATGATATTTATGGCAACATTATGGTAGCTGTTACCGAATCGGTAAACAACGCCATCAAGCATGGGAACAAAGAAGACAAGTCAAAAAATGTGACCCTTTCTGTAGATTGCGAAGATGACAGTTTAATATTCCATGTCATAGATCAAGGGGAAGGTTTTGACTATGCAAACCTTCCAGACCCAACAGCACCAGAAAACTTGGACAAACCAGGCGGTAGGGGCATATTCCTCATGAAACACTTGGCGGACGAAGTAAACTTCAAAGAGGAAGGAAAAACTGTTGAATTAATTTTTTATTTTGACTGATGCCTTCTGAAAAAATACTGTTTTTCTCGGAGGACATCGACTTCCGGTACAAGGAAAAACAAAAGACAAGAAAATGGATCAATACCATTGTTTCTCAGGAAAACAAAAAACTCCGGAGTCTGAATATCATATTTTGTTCAGACTCCTTTCTTCTTTCTATCAATCAGGAATATTTACAGCACGACACATACACTGATATAATAACCTTTGAATATTCAGAAGACGATACCTATATAGAAGGAGATATCTATATCAGTATAGACCGCATATCAGAAAACGCCAAAAATTTAGACAACACTTTTGAAACAGAACTTAAAAGGGTAATCATTCACGGAGTATTGCACCTGTGCGGCTATGCGGACAAAACAGAGAAAGAACAACAGGAAATGAGAACCAAGGAAGACATTTCCTTACAAATATTCAATACAATCTAAGCGCTTACCACAATCCCCCCTCTATAAAGAACAGGGGTGAGTTAAATAAGTAAAGATTAGATTGAACAAACCTGTATTTTTCAAATGCATTGCTTTTTTACAATTCCAATTACCGGGATCAAATAAAAGGTATATAAAAGAAAGGTTATACTAATTTTTATACAAGAGCAAACCATTAAACCAAGCGCTACAAAACAAACACTAGAAGTTACAGAAATGGGGACACTCCAAAACAAACCAAACTTCAATCAAAATACAAAAACAACAAGTATTGTTTCAGGTAACACCAAACACCGCCATAAAAACAACCCCAGTACTTCACACTACACAACCACTTTCTTAAAGGGAATTACCATACAAAAAACTCAAAAACACTATCCGATACCTAAGAAAAAACAAAACAGTACAACTACACTTACAAAGAAACAATACACACATAAACAACAAAACACATACGACCTTCAATCAAACAAAAGAACACTATACAAAAACTATATTAACAAGACACTAAAAAATAAACAACACACAATCAAATTAAAAAACACCAACGTTCCACGTGGAACACCTAAATCAAACAACCCTACACATGTTCCACGTGGAACACTTTGTTTTATTAATCACAATTCATCGTTCTATATGAAATTATAAAAAACTATAAACAAACACTATAATAAAACATATACTGTTCCACGTGGAACGTTAATACAATATACCTTTAAAATACTTTAAAATACTTTAAAATAATGTTCAAAGAATATGATGTAATAGTAGTAGGTGCGGGACATGCAGGATGTGAGGCTGCCGCTGCTGCTGCAAATATGGGTTCAAAGGTTTTACTTGCTACCATGAACATGCAAACAATTGCTCAAATGTCATGCAACCCGGCTATGGGCGGTGTGGCCAAAGGGCAGATTGTTCGCGAGATTGATGCCATGGGGGGTATCTCAGGTATTATTACAGATAAATCTGCCATACAATTCAGAATGCTCAATAAATCCAAAGGCCCTGCTATGTGGAGTCCTAGGACTCAAAATGACAGGATGCGCTTTGCGGAAGAATGGAGGATCGCATTAGAGAATATAGAAAACATTGACTTCTGGCAAGAAATGGTTGCTGGGATTATTGTCAAAAAAGGAAAAGCCATTGGCGTACGTACCGGTATGGGGTTGGAGATACCTGGAAAGGCTGTTATATTGACTAATGGTACTTTTCTTAATGGGATTATCCATATAGGTGAAAAGCGTTTTGGAGGGGGAAGGTCTGGAGAAAGGGCAGCAAAAGGTATCACGGAGCAATTGGTGGAACTCGGTTTTGAGTCTGGAAGAATGAAAACAGGTACGCCACCTAGAATCGATGGCAGGTCGTTAAACTATGATATCATGGAGGAGCAAAAGGGAGATGAGGCTCCTACTAAGTTTTCCTATACAGATACCTTGCCTTTGAGCAACCAAAGAAGTTGCCATATAACATATACAAATACAAAAGTACACGAAGTACTGAAAACCGGTTTCGAGAAATCGCCAATGTTCACTGGTAGGATAAAGGGGTTGGGGCCTAGGTACTGCCCTTCGGTGGAGGACAAGATTAACCGCTTTGCAGACAAAGATAGACACCAGATTTTTGTAGAACCGGAAGGATGGAATACGGTGGAGGTTTATGTAAATGGGTTTTCTACATCCTTGCCCGAAGATATCCAACTAAAGGCTTTAAGGCTCATAAAAGGATTTGAAAATGCTAAAATGTTCAGGCCTGGTTATGCCATAGAATATGATTTTTTCCCTCCAACGCAATTGAAGCATACGCTGGAAACAAAAATCATAGATAACCTTTATTTCGCAGGACAGATAAATGGTACAACGGGATATGAAGAAGCAGCTTCGCAGGGGTTAATGGCTGGAATGAATGCACATTTAAAAATCAATGAACAAGATCCTATTATACTGAAAAGGTCTGAAGCTTATATCGGTGTATTGATAGATGACTTGATTAGCAAAGGCACAGACGAACCTTACCGTATGTTTACCTCTAGGGCAGAATATCGAATCTTGTTGAGGCAAGACAATGCAGACTTAAGATTGACGGAACTGAGCTACAACAAAGGACTGGCTTCAGAAGAAAGGTTTAAAAACGCTAAACAAAAAGAAACCAACAGGGATCTTACCATAAAACTATTCAGCGAGATTAAATTAACACCTGACAAAGCTAACCCATTCCTGGAACAAAAAGGTAGCGCCCCTATAAGAGAAAAAGCCAGTATTTATAACCTTATCAAAAGGCCAGGAATAGAACCTGAACATTTTATAGAAGCATCCGATAAGCTGAAACAGCTTTTTGAATCGTATGGAAACGAAGTGGTAGAACAGGCTACGATAGAAATAAAGTACAAAGACTATATAGAAAAAGAAGAAAGCAATGTAAAACGGATGGCAGGGGTGGAGAATATGACCATTAGTGAAAACATGAACTATGACAATATCCCTGCGTTGTCAGCTGAAGCTAAAGAAAAGTTCAAAAAGATAAAGCCTACAACCATAGGACAGGCATCTAGGATAAGCGGTGTTAAGCCGGCCGATATTTCTGTTTTAATGATCTACATGGGAAAATAATATGGAAACACTGAACCAATGCCCGTCGTGTACGGGCACAACGTTTACAGATTACTTAAAACTGCGGGATTATAGCATTACCAAGGAAAGGTTTCAATTAGTAAAATGCACGAAATGTGGACTGATCTTTACAAACCCTAGACCCCCAGAAAGCGAAATAGGGAGATATTACAAATCGGAGGAATATGTATCTCACTCTGATTCTAATAAAGGACTGATCAACTTTTTATATCACCAAGTAAGGAAGTTTACCCTAAAAGGTAAAACCAATTTGATCAATAGGCTTTCTGATAAAGGGGCCGTACTGGACATAGGCTGCGGAACTGGATACTTCTTGGCAGCTTGTAAAAAGGAAGGGTGGGAGATAACAGGAACAGAACCCGATGCCAAGGCAGCGGAAATTGCAGCAAAAAATACCAATAGCTCCATTTATCCAAACCTGTTCAGTGTTCCTAATAGAAGCTATGAAATAATAACCCTATGGCATGTACTTGAACATATACATGAGCTGAAGAAAAGTATGGCCAAAGTAAAAAGTTTGTTGGCAGACCAAGGAACGCTTATAGTAGCAGTACCAAACTGCCAATCGTACGATGCCAAAGTTTATAAGGAAAAATGGGCAGCATATGATGTACCAAGACACCTATACCATTTCGTTCCTGAAAGCATGGAATACCTAATGAAATCGGAAGGATTGGAAATAACGGATATTAAACCCATGTACTTCGATTCATTTTATGTATCCATGATTAGTGAAAAATATAAACGAACAGGATCAGTAGGGCTAATCAAAGCCGTTATCAATGGAATGCTGTCTAACCTAAAAGCAGGCAAAAGTAAATATTCAAGTCTGATTTATATCATTAAAAAGAGTCAAAATGCGTAATATAAAAGTAGCCATTTGTACAATCGTTTACTTAATCCTTTACGGATGTGCTAACGTACAACCTCCAACAGGTGGACCCGTTGATGAAACTCCTCCTAAGATTGTGCAACAGACTCCCCAGCAAAATGAAATAAACTTTAGAGAGCAACATATGGAAATTGTTTTTGATGAAGCCATTAATTTACAAAACATCCAAAACAATTTAATGATTACTCCCCTGACAGAAATAGAATATGAAGCCCATGTCAGAAGGAATGTACTTACCCTGGACTTTGAAGAACCGTTTGAGGAAAACACCACATACACTTTCAACTTTAGAGAAGCGATAAGGGACGTTACAGAAAACAATGTAGCAGAAAATCTTCAGTTTGCCTTTAGCACGGGACCATATTTGGATTCCATTATCGTAGAAGGTACCGTAAAAGATCTCTTGACTAACCAACCACTTCCTGATATCAATGTTTCACTATACCATGCAGGGGATACAAACGATATCACTAACTCTAGACCTGTATATTTATCAAAAACAGATAACAATGGAAGGTATAGGATCACAAATATTAAAAATGGCCATTACGATATATATGCGCTGGAAGATGAATCCAACAACATGTTGTATGAAAAAGAAAGCGAAAGAATTGCGTTCAAAAAAAATTTAGATTTAAATGTAAACCAAAGTGGGGTAAATTTATCTGTCGCAAAGTTCATAACTACTCCTCCGAATATCAGTAGCACGACATCTATCGATAATAATATAAGAATCGTTTTTGATAGAGGTTTAGAATCGTTGGAGCTGACCTTACTGGAGGATACTGCACATACCTTATATTATAACCCAGGGGAAGAAGGAAAAACATTTACCTTGTACAATACAGTGCAACATGACGACAGTCTTGATTTAGGTGTGGTAGCAACTGACTCTAGCTTGAATGTTTTAAGGGACACGGTAAGAGTGGCCTTTGACACAAGAACAAAAAAGCTTAAAGAAGAGGTAATACGAAATATTAAGCCAACAAATAATAAATTGAACCCAAACGAACCTTTTATAGAAATTTTGTTTTCTAAGCCCGTTGTTTCTGTATTGCATGATAGTATAAATTTATCAATAGATACATTAGATATACCTATTGATAATCAACAATATTCATTTAACCAATATAGAAATATTTTAATATTCGACAATATTGAAAGCTTCCGAGATTCCATTATTCTAGAACTTCACGCACAATCCTTCATAAACGTGACTGGTGACACGAGTGCAAGCCGTCAAGCAAAGTTCACTCCCTACAATGGAGATGAGCTTGGGCTTATCAGTGGCAGGGTCGAAACGGAAGATGAGAATTTTATTTTAGAATTGCTCAATACCAGACATCAGGTAATAACTAGAGTCATTAACGCTACTACTTTTAATTTCCCTTTCCTAGAGCCTGGTCAATATCAGTTAAGATACATTCAAGACTTAAATGCCAACCAAAGGTGGGATAGTGGTAATTTATTAGAACAAAGACAGCCTGAACCGGTTATATTCTATCGAGAGACCATCAATGTGCGTGCTAATTGGGAAATAAGGGATATAGTGTTCGATGTAAGCGCCAAAAAAGGGCAATAATTATCCACAATTAATGTTAATTAGACTGGTAACAAAATAAGTTTTAGTTCTGGATATAAATACAGGTCAGGTTATACACATTTTCAGGGCCTGGTTAATGTGAAGAAAAAAGAATAATTAATAGTTTATCAAGCAGATTCCCACATTAACCAAAAACTTTACAAATTGTTTAAAAATGAGCTTGAATGTTAACAATTATTTTAAATTGCTAATATTCAAGCAACGTACAAAAACCTAGCATGTGCATAATAGCTGAATAACCTCTGTTTTATAAACTTCTTAAAAAAACAAGATGTATATAAACTGACTTTTCAACTTATGCACACCATAATAAAGAAGAATAAAATAAAATTTTAAAAATTTAACTATTATTTAAATGAGGAGATATCTGTTTAAAACTTTACTAACCCGGAATCTTCTTTTTTGTTTATTTTTTTTTATAATAATATTTAAAGGGGTTGCGCAGCCCGGGGACGCGGACCTGGCTGACGCATATTTCCATGATGGGGAATTTGAAAAAGCTAAAGACATTTATGAAAAATTAGCTAGAAAAAAAGACAATATCCCTTTTATTTACAGCAAGTACCTTCAAAGTTTGCACCAGTTGGGGGAATTGTCGGATGCAGAAAAGTTTCTAAAGAAGTCTGTTAAAGCATATCCTGACAATCATATTTATCGCATTGACTACTATCTTGTTAAAGTTGAACAAGATGGTGTGGATAAATCAGAGAAAGAATGGGGGCGTATAGTGGATGATATTAAAGATGATGAATCGGCTGTAAAACTTGTTGGCGATTACCTTTCACGGAAGGACATGCTAAACCAAACTGTTGAACTTTATCTTGCCTCTAGAAAAGCTCTTTCTGATCATGTGGGGTATGCCATGGAATTGGCTTCTGTTTATGATCTACAAAATAAAACCAGTGAACTTGTAGAAGAGTTATTGTCGCTCGTTAAGTATAAGCCTTCTGCTGTCAATGATGTAAAGAACACCTTTCAAAATTTGCTGGATGAGGAGGAGAAAATGCAGGTACTCGAAACAAAGCTTTATGAGTGGGTGCAAAAAGAAGCAGGCGAAATAGCATACAACGAGCTATTGTTGTGGTTGCATATGCAGAATAAGAATTTCAACAAAGCTTTTATGCAGGCCAAAGCTATTGATAAACGTCAGAAAGGAGGGGGAAGTAAACTGATAGATGTTGGTAAAATTGCATTTGAGAATAAAGATTACAAAAGCGCTATTAAGTATTTTGAATATGTTACCAATGAATATAAAAGTGGTGTTCAGTATTCGCTTGCCAGAAGGTATTTATTAAATGCCAGAGAGGAGTTGATCAAAAACTCTTATCCTGTAGACCATGATCAAATCAAAATACTTTTGACGGAGTATGATGCGCTGGTGGAAGAAATGGGCAAGAACCTGCATACTTTTGACGCTATACGTAGAATGGCCTTGTTATATGCGTTCTATATGGACAGGAGGGATACGGCTATAGTTTTATTAGAAGATGTTATAGCTAGAGGAAAAAACGACAGGAAGTTCCTGGCCCAGGCAAAAATGGATTTAGCAGATATTTACTTGTTGGATGGAGAGCCTTGGGAAGCAAGTTTAATGTATTCACAGGTGGAAAAAGCGCAGAAAGATGATCAGTTAGGTCATTTGGCAAAATTTAAGAATGCTAAACTAGCTTATTATAAAGGGGAATTTGAGTTAGCGCAGGCCCATTTGGATATTTTGAAAAATGCAACGAGTAGGGAAATTGCCAACGATGCCATGGAATTAAGTATTTTGATACAGGACAATGTGGCCCTCGATACTACAGATGAAGCGATGAGGGAGTATGCAGCAGTAGATTTGCTATTGTTCCAAGATAAAAATGATAAAGCCATTGATAGGTTAAACCAGATGCTAAAGGATTTCCCTGACCATTCTCTTACGGATGAGATTTATATGCAGAAAGCCCGCATATACAAAAAGACCGGTCAGCATGAAAAGGCTTATGAAGCGCTGGAATATATATACACAAACCATGGATTTGATATTTTGGGAGATGATGCTTTATTTATGATGGCAGAAATGATGGAGGAGAAATTTTCTGATAAAGACAAAGCGACAGAACTGTACCAGGATTTGTTGATTAAATACCCAGGAAGTATTTATACAGTGGAAGCAAGAAAGCGTATTAGGAAAATGCGTGGTGATAAAATTTAGTGTGCTGATAGTGTGTATTGAAAAAAATAAAATTTCCGGCTTCGCCGGTTTTTTTATTTATGATTTATAAAATTTACTCTCTATTTTTAATATTTAAAGCAAGTTAGCTTTACGTTCATGTACAAAACAAATAAATATGAAAATTAACAATTTGTGTTCAATGTTGCTGATCGGAGGTTTTTTTGTTGCTTGCAATGGCCAACAAGAAGAAGCCTCTAATAAAGCAGTTGAAGAAGATTTACCAGAGGAAATCAATTATTCATTAAGGATGCACAACCAATCTCTTGACTTAGATCCAGAGGTGGGAGGTAGAATTGCTTCATTGACCATAAATGGCAAGAACTTTTTAACAGGGCCTGAGATCAATGAAGACAACTGGGGGTCTACTTTTTGGCCTGCACCTCAAAGCGCATGGGGATGGCCACCATCTGAACAAATTGATAAAGATCCTTACACTTTTGAAAAAGATGGAGACGTGCTTAGGCTTACCAGTAAAAAAGATGAGCAACAAGGAATTCTCCTAACCAAAGAGTTTGAAGCTTCAGAGGCTGATACAAGTTTTATAATCAATTACACCATGACCAACGAATCAGGGGAGGATCTTTCTGTTGCCCCTTGGGAAATCAGTAGGGTAGCACCTGGTGGCCTCACTTTCTATCCTACAGGAGAAGGGGAAAAAAGGGGGGATCTGGTACCTTTGATGAAAGATACGCTAGGGGTTACCTGGTTTGAGTATGATGTGGAGAAAATACCTACCGGCGTTCCTAAATTGCTTGCTGATGGCTCAGAAGGGTGGATGGCACAAGTAAACGGAAACTACATTTTGGTTAAAAAATTTAAAGATATCTCTCCAGAGGAAACCGCACCAGAAGAAGGTGAAATTGAAATTTATGCCAATCCAGACAGGACATATATAGAAATTGAGCAACAAGGAGCTTATGAAACCTTGGCGCCAGATGCCTCAACCACATGGACTGTGCGATGGTACTTGAGAGAGCTGCCCGATCATATTTCAGGAGAATCAAGTAATCAGGCATTGTTAGATTTTGTCAGAAACATAGTTGAATAAATAAAAAGCCGGTTTTTACCGGTTTTTTTATGTACCTGCTGAAAATTCATAAGCAGAATGCGAGAGCATTGCTTCATTAATGGCTCTTTTTTTCTAACGACAGCATATACCTCACCTAATAAGTTCCGCTGAAAACTTCTTTTGACTCAAGTAAAATCTTTGTGCTTTTATATAGAAGCTTATTAACCTAATTTTTATATAGCCATCATTATATATTTCAGGTTAAAAGTCCCGTATCAACCTAATGTTTAGTTGAGTGATAAGACCTTGAAAAGTTTCATCTGACCTGAAGAGGCTCAATGGGGTGTACTCGCCTCTTAGCCTAAATAACCTACCCGACTTTGGTAAATATGCGAGTTCACCAGTAATAATAGGTGTAACATAGGCAAAAGAATAAGGCACAGGTCGCATGTTATTGATCCAACTATTTATGAAGCTAAGAAAAGCACCAGCTCCCATTCCGAACCCAAAAGTTCTACTTGATTTGTCCGACGATCCTGCGCCATATCTGGCTGTTAATAATAGGGGAATATCTGTAGCGACCGTTGCGGACAAAGAACCCATAGACAGTCCGGGATTAAAGCCAAAGACTATTTCATTGTTGGGTGAATGTATGGGTATATGGGCTGAGACCATCGCGTTAAAAATAAAACGGTCTTCAACTACAGGCTCATAAACCGGGCTTGTCACATCTGCTCCTCTAAAGCTGATAAATTGTATGCCAGTACCTATCTCAAAATTTTGCCCGTAAGAGATTACATTTATAGTGGATAATATAAATAAGATAAAGAATTTCTTCATTGATTGTATAACTTATCTTTATTAAGTTTATTGGATAATAAAATCCAAAACTTATGGCCATTATTAGAGAAGTACGTGGTAAAAAGCCTTTAGTAGGTAAAAATGTTTATATAGCTGACAATGCCACCATTGTAGGAGAAGTAGAAACAGGAGATGAGTGTTCTTTTTGGTTCAATTCAGTTGTGCGTGGTGACGTTCATTATATAAAAATGGGTGACCGGGTAAATGTCCAGGATGGGGCGGTAATCCATTGTACTTATGAAACAGCACCTACAAATATTGGAAACAATGTTTCTATAGGCCATAATGCTATTGTTCACGGATGCACTATAGAAGACAATGTCTTGATCGGAATGGGTGCTATTGTCATGGATCATGCAGTTATTGGAAAAAACTCTCTGATTGCGGCCGGTGCGGTTGTTTTAGAAAATACCATAGTGGAGCCAGGAAGCATTTATGCGGGTGTTCCTGCCAAAAAAGTGAAGGAAGTAGGGCAGGAGCATATGGAAGGACTGATAGGAAGGATAGCTGGAAATTATGTCATGTACTCCGGATGGTTTAAAGAAGAAGACAACAAAGGAAAGTAGCCGCTTGTAATTATTGACTTTTTTAACCTGAATTATGCGATATGTGAGCGAAGCGGCTGATTTGAAGTTATTTTGCTACGTAATAGAAAGTTCTATTGCATATTTCAGATTTAATGCACCATAAGGCCATTCATCTTGTTTCTTACATAATGAATGGCTTTGCCATTTTTATTTGTTAATTTTCTCCCCCTTTTCAAGAATATATAATTTACTAGATGGAACAGGAAAAAAAATTGTTTTTAATTGATGCAATGGCGTTGATATACCGTGCGCATTTTGCATTCAGTAAGAACCCCCGTATAACTTCTACTGGCATCAACACAAGTGCTATTTTTGGATTTACCAATTCATTGCTTGAGGTTTTATTTAAAGAAAAGCCTAGTCATATTGGAGTGGCAATAGATACGGCGGCTCCCACTTTCAGGCATGAAAACTTTAAAGAGTATAAAGCCAATCGTCAGGAGCAACCCGAAGATATCTCTATAGCCATTCCATACGTGAAAAAACTCTTGGATTGCTTTAACATTCCTTTGCTTGGTATAGATGGATATGAAGCCGATGATGTCATAGGGACTTTATCTAAAATGGCTTGTAAGGAGGGTTTTCAGGTATATATGATGACCATGGACAAAGATTATTGTCAGCTTGTGAATGACTGCGTATTTCTATATAAACCATCTTATATGGGCAATGGGGTAGAGGTATATGATGTAAACCGGGTTTTAGAAAGGTTTAATGTAGAAAAAGTTGATCAGGTAAGGGATATTTTAGGCCTTCAGGGCGACGCTAGTGACAACATACCTGGAATACCGGGTGTAGGGGAGAAAACCGCACAGAAGCTTATAAAGGAGTTTGGAAATGTGGAAAATTTGATTGACAATGCAGAATCCTTAAAAGGTAAGTTGAAAGAAAGGATTATAGAGCATGGCGCTCAAGGTGTTTTGTCCAAAGAACTTGCCACCATCTATACAGAAGTACCTGTTACATTTGATGAAGAGGTTTTTCGGTATAAAGGGCCAGACGAAGAAAAAGTGGGTGCTTTTTGCGATGAGTTGGAATTTCGTACCCTTCGAAAAAGGATACTAGGTGATGGAGGAGAAACGGAAAAAAAACCGGTTAGGTCTACTAAGTCCGAAGGTAATCAGATGTCTTTGTTTGCTGATACTGCCGAAGAAACTAAAACGGAAGAGGAAGTAGTAACAGCTAAAGATACCATTGATACGGTTGTCCATGATTACCATTTAATGGATACCCCTGAACTTCAAGAGCAGCTTTTGGAGTATTTGCTATTGCAGAAAGAAGTCAGTTTTGATACAGAGACTACTGGACTTGAGGCTTATGAGGCGGAGATGATCGGAATCGCCTTTTCATACCGCGCACAAGAAGCTTACTATGTACCAGTGCCTTTGGAGAGAGATCAGGCCAAGCAGGTTATTGATAGGTTTAAGCCATTTTTTGAAAACAAAGAAATTGTGAAAATTGGCCAGAACCTAAAGTATGACCTTATTGTCTTGGAAAAATATGGAGTTCACGTGGCTGGGACTTTGTTTGATACTATGTTGGCCCATTACCTGATCGAACCTGACATGAGGCACAGTATGGATTTGTTGGCTGAAGCTTATCTTAACTATGTCCCTGTTTCAATAGAATCTTTGATAGGAAAGAAAGGCGTGAGGCAGAAGAACATGAAGGATATACCGGTAGACAAAGTTGCTGCCTATGCTGCTGAGGATGCTGATATTACCTTTTGTCTCAAACAACAGTTGGAACCCTTGTTGAAAGAGCAAGGTACTAGGAAGCTTTTTGATGAGGTTGAAATTCCTTTGCTTTCTGTATTGGCAGAAATGGAATGTGCCGGTGTAAAAATTGACAAAGACGCATTAAAAGAATTTTCTGAAGTCTTGGAAAAAGAAGTTTCTGCCATTGAAAAGTTGATCTATGAAGAGGCTGGGGCAGAGTTTAACATAGCTTCTCCAAAGCAACTTGGAGAGATACTTTTCGACAAGTTAAAAATTGATCCTAAAGCAAAAAAGACCAAGAAGTCAGGTCAGTATGCCACAGGCGAGGAGGTACTTTCTAAACTGGCAGAAGAGCATACCATTGCACGTCAAATTTTAGAATACCGTGAGCTTCAAAAGTTGAAGAGCACTTATGTAGATGCGCTTCCGCTGTTGATCAGTCCGCGCGATGGAAGGATTCATACATCTTACAACCAGGCAGTGGCCGCTACCGGACGTTTGAGCTCTACCAACCCTAACTTGCAGAACATTCCTATTAGGACAGACAGGGGTAGGGAAATAAGAAAAGCTTTTGTGCCAAGAAATGATGATTTTTTGATACTTGCGGCTGACTACTCTCAGATAGAACTGCGAATTATGGCTTCCTTTAGTAAAGAAGCCAATATGGTGGAAGCTTTTAGGCAAGGAAGGGATATTCATACGACGACAGCAAGTAAAGTGTACAAAGTCTCTCAGGAAGAGGTTACTTCTGAAATGCGTCGGAAAGCTAAAATGGTCAACTTTGGTATTATATACGGCATTTCTCCTTTTGGTCTTTCACAGCGTTTGAACATACCAAGGAAAGAGGCTGCTGATATTATCGATGCTTACTTTACGGAATTTCCTGCCATAAAATCGTATATGGATGAGGTGGTAAATTTTGCCCGTGAACATCAATATGTTGAAACGATCTTGGGCAGAAGACGGTATTTGCGTGATATTAACTCTCGTAACATGACTATGAGGGGCTATGCAGAAAGGAACGCGATCAATGCACCTATTCAGGGAAGTGCGGCAGATATGATCAAAGTAGCCATGGTCAATATCCATGAATGGCTGAAGAAAGAAAAGCTACAATCTAAAATGGTCATGCAAGTGCATGATGAACTTGTCTTTGACGTATATAAAGATGAAGTGGATTATGTAAAGCAGAAGGTGGAATATTTTATGCAAAATGCCATTAGCATGGAAGTACCCTTAGAAGTGGGTATGGGTGTAGGAGATAATTGGTTAAAAGCACATTAAGAAGAGGGAAAAGAGAACAATAAATGAGTTGAGAGTAACTTTTTTCTTAATTTATCGGCTCAACAGATTTAAGAAAAAAAGGCGGTATAACCGCCTTTTTTTATATTTTATCAAATCCTGTATAAGGAACCAATACCTCAGGAATTTTAATTCCGTCCGGAGTTTGGTTGTTTTCTAGTAGAGCAGCTACAATTCTTGGCAGTGCGAGCGCACTTCCATTTAAGGTATGCAATAGCTTAGTTTTACCTTCAGATTTATATCTAAGTTTCAAACGATTTGACTGATAAGTCTCAAAATTACTTACAGAGCTTACTTCCAGCCACCTTTTTTGTGCGGCGGAGTAAACTTCAAAATCAAATGTAAGGGCAGAAGTAAAACTTAAATCTCCTCCACAAAGTCTTAATATCCTATAAGGCAGGTTTAGGCTTTTCAGTAAACCTTGTACATGGTTTTTCATTTCTTCAAGAACTTCGTACGACTTTTCCGGAAGGGTGATCTGTACAATTTCCACTTTGTCAAATTGATGCAAACGGTTTAACCCTCTAACATCTGCGCCCCATGAACCAGCTTCACGGCGAAAGCATGGTGTATGCCCTGCATGTTTAACGGGAAGATCATTTTCTTTCAAAATCACATCGCGGTACATGTTGGTAATAGGAACTTCAGCCGTAGGTATTAAATATTGATTATCAGCCTCCATGTGGTACATTTGGCCATCCTTGTCAGGTAGTTGACCAGTTCCAAAACCAGAATCTGGGTTTATGACAACAGGCGCTTGTATTTCTACATAACCAGCTTCTTCTGCCTTATCCAAGCAATAGCTGATAATGGCCCTTTGTAATCTTGCACCTTTACCTTTATAAAAAGGGAAACCGGCGCCACTCACTTTATTTCCTAGCTCAAAATCTATGATATCGTATTTTTTGATAAGATCCCAATGAGGCAATGCACCTTCAGAAAGTTCTGGGAGATTTTCTACTTGAAATTCAGTGACATTATCTTCTGCACTTTTGCCTGCTGGAACTGATTC
Source organism: Cytophagaceae bacterium ABcell3 (assembly GCA_030913385.1). Classification (NCBI taxonomy): domain Bacteria; kingdom Pseudomonadati; phylum Bacteroidota; class Cytophagia; order Cytophagales; family Cytophagaceae; genus Natronocytophaga; species Natronocytophaga cellulosiphila. The sequence continues at coordinate 525,621 of CP133159.1, forward strand.
ATGGGGTAGGTTTGGCAAAAGTACCAATAGTTCATGAAGTTCTGTTTCGTAAGTGTTCAGCTTATCGCCTAGCGTTTTGGCCTTATTTTTTAATTCTGTTGTTTCTTGCTTAATCTTTTCAGCTTCATCTTTTTTTCCTTCCTTCATCAGAAGGCCTATTTTTTTGGAAATTGACTTAGAGTTAGCAAGAACAGCATCCAACTCATGTTGGGTTTCTCTGCGCTGTTTATCAACTTCTATGACTTTTTGAGTGATTTCTTCGGCTTGCTGGAAATTTTTTTTCCGTAGGCCTGCTAAAACTGCTGCGGTATTTTCTTTTATTTCAGAGACTAATAACATAATATATGATCTTCAGATAATGGTGCAAAATTATATTTTTTCGAAACAAATACCGTTATTTTTTAAAAATAGGACTAAAACAAATGAATTTTTTTAGTTAAAAAAAGATTATGCCTACATATAAAACATCAAAGGTTTTAATCCGTAATAGAAACAGATGTTGACAAATTAAATTTAAAATTTGTTTCTTATAAATACTTGATTTAATATTGCATTACCAATAACAATTTTTGAGCTTAATCTAAACAAGTTCATTTCTTTTTAGTTTTAAACATAACCTTACTGAAATCAAATTTTAATCTTATCGGGGCGTAAGATCATTGCGTCGTGTATTTTATTTTTAAATCCGGAAGATTTATAGTAATACTATTATATATTCATTTATGTATAACATTGAAGAATTAGAAGTGCGGCTATTATCCGAGCTGAAGGAGATAGCTGAGGAAATGGGGATTGATAATTATAAAAAGTTACAGAAGAAAGATCTTATTTATAAGATACTCGATCAGCAGGCTGTGATGCCAGAGAGCCAAATCCCAGAGAAAAAAACCAGAACAGCTACAAAAGCACGCCAAGAGGTTACCCAAGAAGCAGGCGAAGAAAGAGTTAGGAGACCGCGGGTGAAAAGGGTGAATGTAAAACAAATGGATCCTTCTGATGCAGATATCTTGGCTGCTGAAAATGGTAATGGAGACGAAGACATCAAACCTAAGGCAAAAGAGAAAGAAAAGGAAAACCCAACCAGTAAAGAACCTACTGGCGAGAAGGAGCAGAAAGAAATCAGGGAAGCATCATCGGGGTCAAGTAGGGGGCGTCGCAATTCTTCATCCGCACAGCAAAATGCAAGCATTCGTGAATTTGATGGTATTATAGTTAACTCAGGTGTTCTGGAAATTATGCAGGATGGATACGGTTTCCTTCGCTCTGCAGATTATAATTTCCTCGCCAGCCCTGATGATATTTATGTTTCTCCTTCTCAAATCAAGTTATTTAACTTAAAAACCGGAGATACAGTAAAAGGGCAGATAAGACCTCCAAAAGAAGGAGAAAAATATTTCGCCTTGTTAAGGGTTGAAAGTGTTAACGGAAAGACTACAGAAGAAATTCGTGACCGCATACCTTTTGAATACCTTACCCCACTTTTCCCTAATGAAAGATTAAACTTAAGCACACGCAACAATCAACTTTCTACCCGTATACTGGATCTTTTTGCCCCTATAGGTAAAGGTCAAAGAGGTATGATTGTAGCCCAGCCAAAGACTGGTAAAACAGTTCTTCTGAAAGAAATTGCCAACGCAATTGCAGAAAATCATCCAGAAGTTCATTTAATGATCCTTTTGATCGATGAGAGACCGGAAGAAGTAACTGATATGGCCAGAAATGTTAAGGCTGAAGTTATCTCATCTACTTTTGATGAAACAGCAGACAGACATGTGAAGATTGCCAGCATTGTTTTGGAAAAAGCAAAAAGAATGGTAGAGTGTGGACATGATGTTGTTGTCCTGCTAGACTCTATTACCAGGCTTGCCAGGGCTTATAACACAGTTGTACCTTCTTCAGGAAAAATACTTTCTGGTGGTGTTGATGCCAATGCCTTGCATAAACCTAAAAGGTTTTTCGGAGCGGCTAGAAATGTCGAGCATGGAGGTTCATTGACTATTATAGCCACTGCCCTTATTGAAACCGGTTCTAAAATGGACGAGGTTATCTTTGAAGAATTTAAGGGTACTGGTAACATGGAGCTTCAACTAGATAGAAAACTTTCTAACAAGAGGGTTTACCCTGCTATCGACGTTCCTGCTTCTGGTACTAGAAGAGAAGACCTGTTGATGGACAAAGACGAGCTTTCAAGAGTTTGGATCCTCAGAAAGTTTATGTCAGATATGACATCTATGGAAGCTATGGAATTTTTGATAGACAGAATGAAAAACACCAAAGACAATTCAGAGTTTTTGGTTTCCATGAACAATTAAATGAGCATAAACTTATAATAGTATACAAAAGGAGCAGAGAGATTTGCTCCTTTTTTTGGTATCAAATTTTCTTGTTCTAGAAAGGTGATATGTTTAATAATAGCTTCTGAAGAAGCAACCTTTGTTACAGGGAGTTTGTACAAAGTTGAGGGTGAAATGACATACAGGCTTGGTAGGTGAAAAAGCTTGCGACGAAGTTAAGGAATACCCTAAAGATAAACTCATACTTAAGAATGAAGTAAAGCCAGAGCAGACGTACACTGTTCAAAAAAATTTTTTCGGGCCCTCCGGCCCTTTTTTATTATTAATGAATTGTATCGGTTTTATATTCTAAAATGAGACATCTGGAAACTTTCATTAATCTTGTATAACTTCTTTAAGTCTTTCTTTAGCTTCTGATTCGCTACCTTTTTCTGGTTTATTTTCATTATTATTTATAATTTCATATGTATCAATGTTTTCAATAATTCGCTTTATTTCCATACGGCTTTTTTCAGTTACTATTTGTTGTCTTTGGTTAAGTTCTAAAGTATCATTGTAATTTAGCTCTCTTCCCAATTTTTCCATCCAATCATTTACTTTTGGAGGAAAACCTCCTGCAATAGCATTGCTCCTTTTTTCTTCAATTAGAGTAATGTAAAAGTCATTTTCCATTAAAAAGTACCCTGAAAAAGTAGAAGGTATGCTATCTCTAGTGAGCAGTTTATGTTTATGCCAGATTACATAAGTTTCTGAGTCAGGGACTTTTTTACCTTTTCGTGAAGTATAACCTTCTTGAAAATGATCAAATGCTATTTCCTCATAACTTTTAGGATATAAGGCATATTTTTGAATCCATTGTTTAACAGAATTTTCAGCTTTTTCCTGTTTTTCTTCCAATTCTTTTATCTCTTCTTCTGATAAGAAACTTATACAGCTCGTGTTTATAAGGAGTAATGCGATGAAAATAATGGAAGGTTTCATAAAGTGTTTAGGTTTTATAAAATCAATATACCATATTTTTAATATTAATCCATTTAGTATAATATAGCTTTATCAAGCAGCACTTTATGTTTTGCTCTTATACTTTTCTGTTCTGCAGTTCATGTTCGCTTTTCCTTTATAACCATCAAAAGGAATGCCCTTACTGCATATATAAACATATATCTATCTCACAGGGTAATTTTTATAAAGGATAGAAAATATAGGAAAGTATGAGATTTGAAGGAAAAGTGGCTATTGTTACAGGAGGTGCTACAGGTATTGGTGAGGCGGTTGCTAAAAAGATCGCTTCTGAAGGTGGTAAAATTATTATAGTAGGTCTGTCTGATGACCCTGTTAAGGAAGTTGTTGATGAAATTAGAGAGGATTATAAGGCAGAAGCTATTGGGTTGATCAAAGACCTTGGAAATAAAAAAGAGGCTAAAGAAGTTGTAGAAGCAGCCATAGACAGGTTTGGCAAGTTAGATGTGTTAATTTCTAATGCGAGTATATTGCCAGAATACAGTCCGTTGGCAGCGTATGAGGACGAGAATTTTGAAAACTTGATCCACGCTAATATCAGAAGTACTTATTATACCATTAAGGCAGCTCTGCCGGAATTGAGAAAGTCTAAAGGAAGCATAGTAGCATCTGGCTCTGTGGCTGGTATAGATGGCTTGCCACAGTCAGCTTCTTATGCAGGAACAAAAGCTTTTATACATGCATTTGTTAAATCTGTAGCGGTGGAAGAAGGCCCTAATGGCATACGTGCCAATGTGGTTTGCCCAGGACCAATAACTACAGAAATGACTAGCCCAGAAAAAGGTGCTATGAATGAAGAGTTAAATAAACAAATGAAGAACGGCACTGTTTTCGGACGCAAGGGAACGGCAGAAGAAGCGGCTAATGTGTATGCTTTTCTAGCTTCTGAAGAAGCTACTTTTGTTACAGGTAGTTTGTACAAAGTCGATGGTGCCATGACTCTAACTACTGGCTTGGTAGGCGAAAAAGCTTCCGACGAAGTTAAAGAGAACCCAAAAGGTAAACTCATGCTAAAGCATGAAGTAGAGCCAGAGCAGACGTACACAGTTTAAAAAATTTTCGGGGCCTTCGGCCCCTATTTATTTTGCTATTAAAAAATTTAATGCCAGTTCAATGGTGTTTGCTGGAATATTTACTGATTGGGCTTGAGAAACCATATATGAAAAGGTAAGGTTAAAGTTTCCTGAAAATAAATCTATATCTTCTAAACCTACTAAGAATACATAACCTTGATGAAGTCTGTACATAGTGCCAGCAGATAACTTGTCCTGCATTATAAATACAAGGCCGGAATTTATGGAATAGTAGTTTTGACTCGCTAAAGTAATAGCTGCCATTGGCATAATTTTTAATTGATGGTTGAGCGTAAAGGTGTAATCACCAGTGAAGAGATAGTGGCGGAAGAGTGTAGTTTCCTCATCAATGGGTCTTAGGGTAGCATTGGGAAAGTCATTAATAGAAGCGCCAAAGTGAAAATTGTCACCGTAAAGCCATAAACCAGTATTTCCGGTAAAAGAAATATCACTGCCACTAACGCCTGCGGTAGAGCTTCTATAATTATAACTTACAAAACCTAAAGATGTGCCTGCGGATATAAACGTATTTTCTGATAGTTCTAAATGAAAAGCGTAATTCAAATAGCTGCGAGACCTTCTAAAGTATTCTCCTTCTTTATCTCCAAAAAGGGTAAGACCTAAAACATGCTTTTGGCCGTTCTCAGATACATTTACGTTGGCATTCGCGCTGGTGTAATAAGTATTGACTTGAGAAAAGACCCCCGTTAGCGTTCTGTAACCAGAATGAATGCCTAGATTGGTGTTTGCTCCAATACTAGCTGGGTTTATTAAAGGATAATTTTTATAAAATAAATTGAACTTGTCTGCATAATCTGAAAAATGCTGCGCATGTCCATAATGGTTTATGAGCCATAACTTTAAAAACAGTAAGAATAGGGTGTTTTTTAGCATTTATCGACCTCAGTATCTGTAAAATTTAAAATTTTACATAAATAATGCAATTCATTTTGAAAAGAAATAATAAATTATTGTTTACAACAAAGCTTTCTGAATGTATTGAAGGAAAGTGCTAGAGGAAATGCAAAACACTGATGGAAAAGAAATAATTGACGCTATTAAGTCGGGCAATAATCAGTTTGTATTGGCTAGGTTATATAAAACTGTTCTTCCCAATGTACTTAATTATATAATCAAAAACAGTGGGGACGAGGAGGAGGCTAAGGATATTTTTCAGGACGCTGTTTTGGTGTTTTATAATCAAGTAAAAATGGGAAAGTTCAATGAGAAATATGAAATAGGTGGATTTATCTTTACTGTTGCCAAGAATCTTTGGATTAATCGGGCAAAAAGAAAGAGTCGGATGTCGAGGATGTTAGCTGATACAGATGTGTTTGATGACAATAATGTTTTAAAAGATCTGATAACCAAAGAAAAATCTTCGGCCATTTCTGAAATGCTGGGAAAAATTGATAAAGATTGTAGAAAACTTCTGAGGTATTCCACTTATGAAAAATTGAGCATGAAAGAGATTTGTGCAAAGATGGGTTTTTCAAGTGAAAATGTTGCCAAAACCTATAATTATAGGTGCAAGCAGAAGCTGGTAAAGCTGGTAAAGAATAACCAAAGTGTAATGGAATTATTTAGATCATGAACCCTAGGTATCAACATACTGAAGATATAGACAATTACTTAAATGGAAGAATGTCCGAAGAGGAAAAGAAAACTTTTGAACAAAGGCTTGATTCCGACCCGGATTTCTCCTTAGAAGTTGAGGCGCAGCGTATTGCCAATCAAATGATTATTGGCAGTGAATTAATGGAACTTAAAGAGCAAATGCGTAAAGATTTACGTAATAAGCCTTCTGGCTTCAAGTATACCAGATTTTTTCTTCCTCTTCTCATTACCTTATTGGGTTTGGGGGCTTATGTATATTTAGGTAGCGGTGAAACAATCACAGATAGTAGTGGGGGTGCCCCTATAAAAACAATGCAATACCACGATCTGAAAACTATATTGGAAGATCTTGAGACTAGAGGGAGTATAAATTCAGTAAATGGACCTGTAGAAGAAAGTCCGCATCTTTTAGTAGAGGTTAAAAAGCATACGGTGGATAGTATAACATCTATCAGTAAATCTAAAAATCAACCTGTTGATACTATAGCAAAAGCCACCATTGAAGAAGTGACGAATATAGCTGAACCCTCAAACAATTCTGATATCGATACCACGGGACATCAAAAAATGGAGGATACTTTAAGTACTGAAGGCTCGCCAAAAGAATCAGTAAGCCAAGAAGAGGTAGATCTTTGTGCGTCTATAGACATTTCTGGCAGGGTGGAGGTTAAGGAAACTTGTAGTGGAGAAAATTCTGGAGAAATTGAAATTGTATCAACAAGTTTGACCGGTGGCAAATCGCCTTACCACTTTAGTTTAAATGATACGTCTGCTTTCAAAGATTATGGGAATTTTGCTTATTTACATGCTGGTAACTATAGCATTTATGTAAAAGACGCAAATGGATGCGTTAGTCTTTTGGCAGAAGACATAGAGGTATCAGAGAAAGACTGCCGGAATAATTTAGATTTAACATTTGCTCCATCAAGGGAATACTCTATTAAGGTGCCAGTAAAAGACAATGCTTCTGCCACCTTTAAAGTGTTTTCTAAAACTGGCGCTTTGGTTTATCAATCTAGGGTAGGCAATGGAGGAGTTGATGAATGGGATGGCAATGACCTGAGCGGAAGAGCTGTTTCTTCAGGATATTATATTTTTATTTTAGAATATATGGACGGTAAAACAGAGCAAGGTTCTATTACCATAATGAGATAGAAATGGTAAATTATAAACTCATAATGACAAGCTTTTTGCTGTTCTTTGGCATGAATGTTTTTGCTGAGGGTACCAAAGAAATGCGTCCTGAAAAGGAACACTATGGTGCGCCTATTTTAATTAATCACCATCAGTACACAACGTTCGGTCAGTATGGAGCACCAGATGAACAGCAAATTAAGGTTAAGGTTGGCGCTACTGATGAAGTGGTATACTTTGGGTTTAATAACAGGCGGAAAGAAGGTGGCTTTTTGGAAATTCCGTACAGGTGGGTTTCGCCTTCTGGCATTGTGGTAGTGGAAGGTATTATGCAAGACGAAGGTCAGGGTTGTATAAACACTTGGGAAGAAGCTGTGGCCGGACCAAAGCGATTTTCGGAGCAAGGATATGATGCCCTGTATTTTGAGCCAGAAGAAACCGGAAATTATGTGTTGGAGTTTGACCTTTCTGATAAACCTGAAGAAGAAGCATACCTTTATTTATTTGATATATCTGTAGCCAATGCAGATGGACAAATCGTTCCAGGCAGGTTACATTGCAAAGAGTGGCAGTTGACGACAGAATCGCAAGAAAATGAATATTTTGGTAAAGTTTATCCTTATACTGAAAATGGAGTGGTTTATGAAGTTGACCTTAACCGGATTCAGCCATTTACTTTTGCTTTTTTTGTAAACTCTAAAGGTACTACAGATTCTGGCGATTTCTTTGAAGACCGAAAGTCCCGAATGGGTAAGCATCTTTTGCCGGAATATGATGTATTTTTAAATCCTCCTGATGAAAAACTTTTTCCAACGCAACAATTTAACTTTAAGTATCAAAGTAAAATCAATAAGCAGTCTTGTCCTGGGAGCGATTTTTGTATTGAGTATGAATCAGACATTAGTGGCCATGTAGAAGGGTTTATTGATTTAAACCAGAATGGCGTATTTGACAGTGATACAGATTTTTATTTTTTCAAAGAAGTAAAAGGCGGAGGTGCGGGCTGTATAGAATGGGATGGGCTGGATTTGTCAGGAAGACCTCTGGCAGATCAAGAGTTTCAAGTGTTCTCTGATTTTCGTCATGGCCTGACTAACTTCCTATTGTATGACGTGGAGCATAATAAACATGGCATAAAAGTTCAAATGATACGTCCAGAAGGAGTAAAAAAGCCTCTTTTGTACTGGGATGATTCTTTGATAGAAGATGGGCAAACAGTAGACGGAGACCCTTTGGTCAATACAGACGGGTGTAAGTCGAATGAACTAGGTTGTCATAGATGGGAGAATCGTGGTGGTTTAGAAGGGCCTAGGGTAAACCAAGAAACCATTAACACTTGGTGGTATGCAGGTACTTTTTATGATACTGTGACATTGGATTTTAGTGAAGCATATGCAGTAATTGACCAAAGCTGGGAAAAAAATGTAGCACCTTCGTATCATATTGAAGAACATGGCTGCAATGAAGCATCTTCAGTTATCATTCAACCGGACAATGAAGAGGTAAGATCCTTTCAGTTTACACTAAAAAGAAGAAATTCAAATGATTTATTTACCTCCTCAGATAATATCGTAGATGTGAGTGAAGGTGTGTATGACTTGATTATTACAGATAACGCAAGTTGTGAAGTTAACCTGAGAAACTACATATCAGTGCCCCGTCCATCAAATTGCGATCAAGCCTTTTCGCCTAATGGTGATGGTATTAGTGATACTTATTACATCAGCACTCCCGGAATAGCCAAAATTTACAATAAACAAGGTGTTTTGGTAAAGGAGCTACAAACCCCTACGGAATGGGATGGTACTGATAATATGGGCAGTATTGTGCGTTCGGGTTTGTATGCCATTATCATCAATGGGAATACCGTTTCACATGTTTCGGTAATTAAATAATGGGCTTGGTTTGTAGTGCTGTAGCTGGAGGCTGTAGCGTATAAGGGTTAAATTCAAATTTGGTAGCCACAGGCTGCGTCTTTGTTTGGTAGTACGGGTTGTAAATTGCCACAGATTGTCAGAAGTTCCGCCCCCCTCCTGTTAATTCTATAATCCTGAAAATTCTGATTCAGACAAATAATTCCCGGAGGGTTTTTCCGGAGACAGCTATTTTGTGTGCGAGTGGCCGCTCTATTAATTGTTGGTCGTAGGATCGCTAACGCATAACTTACCACCATAAGATTTCAATGATCGCTGTTACTCTGTCCACACAAATTCCCCTTTAGTATTGATATACCCTTTTTGTTTATTTTTATGGACATAAGCAAGGCCATTGCAAAATGGTAAAGCAATATCAATATGTTTAATGATAAGCTCACCTTGTGGATTAATAAACCCTTTCTTTTTGGATCCAAAATGTTGGACAAGGGAAAGACCCTCGGAAAACCAGAGCGCATATTCAAATTGAGGTTTGATGACCCAATCACCTGAAGAACTTATAAAACCAATACATTCCATTTCCGGATCATATACACCTGCCAAGCCTTCTGAAAATGAAGTTGACTGTAAAGAAACCTGTTCAAACGGAATCTCTCCTTCTTTATTTATAAAGTAATATTCACCAAAATCCCCTTCCCCAGTTACCATTGCGAACCCTTCCGAAAATGGATTAGCCTTAATAAATGGCCCCTCAATTACCGCTTTTCCTTGTGAATCGATGTAATGCAAATTTCCTTCATCTTCATTACCAAACCTTGCAAGTGCCAAACCTTCTGAAAACCGACAATCCATAGGGTCTAATGGAGGCTCACCAAATTGACAAGGTGTAATTTCCTTTCCTAATAAATCTATATATCCATATAAGCCATTGCGTTTTACTAAAGCTCTGCTTTCAGAAAATGGAAAAGCATTTTCATAGATTGGGTCTGTGATAGGATCCCCATTCTTATCAATAAAAAACTTCTTTTTATTATCAGGCAACTTTACAGGAGCATAGCCTTGAGAAAAATAAACAGAAGGAAACATATTGTATAGAGGTAAACCTGAGTAAACAGGTTCTATTACCCACTCACCCGACTCATTGATAAAGCCGGCTAACTCCTTATTGTCAACTTTAACAGATGCAAAAGCAAGCCCATCACTGAATTTCAATGCTTTTTCAAACTGTGGTTGTATAACTAGATCCCCATGTTTATTTATAAAACCAGATTTCCCTTTTACTTTTATTTCAAACAAAGCCATACTTAAATATATATCAATAATTGCTTAGTTTTATCAAACATAGATTAATAATATGTACAAATCAATCCTTATTGTAGAAAACTACTTCATGTTTATCCTCAATTCTGCGATTTTTAATTCGTCCTAGATAAATCTATGAACCAGAATAAACCCTTAAATCCATTAAGGTTTGCGGAGTCTATTTGAAAAAATCTGCCACACCGGCTTGTGTCCTCACAAACCGAAAAAGCATTGCCCCCATTGAGTTGCAGTACGTAAGAAAAGGCACGACGCCACCAGCAAAAAAGCTCTGTCCCCATCCTGTTAATTCTTTAATCCCTGAAAATTCTGATTCAGACAAATAATGCCGGTGGGTTTTGTCGGATACAGCTATGTTGTGTGCGAGCGGATGTTCTATTAATTGTTGGTCGTAGGATCGGTAGTGCTTAACCTACGGCTAAGTTGGTACGTTTTCTAAATGACTTGTCTTCAAACATTTACTACTTAATGGACGTGTTTTAATAAATTGCTTTTGACCTTTTTATCATCTATTTTTGTTCAATATTCATATTTAACTCATACATGTGATGCTTTAATGAATTTTTAGAAAGGCGGTAAAAATATGCCATAAAACAATTTATGTCTTTAGTGGCACCATAATGGGATTTTCATAAAAACAAAGCAGGCATTAGGTCGTAACATTATAAATGGCTAATTGATATGAAAGTATTGCTTGATATAAAAGATAGTAAAGCAGAGTTTGTAATGGAGCTGTTTAACAACCTTTCCGACTATGTAAAGGCAAAACCTCTTACAGAGCCTAAGGCCCAGATGATGGAGGAGTTAGCGAAGCGGTAAAAGAAATGAAGCTAATCAGGGAAGGTAAAAAGAAAGCTAGGAATGCAGACGATTTTTTAAATGAGCTATAATATTAAGACGATTGGTGTTTTTGAAAGGTAGGCTAAAAGGCTTGCAAAAAAACACATCACCCTTAAAAATGACCTGTTGGCTCTTGTTCAGGAGCTTAAAGAAAATCCGGTAAAGGGTACAGCTCTTGGAAATAATTGTTACAAAATACGTATTCCCATTGCCTCTAAAGGAAAAGGAAAGTCTGGGGGTGCACGGGTTATCACTAATTTCGTCATCAGTGAGAAAAACGTATATCTACTTTCTATTTACGATAAATCAGAAAAAGATAACCTCTCTGATAAAGAATTAAAAGAACTGCTTAAAGGCATACCCAAATAAACCTCCATACCTCCCGGATTTGTTATATATTAAAGGTACGAGTTACAAGCTCATACCAGCAGCTGAACAAAAAAAATATAAAGATATCCATCTTTTGCCCCTGCTATTGAAAAACAGGGAAAAGCTAATAGCCAATTGCCACAGATTGTGCGTAGCTCCGCCCCCATCCTGTTAATTCTGTAATCCTGAAAATTCTGATTCAGACATATTGAAGTACGAATAGCAAGCAAGTGCATTCCAGCAGCTGAGCCTAAAGCCACCTAATCCATACCAGGTTATTCCCTTAGAAATCTAAAAGGCAATTATTCTGATAGTAAAATCCACCAGCATAAAAAAGCCAGCCCCTCTGCTTTTGCACATCGGTGAGCCGGCCATAAATGTTTATCCCGTTCCTTAGGAGGCTTATTTTTTACCGGCAGGTTCTGCCAAAGATGCTGGTGCTTCCCTTAGTCTTGGATCGTCTTCAGGGTTAATATAATTAATGACCCAAGGCCCAATGGTTTTTAATTGGATTATGGTCTCTCTTTCTGCAATGGCAAAATGAGGCATCTCCGGCGGAAGTGAAAAATAGCTTCCCGCCTCAAGTGCTTCTGCGGCATCTTCGTCCAACGTCTCACCGTGGCCGAGGTTAAAAGTGCCTGCTAACACGGTTACCCTTTCCACATTTGGGTGGGTATGCGGGGCAATAACGAACCCATCAGGCATTTTTATGCGCATGTTAAAAACACCCGTATCTCCCGGGTCACCTTCCAAAACCGCAAACTCCGAACCAGGCTCGAAAGATTCCGGCCCTTCTTGCCATACCACATCATCCGGACGGACAATGATTGCCTGCTCTGGCGGAGTATCACGCATTTGCGCAGGCTCCTCGCCATGCACCACAGGGTCGCAGGAGGTGGCAAAAAGCATTGACAACAGTCCTGCAAACAATAAAATATAATGATCAGGGGATGGTATTCTAATTTTCTTTATAAATGAACACCCTTTTACCAGACGGTTTCCCTGAACAGGCACCAACAAACATTTCTTCAATTCAGAATATTGTAAAAACGCCTCTTTAACATACTCAAAACCTTTTACTTTTTGTTGCATATGTTTCATTGGTTTTTGTTTCTGATATTGAAGCTGTAACAGAGAAGCGACCTGAAGGTTCAAAAAAATAATAGGTTACCCACTTAGATATCTTATGTATTATTAGCTTACTTAGGCTCGCTAAGTTACTTTTTGCCTCGCCGGCAGGGCCTTACTTTTTTTCTTAGACAAAAAAAGTAAGCAAAAAAGTCAAGGCCTGTGATGAAATTTGCTAAACTTTATAACCATTACGCTAAAAAATTTGAAACTCACCCTCCTTGCGTCGGGCTCAAACAGCAAATTTTTTGGCCGCTCCATGTTTATAAAGTTCTTAACGCAATTTCATCAATGGCCGCTTTATTTTCTAACAATGGCACATATCGCTATTTAATAAGAAAAGCAGTTTAAAGCATTTTATCGTACAAAAAAAACTTATTACTTTCTAGAGACTTTCAGGTAATCCTAAAAAATAATTACCTGAAAGTCATTAAAAGCGGAGTGTTTCCTTTTGAATAAACATTCATAAAAATCAAACTGTTGATTAGATAAACAGGATGTTTTATGGAAGCAATAAAATCAATAGCAGGTGGTCTGACGGGAGCAACAGCATTAACGGCTGTTCATGAAATACTGAGAAAAAACATTAAAAACGCTCCAGAAGTGGATAAATTGGGAATGCAGGCGATAAAGAAAATTGCAGGAAAAAAAGCTCCGGAAAAAAAAGAAAACCTTTACAGGTTAGCACTGGCCTCAGATATCATTTCCAATACATTGTACTATTCTCTGACCGGCACATCTAAGCGTCCGGTGCTGACTGGTCTGATGCTTGGTGCAGGTGCCGGCGCTGGTGTTATACTTATCCCTGCACTGACCGGACTTAATGAAAAATACTCAACCCGGACTTTTAAAACCGCCGCCATGAGTTTTGGGTACTACTTTATGGCTGGTTTAGTTAGTGGCGGAATAATAAAATTGCTAAGATCCGTAAAATAATTCCTCCTTCCCCCTCAACCTTTCATATTTCTGTATAACTTCATAATTGATTCTTTTTTCCCTTTTATCCAACAGAAGATCATCTCTCCTTCATTGCATGACTCTTTCTGCTGTGAATTCAGAAACTGGTTATTAAAATCACACACAATTCCATAGAATTCATTATAAATTAATGCCAGTAGCAGCGTTCCTTTCTTGTTTATGTCATGTTTAACGGGTATTTTAGAGACTATGTCTGTTTTTTCATGTTTTGGCGATGGTAGGAAGGATTTCAATGGGTAAACCTTATATTTTTTTGTTCTTGCTTTTTTTGTTCCTTCGTCCGGTTAGTGCTCAAAATTTTCTCGAGTTAGGGTATGCTCATAGTTTTGGTTTATCGGATATGGCTAATGGTATAACTGGAAGTCATGGATTTTCGGGAGGTTATTATACCTATATAAATAAGGATGCCTATAACCATGTTTTTTTTATTGGAGGAATTGCATCGTTTAACCGGTATGGAAGGACAAAGAGAAGTATGGTGCCTTATGTTCGGGATAATTATGTGCATGATTTAGCTAATATTGAAAATATGCACAACTACTTTTTTGTGGGCCCTGTAATCAGATATCAGGCAGACAGGTTATGCGCTATTGTTAAACCTTTTTTAGAAGCAGGCGCAGGTTTGGGTATACATTACTCGTTATGGAGGGCTAGGGATCCTTATAGGGGATTTAGTGATGATTGCGAAGGATATTCTCATCAAGAATCAATTAACACAAGCGCCACTCTTTATGCAATGGCGGGCATAGGCGTAGCTTTTAAGGTAAAGCGTGGAGTGCTATTGTCTTTGAGTACTAATGTACAGCGTGGCGGAAATATCAGTTATCGAAATTCCCAGATCGAGCCTGATCAGTTTTCGTATAGTTCAGGGGTTTATATAGATAAAGATAACGGGAGAGGGCATGAACAGGTAGGGGAGTCCCATGCTCCTGATTTCCGGGCCAGACATTTTTTAATGACTTTTAACCTTAGGGTTCAGGTCAATTTTAATAACATTTCGGTAGCAAAGGATGATGAGGATAATTAGCGGCTTGCTCTCTGAAATCTTTTATTCTGAATGTTTAGGTTACAGGGATGATTTTAAGAATTTTATAATTAATTAGTTAAAGGTGTAGTAGCGCTTACCTGAAATCAAGTGGCGGTTATTTCACTAAATATTTAAAAGTTGTATTCACTATAAATAAGTTATCATCTGGGTAGCTGCAAGCTACCTTTAGCATATGGCTTTATTAACAAGGTTGGGGTGAGGATCGGATTTCCGGATACGGCAAGTGAACAGGGTAGCGAATTACCACAGACTGTGAAAAGCTCTGCCTTCATTCTGTTAATTCTATAAAATATGGCCTTCTAGGATAGACTGTGAGAAGCCATGCCTCCATTCTGTTAATTCTATAATCCTGAAAATTCTGATTCAGACAAATAATGCCGGAGGGTTTTGTCAGAGACAGCTATTTTGTGTGCGAGCGGATGCTCTATTAATTGTTGGTCATAGAATCGCTAGCGCTTAACTTAAGACCAGGTGGGGCAGGTCTTGGGATAAGGTGCTGGCTCAGATATTATTTTGGGTCTATTTGAGCGTTGTATCAGTATACCGTTTTGTATCCTATTTTTTACTTATAAGTGTTTGCTTATCTGTTTTGTATACCCTATAACTGTCTCTGTGAACTGAATAATTTGGAATACACAAAAACAGAATAATAAACCAGCAAAGGTAACACTGGTAGGTGGAACCTCCCAAGACCATAAAAAGGGATAGAATATATAGCTGTGTTAATGATTAGGATGCTTAGAAAAAATACATCAATTTTGTCCAGCCCTATTGTTCTTAGTTTTATAATTACCCCTGTTAAGCTTATGGCTAAATAGACCCAGTAAATAATTAGGTAAATACCATGCTTATATTTGCCATACCAAGGCCACAGCTCATCGCTGAACAAGCTTTTTATCTGTAATCCGGTTTTAATTTCAACCTGTCCGGTGTAGAAATCCATACTTCCTGGTAATAGCCAAAGTTTTCCTGCTTTTAAAGGGATGGTTTTAATTTGGTCTATATAGCTGTTTTTCCAAGCATCTAGAGCCATTTTTTTATAAAACTTATCTTTCTCAATGCAGCTATGTTGAGCGCTCAGTTGGATGATTGAATCCATAGAAGCCTCATGTTTTTTGGGTATATAGTTTTTAGTTATTCCGTAAATATGCCAAGAACCATCTAAGTTTGTATTGTTTCCTCCATAAATGACTGTTCCTGAACCAAAAGAAGTAGGTTGAAAAACTCCAAAAACGTGTTTGTTTTTTAACCCATTCATTGTAAGGCATATTCCTAAAAGGATGACGCTTAGTGAAAGAGTTTTAAACTTCTTTTCATATAAAAAGATGCACAATAAAATGATTACAACATATAAATATTCAAATTTTACTAGAGCCAAACTAATAGGGGCGATGATAAGTATCAGGTGATCTGTTTTCTTTTTAAAATTAACAATGGCTCCGCCTATAAGCAGAAGAAGAGATGCACATATAGACTCTGTAAAGGTGCTTCCGTTTGCGTGGATAAACTCTGGAAATACCATGAAGAAAGCTAATAAAAAGAAGGCCGCATTATCAGACAGATTATACTTGTTTTTTACTGAATTTATAAAGTAAAGGGTAGAAAAAACGAATATAATGGATTGTATTATAGCTACTACATACTTGTTGTGGCCAGTAATAACCTTAATAATGGCCAAAAACAAGGGATATCCAGGTGCTGTGTTGCAATTGAACTCTGGTGTTAGTTCTAGAGCAAGAAACTCATTTGAAATGGCTATATATCTAATAGCGTCTGAAGTTTGTTGGTAATTGAAAACTACCATGAAAAGTATCACTAAGAATAAGTGAAAAGCAGTTATCAGGTAAGTATTTTTCATAGTTCCTGAAGGATAGAATATATAGAACGGATTTTTAAGGGTTATCTGTAAATTAACCTATGCAATTTAATTAATATGTAGTAGCATATAAGGTACTGGTTCAGATAACACATTTTTTAATTATCTAAAAGATCTATAAAAACGGTTTCATACAATTCACATGTGCTGAAAATTTTTTGCGCATAAGTGTTTACTTATCTGTTTTTGAATTGTATGTACCTTATAACATACTCTGTGAATCAACTACTTTAACAAATTTTTTTTATGAAAAAAATCTACGCCTTATTTTTTGCTTTCTTGTTAATAATTTCCAGCAAGGCTTTTCTTTTTGCCCAAGCGGAAGTAACCCGTGCAGGCAGTACGTGGACAGCAACTGTTAATGGGTCTAGTGTCTATACAGGTTCGGATATGATTGCAGCCATTCAATCTGCAGCGAATAATCTTACCTCAGGGCGGACTAGCAAAGAAACAATTAATGTTCGGAACTCCGGTTCTACCGGTAGTACTAATTCTTTAAAAACATTTGACATCCCTTCTTTTACCATTCTAGATTTTCATGGTAATACTATGGATGTCAATGATACGGGAGATGACTTGATAGTTCCTGTGCGAGGCATTCGCTCAGACAATATTGAGATACGTAATATGACTATTACCGGTAATCCGAGATATGGGATTTGGTTGCACGGGTGTGCTAATGTTGTTTTATCTCAAATTCATATATCTATACCTGAGGCACGCAACATAGGTTTAGGTATACGAATTGAAGGTAGAAATGATACCAGGTCGCAAAATGTGGAAATTGATTATGTATTTGCCGAACACTGTGCCCATCATGCAGTGGAAATATGGGATACCGATAATGTTACGATTGGAACCATAGAAACACGGAATACTGGCGGTTGTGGACTTTTGCTTAATAGGTCGACAAATGCAACTGTTGAACTGATAGACGCCTATCGGGCCAATCACGGTGGCGGTTATGCCGCTTTTAGAACGGCCAATAATGCAGGGCCGGATATCCATGTGAAAAAAGTAATAGCCAGAGAATGTGGCCGTGGTATATTTGGTGTTTCTCAAAGTCGTGGGGTTACTATAGACTGGGTGGATATTGAGAACTCTAATTCTGCTGGTATTTTTATTGAAGATAGTTGGGATTATACCATCAACGGTGGCATTATTAGCGGTTCTAGGGGAGAAGGGGTAAGAATTGCCTCAAGAACCAACGAACATCAACCCGCTCAGAATGTAACCATTCGAAATTTGTGCATTTCAGGAGATCATTCTTATGGAATCCGTGAAACTTCTTCAGGGAGTGGCTTTGGAAATACTAACAACAACCGGTTTATTGATAATGATCTTAGAGGTAGTGCCTCTAATCCTGCTAATGAAATTTCCATCCAAGGCTCCCAAAGTATTGCGGAAGGCAATTGTGTAACAGGTGGCCCTGTTTATGAAGACTGTGGTTGTGAAGGTGGTGAAGGCGGAGAGCCCGATTGTAATGATATACCAGGTGGTACTGCCGTATTAGACGACTGTGAAGAGTGTGTTGGAGGAAATACCGGCAAGCAACCATGTACAATGGCTTTCGAAGAAGGATATTATCAGATAAGGCCTTATCACTCTGACCTGTGCCTTCACCCTGGTGACATAGTAACTCAAGAAGCCTGTTCTGAAACCAGTAATGAGGTTTGGCAAATCACCCAAAGTGGGTCTGGCTATCACATTTCTTCTGTTACAGAAGACCTTTTCCTCAGTTATGGCGACGGTAGTCAAGAGAATACACTTACGCTTTCGGAAACCCCTTCAACTTTTAGGATAGAAACATTAGGTGATGGAACTTATCATTTGGCGGTAGAAAATAATACAGATTTAGTCATTGATATGCATGGCAATTCTGTAGAACCCGGTCGTCAGGGTTTGCTATGGGTTAGAAATGGACAGGATAATCAGAGGTTTACTTTTGCTGAAATGGAACCTTCATTTGATTGCAATGGAGATTTAGAAGGAGCTGCCACAGAAGATGATTGTGGAGATTGTGTCGGAGGGAATACCGGTAAAACCGCATGCGCTGGCTTTGTTGATGGCCCCGATGCTTGTGTATATGAAGGGGCGGTTGAAGCCGAACATGATGGGTTTATGGGCAATGGTTATCTTAATGGTGATAATGCACTTGGAAATACCATTTTGTATGTTATAAATAGTGAAAATGCCCAATCGGCAACATTATCTTTTCGTTATGCCAATGGTAGTAGTCTAAACCGGGCTATGGAAGTAAAAGTTAATGGCGAAACTCAAGTGGAAGCGCTGGGCTTCAATTTTACCGGAGCCTGGAGTGACTGGGAAATAGCATCTGTTTCCCTTGACCTTTCTCAGGGTAACAATAGAATTGAACTTGTATCCTTGACCGAAGAGGGAGGGCCTAATTTTGATCTTATAGGCTTTGATAGTCCAAATATTATTTTAGGCAGTTGTGAGGAAGATTGCCATGGAGATATTGCTGGTACGGCCTTCGAAGATGAGTGTGGAATTTGCGCAGGCGGGAATACCGGCATAGAACCTGGGGCGTCGTGCGAAGATCCAAGCATTAGTGATTTTGTTGTACCTGAAGGGGAAATTTTTACGGGCGATCCTTTTATTTTAAGTGTAAATTCCAGTGGCCCTGGTGAACTCACTTTCCAGTGGTATTTCAATGGGGATCCCATAGCGGATGCCACCGGTAGCAGCTATACAGTTGACAGTTCAATATCTTCGGTCCACAGCGGAGCATACCATGTAGTGGTAAGCAACGAATATGGCGAAACGTCAAGTGAGGTAATTGAAATAGATGTCCAACCTATACTAGATTGTAACGGTGACCCTGACGGTACCGCTTTTGAGGATGAGTGTGGCGTATGCGCAGGCGGCAATACCGGTATAGAACCAGGCTCATCGTGCGAAGAACCGACCATCAGTGAGCTGGTTTTGCCTGAAGGGGGTATTTTTACTGGCGATCCGTTTGGTTTAAGTGTAAATTCCACAGGCCCTGGAGAACTTACTTTCCAGTGGTATTTCAATGGGGATCCCATAGCGGATGCCACCGGTAGCAGCTATACAGTTGACAGTTCAATATCTTCGGTCCACAGCGGAGCATACCATGTAGTGGTAAGCAACGAATATGGCGAAACGTCAAGTGAGGTAATTGAAATAGATGTCCAACCTATACTAGATTGTAACGGAGATCCTGACGGCGCCGCTTTCGAAGATGAATGTGGCATTTGCGCAGGCGGGAATACCGGCATAGAACCAGGCTCATCGTGCGAAGAACCAAGCATTAGTGAGCTGGTTGTTCCTGAAGGGGAAATTTTTACCGGCGATCCTTTTATTTTAAGTGTAAATTCCAGTGGCCCTGGTGAACTTACTTTCCAGTGGTATTTCAATGGGGATCCCATAGCGGATGCCACCGGTAGCAGCTATACAGTTGACAGTTCAATATCTTCGGTCCACAGCGGAGCATACCATGTAGTGGTAAGCAACGAATATGGCGAAACGTCAAGTGACATAATAGATGTAAATGTCCAACCGAAACCTGACTGCAATGGTGATCCTGATGGTAGCGCCTTTGAAGACGCATGTGGAATTTGCGCAGGCGGGAATACCGGCATAGAACCTGGATCCAATTGCGAACCCCCAGTGATTATATCTGTAGAGTATCCAGAAGAAGGCCTCTATACAGGAGATGCATTGGCAATGACAGTAAACTATGAAGGTCCTGGAACCATATCTTACCAATGGTACCATAATGGATCGCCTATATCTGGGGCAACCTCGCGTACCTACGAAGTAGATAGTTTATATTCCGGGCAGCACAGCGGATCTTACCATGTAGTGGTGAGCAACGAGTTTGGAGAAACGGCAAGTGATGTAATAGAAATTGTTGTTAATGCAGTAACTGATTGTAACGGTGATCCAGATGGTACAGCTTATGAAGATGCTTGTGGAGAGTGCGTGGGTGGCAATACAGGTGAAGTTCCTTGTGAGGAAGACTGTAACGGGGCATATGGTGGCACAGCTTCTATAGATTCATGTGGTGTCTGTGCCGGTGGGAACACCGGAGTGGCCTTTGGCTTTTCTTGTGCACTTCCTGAAATTTCAGATATGGCCGATGCATATGAAGTAAACGTAGGAGATGAATTGGTATTGGAGGTTGATGTTTCCGGACCGGGAAACAATACCTATCAGTGGTATTTTAATGGAGAACCAATTGAGGGGGCTACTGAAAGTTCATTTGCTATTTCTGATGCATCATCCGATGATGCGGGTGTTTACTACGTGGTGGTTAATAATGATAATGGAGAAACCAGGAGTGATGATATACATGTGTCAGTAGCTGATATTACGGGACTGTCCCGCTTAAACAGCCAAACTGAACTAAAGGTATACCCTAACCCTGCCCATGACAGGATACATGTTGCATATAAAGTGGCTGGTAACCGGGATATAAGAATTTTTAATGGACTAGGTACCCAAGTTTATTTTGAGTCTACATTTGAGCAAACAAAATTGCTTGATATTTCTTCTCTTCCTGCTGGAATATATTTCTTAAGGCTGGAAGTAGGAGAGGAGACAAAACAACATCCTTTTATTGTTGAATAAAAGCTGTGTTTTACGGGGCTGTTACAAAGCATGTACAGCCCCTTTTGTTTTTTAAGAAGTGCAGGGTTCAAAAATGATTATCAGTTCTCTGTAAGGCCATTCAAAAAATCTTTCATCTCTTTGGAATCATAATTGGCCATTCCTTCATGTTTAGCAACCACTTGCCCTTTAGGAGATATGATAAAGGTAGCAGGTACCACATTCGAAGCAAACGCTGCCGGCAGGGGATTGGCTGGTAGATAAACTGGAAAGGTGTAGCCTTTTCTCTCGATAAACCTATTTACCTTCTCGCTTCCTTTTTCATCTATGGAAAGCATGACAAAAACTATTTTTTCAGGATCTACTTTTTTATATAGGCTCTGTATGTTGGGCATTTCTGCAATGCATGGCGGGCACCACGTTGCCCAAATATTTAGAAAGATGACTTTTCCGTGTAGGTTTTCAAAATTTACAGGTGTACCGTTAAGGTCTGTCATTTGAAATCCTGCACCTGCCATGTTTTTCTCTGTTAAACTCGCTTTTTCACCTTCAGCTTGGTGGGGTAGGCTTGGTTTTATAAGCCCAGTGGCCAGCACGACCCTTTGAGCTTGACCTATTACCTCTGTATGGTAGCCAGTAATATATAAAATCCCAATGATGGCCAAGGTTATCACCCAACCGGGGATATCTTTTAGGGAAAACTTTCTTTTGTTCATGCGCTATACCTGTAGGTGGTTGATAATATTACCGAAAAGTTGAAATATCTCGAAAGGTTAACATTCTTTTTTAGGACCAAGATTCTGTTTATAAACATTTTCTTTTTTCATTTATGTGAATTCTTCAAGTGCTAGTGCTTTTTTAAGCCTCTTTTTGCGTAAACCATGAAGTAAACTTTAGTTCTAATTGTTCAGCGATAATGGCTTTTTGAGGGGTAAACTCTAAAAATACTTATCTGCATTGTTTACTTTTTTATCGTCAAGTTGTAAAGGAGATACAATAACAAATATTTTTATGAAGAAAATACTACTACCACTCTTATTTCTTTATGGTCTATTTATGACCTTAAGTATTTCTGCACAACCCACAGGGTTGCGGACTTTTTACGTTGCACCGGATGGTAATAATAACAACTCTGGTTCCGTAGAAGCACCTTTTGCTACTTTAAACCATGCAATTAGTATATCTCGTCCCGGAGATGTATTTATCATGCGGGGTGGCACTTATCAGCATTCCGGAACCATACAGATACCTTCAAGCCGGAGCGGTACATCGGAGCAACCGATAATTGTATATGCTTATTCTGGGGAGACTCCCGTGTTGGATTTCAGTTCTCAATCCATTGGAAGCAATAACAATGGCATTAGGCTTAATGCGAGTTACTGGCAGATTGTGGGTATTACTATTAAAAATGCTGGTCACAATGGTATACGTATGGATGGAAGCCATAACATTCTTGATAGGATGACGGCCCACGGATGTAATGATACTGGGATACATATGGCAGGTGGAGCCTCTCACAATCTAGTTAAAAACTGCGACAGCTATCAAAACTTCAATGTTACCGGTAATATAGGTAACAACGCTGATGGCTTTTCAGCAAAATTTGATGTAGGTCCAGGCAATAAATTTTATGGCTGCCGCTCTTGGGAGAACTCTGATGATGGTTTCGACCTCTGGAGGGCACAAAGTACAGTAACTATTGAAAATTGTTGGGTTTTTGGTAATGGTGATGCTTCTGTATTTGGAAATCCTGAAGGTTTTCGGGGCAATGGCAATGGTATAAAACTCGGTGGTGACGGTGTCCCGGGCGATCATATCGTAATTCGCAATTTGGCTTTTGATAACAAGGATAAAGGGTTTGATCATAATAATAATTCAGGTGCGCTGACCCTTTTGCACAACACTGCTTATAACAACGGGCGTAACTATTATTTCCCTAACGATCCGTCGGACGGCAGTAAACGTCATATTTACCGAAATAATCTTAGTGCGGTTTCTAATGTTATTGCGTCTCTGTCCCCAAATGCTATAGAGGAAGGAAATAGTTGGCAGGTAAGCAGCGAAGTAACTGAAGACGAATTTTTAAGTGTCAATACTGCACTGGCAAAATCGCCAAGACAGCCTGATGGTTCTCTTCCTGAAATAGATCTTTTAAGGCCTAAGCCTAGTAGTTTTTTGATAAATGCTGGTGTGGATTTAGGAGAACCTTATAACGGATCTGGGCCTGATATCGGAGCCTTTGAGCTTGGCGAGGAGACAACGGAGGTGGTGTTGTCAGAGCTGTTGGTATATGGAGCATTGATTGATGGCTTTAGCCCTAACCTGAATAGTTATACAATTGAAATAGAAGAAGGGGAGGAGATTCCTTTAGTGGATGCTGTAGCACAGGATGGGGTTAGTTTTACCATAACTCAAGCTTCTTCTGTTCCTGGTGAGGCAAGTGTTTTAGCTACTGATAATGATGGTATAGAAAATACCTATACTGTTTCCTTTATAAGACCAGCGGATTGTGCCGGTGAGCCAGGTGGAGAAGCATTTATAGATGATTGTCAGGTGTGTGCGGGAGGGAATACAGGTATAGAGCCTAATAACTGCTCCAGGATTTTTGTCTTTACAAATAACAGTGGTGACCGAGAGTGGGACAATCCTGCTAACTGGGATCAAGGGCGGGTGCCGGCAGCTGGTGATACTGCAATCGTTCCGCAAGGGGAACTTTTGACGTCTGAAGCTACAATAGAAGCAGTGGTTAGTATAGTGGGAGAAGGAAGTGTTCGTATAATGGATGAAAGGGTAATTGAAAATATCCTTCTAGATGGTGGTGAACTCCGGCTCATAACTGGTGGAAATGAAACTTTTTTGACTTCAAGTATAGAAGTTGTATCCAGCAGCAGGATTCAATCAAGGACAGAGCAGGCTTTTTTAACACTTTATGGGAGTATCTCAGGAGAAGCCAGCCTTACAACGCTTGGCTCTGGTGAAATTATATTGTCTAATGACGGCTCTCAGTTTTCGGGTGATTGGGATATTACTGAAGGAACTGTCAGGGTTGTTGATGTGTCTGCTTTAGGTTCCGGTGAAGTATCTGTCAGACCTGGTTCGAGCCTGTATATTGAAAATGATGGGGTAGAAATTTCCTCACTTTCACTTGAAGGGTCTTTGCATCTTTCGAATAGTGTTTCAATTGAAGAAATCTACATTAATGGTACAGAAGTAGGCCCTGGAACTTATACAGCGGAAGATTTTCCTGATTTTATATTTGGTGATGGTACTCTTACTGTACCTGGAGAGCCTTGGGAGCAAGATTGTAACGGAGATATTGGCGGTACGGCCAGCATAGACGACTGCGGAGAATGTACCGGAGGTGAAACAGGCAAAGAGCCGAACAGCAGTTGTGAACAAGATTGTAATGGAGACTTTGGCGGTACTGCCAGTATAGATGATTGTGGAGAATGTACGGGTGGCGATACAGGCAAAGAGCCAAACAGCAGTTGTGAACAAGATTGTAACGGCGACTTTGGTGGCGCTGCCAGTATAGATGATTGTGGAGAGTGTACGGGAGGCGATACAGGTAAAGATCCGAACAGCAGTTGCGAGCAAGATTGTAACGGAGATTTTGGTGGCACTGCCAGTATAGATGATTGTGGAGAGTGTACGGGAGGCGATACAGGCAAAGAGCCGAACAGCAGTTGTGAGCAAGATTGTAACGGAGATTTTGGCGGCACCGCCAGTATAGATGATTGTGGAGAGTGTACGGGAGGCGATACAGGCAAAGAGCCGAACAGCAGTTGCGAGCAAGATTGTAACGGAGGTTTTGGTGGCACTGCCAGTATAGATGATTGTGGAGAGTGTACGGGAGGCGATACAGGTAAAGATCCGAACAGCAGTTGTGAACAAGATTGTAACGGAGATTTTGGTGGCACTGCCAGTATAGATGATTGTGGAGAGTGTACGGGAGGCGATACAGGAAAAGAACCTAACAGTAGCTGTGAACAAGATTGTAACGGCGACTTAGGCGGCACTGCCAGTATAGATAATTGTGGAGAGTGTACCGGAGGCGATACGGGTAAAGAAATTAACTACAGCTGTGCGCAAGATTGTAATGGTGACTGGGCGGGTGAGGCCTATATTGACGAGTGTGGTGAATGTGTTGGAGGAAATACTGGTGAAGAGAACTGTACTCCTACTTCTGTTAATGAGGCCGATTTCGCTTCTGTTCAGATGTACCCAAATCCTTTCAATAGTGAAATCCATTTAAAAACAGATGGTCTTATAACATCTGTAAGGGTGGAAATCTGCGATATGTCTGGAAAGGTTGTTTACACAGCCGAAGTGTCTGGTAATAATAAGATCAGTGCTGCGTCCTGGCCAGTAGGGCCTTACTTCGTAAGGCTTAGTTCTGATACAGATGTACGGATTTATAAGCTTATTAAGCAATAAACTTAAAGACGTATGAAGAAATATATTGCATTGGTATATATGCTCAATGCCTGTATCTTTCATTTGATGGCTGAAGGAACCAGAGAGTTTCGTCCGACAGAAAATGATTGGGGTGCTCCTACCATTATGGACCACCCTGACTATTCCGACTTTGGGCAATATGGAGCTCCTGATGAACAGCAAATTAAAATTAGGGTCAATGATCTGGACGAGACCATATATTTTGGCTTTAATAACCGTACCAAAAACGGAGGTTTTCTCTCCGGAATGCCTTATAGAGTAGTTTCCCCTTCAGGTAATATAGTTTACGAAGGGGAAACTCAGCAAGGTGGTGCTGGACATATAAATAATTATGATGAAGCTGTTAGTGGACCTGCCCAAACTGGAGTAGCGGGTGGCTATAATGCCATTGAGCTTCCTGTAGATGAAACAGGGGATTATGTTCTGGAGTTTAATTTAGACCCTTTTCCTGGGGAGGAAGTCTATCTGTATTTGTTTGATGTTACCGTTGCAGATGCAAACAATCAACCCATTAATGGTAGGCTGCATAGTCAAGGGTGGCAGATCTCTACAGAGGCTCAGGTAAACCCATTTAGGGGAGTTGTGTATCCCTATGTCGAAAACGGAGTGGTATATGAAGTGGACATGAACGGTATGCAGCCTTATACCTTTATCATTCAATTAAATTCCACGGGTCTTCAAGATACAGGGGAGTTTTTAGATGATAGGGTGTCCAGAGTGGGCAACTATAGTGTTCCTGAATTTCCAGTTTTTCTAAACCCGCCAGATGAAGAAACTTTTCCAACCAGTGATATTGTGGTTTCACTGCAAAGCCATGTTACTGCAATATCTTGTTCTGGGTATGACTTCTGCTTTCTATATATGGCAGACGCCTATGGTCACCTTGAAGGGTTTATTGATTTAAACCAAAATGGAGTGTATGATGAAAACATTGATATACACTTTGCCAAAGAAATAGAGCCTGGCGATTCAATTTGTGTAGATTGGGACGGGCGGGATAATGATGGCAACTTGGTGGATATGGAGGAGTATGCTATTTATTCTACGTTTGGCTTCGGATTGACGCACATGCCTTTGTATGACGTAGAGCATAACATGGAAGGGTATAGGGTAAACATACTTAAACCAGAAGGACTTGACTCCCCTTTGCTTTTCTGGGATGATTCAGAGATTGAATATGGACAGACGGTCGGAGGTGATGGACTAGTTAATCTGGAAGGCTGTTTGTCTGAAACAGATGGCTGCCACAGATGGCAAAATAGAGGTGGTCTTGAAGGTGGTCGTGCGACACAAGAAACAATTAACACTTGGTGGTATGCTAAAATGTTATACGATACGCTTTCGCTGGACATGAGAGAATTCGCTCCTGTTCAATTAAGCTATAATGCTGACACTTTAATTGCTGGTGATACAACTGTCTGCAAAGGCGATGATCTTTGGGTGCATATCGTTGATTATGGTACAGGGCATTATGACAATGACAGGTATACCTATGAATGGTATTTTGATTCAAATCTTCTACAAGGGGAGGCAGCCTCGCAACTTTTTACTATTGAAGAAAATTCTGAGATTGTTATTAAAGCTATTGATAATGAAAACGAAGGGTGTATTACTTTTGACACCTTGCATGTAGAAATAGTTAATCCTGTTCAGATTGATGCCGAAGTGGAGGATGAGCTCTGTGACCCTGGAACCGGTGCTATAGAGGTTAACCTTATAGACGGCCCTCCCAACCCTCAGTTCTTTTGGCAGGAGTTTCCGCAAGTAGAATCAGGGTCTATTAGCGGGCTAGATGCGGGAAATTATCATTTGCAAATAAGGGATACTTTGTACTCGGAGGGGTGTATGCTGGACACAAGCTTTACTATTGTTCCGGCTATAATTATAGCTATCGACCAGTTAGATATTTCTCACACGCCTTGTTATTCACATGATGGTAAAGCGGCGATAACGATGGAAGATACCAGCAGGAGCTATGCATTTTTATGGAGTGGGAGTGTAGGGGAGTACGTAATAGATACACTTGCTCCTGGAAACCATACCGTGCATATAACAGACGTAGAAACTGGTTGCGATACGGACAGTAGCTTTAGTGTTACAGGTTTACCCTTTACTGTAGAAATAGCTACACAAGATGAAATTTGTGCTGGCAGCCAAGGGACAGTTTCGCTTACGCTTCCTGATGGAGATTTTAGTATAAGCTACAATGGAGAAGCTGGAAATGTCTTTTATGACAATTTATCATCAGGAAATTATGATATATCAGTCGTAGCAGATATTGACCAGGATTGCCGGGTGGATACTTTTGCTTTGATCAATGACAGCATTTATACGGTTTCCATAGAACACCTGGATTTGGAGCATACGCCATGTTATGAGCATAACGGGTCCGCGGCGGTGACTATGGCAGAGCCTTCACGGGATTATGGTTATCAGTGGAATGGCAATGTAGGAACGAATCAGGTTAGCAATCTTGCTCCTGGAAACCATGCCGTGCATATAACAGACATAGAAACTGGTTGTGACACGGACAGTAGCTTTACTATTTCTGAAAAGCCCTTCTTAATAGGGGTTTCTTTGGAAAGTGAAGTTTGCAGTGATGGGTCAGGGGCTATTTCTCTTGAGGTCCCCAATGGTGATTTTGAAGTTTATCTTGATGGTGCACGCGGAGATCGTGTAAATGAAAACCTTTCTGCAGGAAACTATGAAATCTCGGTCGTATCTATACTTGATAATAGTTGCCGGACAGATACTAGTGTTTTTCTTAGTGACAGCACCTATACCCTTGATGTCGAATTTGAAATAGAGCCTCTTTCAGGAATCATAGAAACTGATGCGGAGCTTCAATTTACAGCTCAAAGCTACCCTGTTGCCGAAAAATATGAATGGGATTTTGACAATGGGGATTTTTCAGAAGAACAAGCGCCTATAGTGGTTTTTACAGATGAAGGGGTGTTTGAAGTTTCTCTGTTGGTGACCGATGGGCGTGGATGCCAGGGGATAACCCGCAAAACTTTTGATATTCCCTTACATGTGCCTTGTGAAGTCAATATTCCGACAGCTTTTTCCCCTAATGGTGATTATGTAAATGACGATATAGGAGTTTTGGGGAATGCAGAGTCGATAGATCTTAAAATCTTTAACCGGTGGGGAGAAGTCATTTTTCGCTCACGTGACATAGGTAATAGGTGGGATGGGACATATCAGGGAAAGCAATCCCCTATTGGCGTGTATCCTTTTATTCTCGATTACGAGTGCCCTACCGATGGAGCACCTGACAAAAAGCGGATCATTGGAGAAATAACTTTGGTAAGATGAGGAAAACTTTACTGATAATATTGTGCTTTACATGTTTAATAGCAAAGGCACAGGATCCACAGTTTTCACAGTATTACAACGCCCCTTTGCTGTTAAACCCTGCTATGGCAGGAGCAACTGACTGTTACCGCGCAGGACTAAACAGCAGGGTTCAATGGGCGGGACTTGTCGGAAGCTTTAGAACGCATGCTGCTTTTGCAGATTTGAATGTTCCTGATATGCGCAGTGGATTTGGTTTGTCTGTGCTTTATGATGACATAGGCGTTGCTGGCCTTTCTTCTAGTGATATTAGTGGTTATTACAGCTATCTTGTTCCTGTTACCGATCAGTTTAATTTACGTTTTGGCTTACAGGCTTCTTATGTTTCGAGAAACATAAATTACGGTTCATTATTATTTGAAGACCAGTTTTATGGAACGGTTCCAGTGCAGGGTTTTACCATCGATGAGGTGGCCATGCATAACCGGGTAAATTACATGGACATTTCTTCGGGAATTTTTATGTATGGCGAAGATACTTGGTGGTTTGGTATGGCAGTTCATCACCTAAGTCGACCACAGCAAGAGTTCTTTCTTAGAGACAGTCGCCTGCCTGTAAGGTTATCTGTACATGGCGGTTACAATTTTTACGTGAAACAATATCACCACCAGCCGGCTGAAGAAGCCTTGCGGGTGGTACCAACTTTCTTGTACAAAAGACAGGCTGGTTTTCAGCAAGTGGACTTCGGGGTTTATACCATAAAGGCACCTATCATGCTCGGGCTTTGGTACAGAGGAGTTTTTGTTGAACAACATGAGGAAATTTACCAAAGCGACGCGATTATTGCCCAAGCAGGTTTCCGGTACAAAGACTTTGCGTTTACCTATAGTTATGACTTTACCATTTCAAAGCTACAGCATCGCAATACCCATGGTAGCCATGAGGTTTCCATTATATATTTATTCTGTCTTGACTGGCCTCCACGCAAAAAGACAAGCAGGAGGGTGAAAAGACTTCCTTGCCCAGATTTTCAGCGGGGGAGGTGAGGGTAAAAAATGTAGTGGGCCACATTCATGGCGTCAGGGGGTTAGTACAGGAAGCGCTTTAGTAAGGCCATAAAGTAGATTGTGCGCTTGTGGCTAGCCCAAAAAAAGTATTGAATTAAAAGTCTCTCAATTTACTGTGCACGGTAAATTAAGAAATAACCGAAAAACCCTTGCTCCTATCCCTCATAATTTTTACACAAATATAAATAAGCCAACATTTTGGGCGTTTTTCAGCTCGCCCTATGATAAGCCTGGTGGTTCCCGGGATTTACTTTATGAAGCTGTCAATACACCAAATACAAGCTCACATTGGGATGATCTGACGGTCAGCTATTCATTATGGTTTTATTTGGGGATGTACAGGGGGTGAAAAAAGTAATGCTTCACCCCCTTACATCTGAACTTTACTTAATAACCAGCAACCTCCAACCTTCAGGCGCATTTTTCCAGTTTACCCCCACCATATCATTGCTGTCATGCCTTATAATTTCCAGGTCAGTATATTGGTTGCCCAAAGGAAGCCTCTTGATTTTGATGAATTTTAAGTAAGGAGGTAAAAATGGTTTATTAAACGAAACCTCCTTCTTCTCAGGAGATATGTCTATTTGTAATATAGCTTGCAAAAGCAAGTAAACAGCGGCTACGGACCATGCTTGTGGCGAGCATGCGACAGGGTAAGCTGTAGGTGCCTCTCCTTTTCTTTTTTCAAACCCGCAGAATAACTCTGGCAGCCTCTGTAGTGGTATAAATAAAGAAGCATCGAATAGACCGGTCATTAACATTGCTGCTTCCTCGCGAAACCCATTGTTTGCCATACCCCAGGCAATTAAGGCAACATCATGTGGCCATACTGACCCATTGTGGTATGACATGGGGTTATACTGCTTCTCTTGGGAAGAGAGGGTTCTTATGCCCCACCCGCTGAACATGTCAGACCCCATCAGACTTTTTACCAGTTTTTCTGCTTTTTCTGAGTCTGTTATACCTGTAAACAGCAAATGGCCTGCATTGGAGGACTTTACCCGACACGGTTTTTTATTTCCATCCAGAGCCAGGTAATATATACCATTTTCCTCATCCCAGAACTTTTCGTTAAACAAGGTTTTTAGGTTTGTGGCTTCCCGCCCCCATTTTTCAGCCAATTGTGGCTCATTCATCAGCTCTGCTAAGTTTGCAGCATATTTTTTTGCCGCATATACATACCCCTGAACTTCGCACAGTGCAATGGGTGGCTCTGCAAGTTTGCCTGTTTTATAGGAAACGGAATCATGACTGTCTTTCCAGCCTTGGTTTGTAAGTCCGTTGGCGGCTTTGTGCTGGTATTCTACAAATCCGTCTTTGTCAAAATCTCCATAATTGTTTATCCATTCTACGGCAGCTTTAATGTTGGGCCATAATTCTTTGATTAGCTCTTTATCCTGTGTCCGCTGGTAGTAGGTACCTGCCAGTAAAACGAACAGAGGGGTGGCATCTATAGTGCCATAGTACTTCCTGAAAGGAACCTCATTGAGGTTTACCATTTCTCCGCCCCTGGTTTCGTGTAATATCTTTCCGGGTTCTGCATCAGAGGCAGGGTCATTTTCAGTAGCCTGGTTGGTAGCAAGGAATTTTAGCACATCTCTAGAGATTTCTGGTGCTACCCACAAAGTCTCGAGTGCGGTAATAATGCCATCCCTTCCGAATGCGGTATTGTACCAAGGCACCCCTGCATAAGGGTATTTTCCTTGTGGGGTGTCTGCAAGCAAAGAAACTAGGTCTGCCTTCGAGCGATTGATCCAATGAGTGAAGTGCTCATTAAAAGTTTCAATTGTTGGAAATAAATTTTTTATACTTTCCAGCTCTGGGTTTATTAGTTTTTTGGCAGTTGAGTAACTTGTGGCTTTATCTTCTTGGCTGCCTTCTCTGAAAAGAATCGAATATTGTAATTTTATTGGCTGCTTTGGCTGGAGTTGTAATCTGAAAGTTAGTTTTCCGGAACTGTCGCAGATATCGTCATAAGGCATTGAGAATCTTATCTCTGACTTTCTTATTATATTATCTAGTCCTTTGTAGGAAATATATAAAGTATTGTTTTCTGGATGTTCATATCCTAATACTTTACCTCTATGTTTTCTTTCAATTCCTCTTACTTCAAATATGTGTTTAAAATCTCCTTCAAACTTTAAGGACAGGTTTAACAAGTGTGTTTTATCGGTAAAGTTTTCTAAGACAATTTCGTCATAAAACTGGTGCTCTCTAATGAACTGGCTTCTTCTTATGTGCATAGTTCCATGGTGTATTATTTCACCTGGCCTTACCTCCAGTTCAGGGTTAGTTAAATCTATAGAAAGAATTTCATTCTCTTCTTTAATATTTGAGCTTAACAAGGTTGGTCTATGGTCATTGACCCTTAGTTCGATTTTGCTAATAAACCTGGTATCTTTATGGTACAACCCTTGTACCTCTTTGCCAAGCGGGGTAATATCACCCCACCTGTCCATTATTCCAAAAGTGTCGCAGTGGTTCAGTACCTGGACACGATCATCTGCATAAGTAGAGTCTGCAGAAATATAATATTTGTCATCTTCCAGCTGAATGAACTTTTCTTTAGCGGTCATAATACCTCCTTTTTAAATATTATGCTACTAATTTTTTGCCATTTTCTTTTATAATTGATTGGTGCATTGGGATAAAAGTCCTAGGTCTCTTAGTCCTTGGCAGTAGTTCATAAATGTTTAAATAGTTTTTTGCCATTATAGTAGCACTAAACCTTTCCTCGAATATTTGACGGACAGTTGTTCGGTTTAGCATGTTGATATTTTCAAGTGCTGTAACCGCTTGAGATATATTTTCTACAACATATCCTGACTGACCATTGTCTATGACTTCAGGAACAGAACCATTGTTATAGGCAATGACAGGTGTGCCACATGCAATAGATTCGATCATTACCATTCCGAAAGGCTCTGGCCAGTCTATAGGAAAAAGCAATGCTTTGGCTTTTCCAAGGAAATCACCCTTTTCTTTTTCACCTATTTCACCAATGAACTCCACATGAGATTGGTCTAGGAGCTTCTGGATGTGATTTTTAAAATACTCATTGTCGGCCTTGTCTATTTTAGCAGCAATTTTTAGCTTAATGCCAGCCATTTTGGCTATTTCTATAGCTCTATCAGGTCTTTTTTCAGGCGAGATTCTACCAATAAAAGCAACATAATCACCATCGCCTTTGCCCTTTTTGTAAAGGTCGAGTGGTAGACCGTGGTATACGGTCCCGACCCAGTTTGCTCTAGGCAAAGGGTTTCTTTGGGCGTTTGATATGGATACCACTGCTTTTTTATTAAACTTTTTGTAGACCGGCTTTAAGTCTGGTATGTCCAGTCTACCATGGAGAGTGGTTATATTGGGTATATTTATGAAGTTAGTGAATGGAAAATGTAGGTAATCAGTATGGAAGTGTAGTACATCAAACTCATGCGCCCTTTCTGCCACATCTTGCATTTGAATTATATGATGTGCTAAGGGATCCTGCACTTTACTGTCTAGCCTTAGGGCCTCTTTGTTGTGACTGATTAAATTTGCCGAAGTTTTAGAGTCTCCGGATGCAAAAAGGGTAACACTGTGCCCCAGTTTAACAAGCTCTTCGGTCAGATATGACACGACTCTTTCTGTACCTCCGTATAATTTTGGTGGCACGGACTCATATAAAGGAGAAATTTGTGCGATTTTCATAATCTATCATTAGTGTTAACAATTTCATATAAAATCACTTTTATTTGCTATAACTTTATTTTATTGTTACGGGTTTAATTTATAACCACAAATAGCAGCCAATTAGCTGCTATTTGTGGTTATGATATGTGTATTGTCCTTACCGGTTTTTTCTTTGCGTCCTCTTTCTTAGGTATCGTAAGGCGAAGAATGCCATCGGTATATTGGGCTTCAATTTTATCAGTATCTACTGTTTTAGGTAGTTGGAATGACCTTTTAAAGTAAGTTAAATTATACTCCCTCAGCGTATACCTTTGATCGCTGTTTTCGACCTCATTTTGATCTGCCTGTACATTCAAGGTTTCATTTTCCAGTTCAATTATAAAATCCTCCTTATGATATCCTGGAGCAGCAATTTCGATCATAAAATGTTCATTGGTTTTATAATACTCCCCAATTTTCAGACCACTACTTTAATTGATTTATAATCGTTAAATTAGTGAAATATGAAAGGAAAAAGAAGAAAGTTTACTGCCGCATTCAAAGCACAAGTTGCTGTTGAAGCTTTAAAAGAAAGAGATAGCTTGGCAGATTTGGCAAGTCGTTTTGAGGTTCACCCTAATATGATCAGTAAGTGGAAGCAAGAGTTTCTTGAAAGGTCCTCAGCAGTCTTTGAGAAAGACAGTTCAGAGCAAAATCAGGAGCCTTCTATTGATCCTGAAAAGCTTTATGCAAAAATTGGCAAGCTTGAACTGGAGAATGACTTTTTAAAAAAAAGCTTAGGAAAGTTGGGGAAGTAAAATCTCTTTGTTCTATGGTAGATACTGATCACAAGCTAAGTATTCGCTCCCAATGTGAGATTTTAAATATAAACCGTAGCAGGTTTTACTACTCTCCTGTTGGAGAAACTGAAGAAAACCTTAAAATAATGAGGGTTTTAGATGAACGGTACCTTCATAAGCCTACACATGGTGTTTTGCAAATGCAGGACCACCTGAGAGATCTTGGTTTTACAGTAAACCATAAGCGAGTTCGCCGCCTATTGAGGCTTATGGGACTTATGGCCATTTACCCTAAAAAAAACCTCAGCAAGTTAGGCAAAGCTAAGTATATTTATCCCTATTTACTAAGAAACCTGGATGTTGAACGTACAAATCAGGTTTGGGAAATTGATATAACATATATCCCGATGAAAAAAGGTTTTATGTACTTGACAGCCATTATCGATGTCCATAGCAGATATGTTGTTGGCTGGGGAATATCAAACACACTCAGCGCTCAGTCGAGCCTATCGGTGCTGAAAGAGGCAGTAAGCAGGTATGGGAAGCCAGAGATAATAAACTCTGACCAAGGCAGCCAGTTTACCTGTGGAGAATGGGTAAACCTGTTACAAGAAATGAGAATTAAAATCAGCATGGACGGCAAGGGAAGAGCCATTGACAATATTTATATAGAAAGGCTCTGGCGAACTGTAAAGCAAGACTATGTATACCTACATCCTGCTAAAGACGGTTTGGAACTTTACCAAGGGCTTGCTATATTCTTTGAGTTTTACAATTATGAAAAACACCATCAGGGAATAGAGCGACAGGTGCCATCAGATGTTTATTTAGCAGCATGAGATACTGTTTTTCCTTACAATAGCAAAGGTAGCATGGTTATTTAACCTGTCAAGGCCAAGTGAATTCCTCCCTCCGGTCGGAAGCCTTGACAGATTAAACCTCCATTGCTAATATGCAATTGAAAGGAAAAAAAGAAAAAAAATATTAACTTAGAAATGAAGTGTAGTGGTCCTATGGATGGGTAGTATTATAGTTTCAATGATGTTTGCACCAGGTATATAATTAGGCGCATGTTTGTCATCATTATGAAACTGCTCCCTAGTATTGTAGTCATCAAAAAGGAAAGATGGTATAAAGTGGTTTACTTTCATTATACTCATAGCTAATCTTGTTTTATGGTTTTACAAATAATGTTAATATTTTAATTATTTCATTTTTCACCAAAGCTGACTAAGCTTTGTTTAACTTACCTATTGCAATTTATATACCATATTTTGAACTATTTAAAAATTGTAATTTTGTCATAAATCGTACTGTAATTTTGTCAGGGTATAAATTGGAATATTTTTACCTGCTAAATAAAAAATAATAAACAACTATCACTTTTTCCTTATTATAGTTACTTTTAAGTAATAAATTAGAGATATTTTTCAATTAAACTCTTAGTCTGTGCTTGAAAATGCTCATTTAAATAACATTCAGGAAATGGAACAAGGAATAGATTCAAATCTATGCGACGGTTTTGAAGAAGAAAGAGAAGATGATGACTATGTTATAACTACCCCTTTTGATCCTAAGCAGGTAGACATAACAGTTGAGCCCTCTACAGTTTCTAAATTAGTAGATAGGATGAGACATGATGAAATTAATTTATTTCCAGAATTTCAACGTAAGGGCAATTTATGGGATAGAACTAGAATGAGCCAATTAATTGAATCAATACTTATTCAATTGCCTCTTCCCGCTTTTTATGTAGATGTTGCTGATGATGACAAATGGATTGTTGTAGACGGTCTTCAAAGACTTTCAACTTTGAAAAAGTTTATAATTGAAAAACAATTGAAACTTAAAAATTTAGAGTTTCTTAAAAGCCTTGATAATAAAGGGTTTGATGAGATAGGGAGGGTTTTGCAAAGGAGGATAGATGAAACCCAAGTTACTTTGTTTAAAATTAGGAAGGGTACACCAAAAAAAGTTTTAACAAGCTTATTTCATAGAATTAACACTGGGGGGTTGAAGCTAACCTCTCAAGAAATTAGACATGCTTTAAACCAAGGTCCTGGCTCACAGTTTCTAGTTGCCACATCTGAACAGGACTGGTTCAAGCGATATATTAAAGTTTCTGACAAAAGAATGTTAGGGCAAGAGTTAATTCTTAGATTCTGTGCTTTTTTCAGGCAAGGCTATGGTAACTATCAACCATCTCTACAGATTTTTCTTGATGATGAAATGGAGTATCTAAATGAAAAATCTAATGATGAAGAAAGAAATCGCTTACAAGAGTCCTTTAAAAAAAGTTTGGAGCTTTCATTTGAACTTTTAGGGGAAAAAATGTTTAGTAAAGCTTTAATTTCATCGGAAAAAAAAGTGGTGATTAATAGGTCTTTATTCGAAGCTACTACTGTTAATCTTGCTCAGCTAAGTCAAGAAGAATCTGAGATGTTAGTCATGAACAAGAACGGGTTTAAAAATGACTATACGGAATTATTAAAGGATGTGGCTTTTGATACTTCAATAACAGCAAACACTAGCTTGAAACATAATGTAAATATAAGGCATAAGGAAATTCAAGAAATTATTAAAAAACATACTGATCATGCTTACTAATTTAAAAATTAATAATTTTAAAGCATTAAGAATAGCTGATTTAAAATTAGGTAGTATTAATCTTTTTTCAGGTTTAAATGCTGTAGGAAAGTCATCAGTTATTCAATCCTTACTACTTTTAAGGCAGTCTTTTGAGGGAGGTGGGTTTCCTAAGGGATTGATTCTTAAAAATGAGGATTATGTTAATTTAGGATTAGGAAAAGATGTTTGTTCAATAGGAGCAAGTGCTGAAGAAAGAATTTTTTTTGAGCTTGAGTTTAATTACGAGAATACAGTAAATGTTGAGTTTAATCAAGCTCCAAATAGAGATATTCTTCCTCTACTTAACTTTGGATCTTGTGTTTCTTCTAACTTCAATATTGATGAGGTTGCATTATTTACAAAGGATTTTCAGTACTTGAGCGCTAATAGAATTAAGCCTCAAATACAATATGTAACATCCCCTTATCATGTTGACGATTTAAAAAGCCTTGGAAAAGAAGGAGAATATACTGTTCATTTCTTAGCAAAAAATAAAGATAGGCCTATTAGCAATAAAGAGCTGGTTCACTCAAAGGCTAAATCTGATACATTATTAGACAATGTTAACGCATGGATATCTGATATTTCTCCAGGTGTTAAAGTCAACGCAACTTATCATGAGGAGTTAGAAACAGCCAGTTTAGGATATAGCTTTGAAATTGCATCAGGGTATACTCAAAATTTTAAACCTACGAATGTAGGTTTTGGGCTAACTTACATTCTGCCAATCATTGTAGGAATTTTAATATTACCTCCTAAGGGACTTATTTTAATTGAGAACCCTGAATCACATTTACATCCAGGGGGTCAGTCCAAAATTGCTCAATTGTGTGCTATTGCAGCAAACTCGGGAGTGCAGGTTATATTGGAAAGTCATAGCGACCATATATTAAATGGATTACGTGTAGCTGTTAAACAGAATACTCTGGAACATGATAATGTTCATGTTTATTATTTTCATCGAGAAGCAAATTCAGAAGAACATGAAACTAGGATTACTGAAATTAACATAGATAGGTATGGCAGGGCTGACGAATGGCCTAAAGGTTTTTTTGATGAGTGGGATAATCAATTGGACATACTTTTAAGTTAAATGGAGTTTTTAATACTAAATGAAGCATCAATTCCTTATGATAGCATAGAGGTTGCTGATGAGCAATTGCCGAATTTTCTAAACATTGTTTCAGGTGCTTTTGATAATAGAGTAAAAGCAATCTTATTATCAAATGAAATAGATAGGGGATGGTTTGAACTCCCTATTACCCCTTTGCACAGTTTAAGAGAGTGGTTGGCTTTAAAAAGGGAAAATAGAGATTTTGTTAGAAAGGTTAAGTTTATAATAACAAAAACCTCAGCACCACAAATTCCTTCCAGCGAGATTTTGGTAAATGAAAGGCACCAGCTGTCAAATTTTTTCCTAAAAAGTTCAAAAGAAATCTCTGTACCTTCATTGGGTGCAGCTTATCTGCTTAAGCAGCTTGCGGTTAGTTTTGCTTCTGCTCAACTTTGGCTTCCCCGGCATATACCATTATTGCATAATGAATTAACAACTCATGGAGAAACAAGAAATGAGGTAATTGTTAATAATTGTGCCACAATAGATAGTTGGGAAGCTTATTTAAAAGTAATTAACCAACAACGTAAAGTCAACCTTAAAAAGTCTAATGATTTATGGAATAATAGGAGAGAGATCTTCCCAAATCTTATTTTTTGTGGGGCGTCAGAAGGACAACTCCAAAACTTGCAGGTTGCTGATACAGTATTTAATCAGCTTCTATCTGCATTAGAAAAGTTAAATAATTATTGTGAAGATGCAGATAGTTATTCATTACAAGAGACTGTAGAATATACGCAACTTAGAATTTCAGATGAATCAAATAGTGTAAAACAGAATCCTAAGCTACGTAGACATAGAATGTTTATGATTAATGGAAGAAAAACTTTTTTTGGCTTTCATATAAAAAGCTTTAGTGGAGCATTGAGACTTTATTTTTTGCCAGATCGTTCTGAGCAAAAAATCTATATAGGGTATTTTGGCAAACATTTGCCTACAGCAAATTATTAATGATGAAAAGTATGGATAATAAGGGTTTGAAAAAAAGGGCAGCTTCCTGAGCCACCCTTTTTCTATGTTACATTCCAAACGCATAGTAGTGAACGCCTGGTAAATCTTCATAAACACCTTCTAAAAGAACGCCTCCACTTTTATTTTCCAGTTTTGACATTAACTGGTCTACCGAAGTGATCACTTGCCCGTCTACTTTGGTAATGATAAAACCTTCTTTCATTTGAGTGTGCTTTTTCAATTTGCCAGCAAATATTTTTGTTACTTGTACCCCGCCATCAATATCAAGTTTCTTAGCAAGGTTACGCTTTATGTCTTTAAATTCTGCACCAAGGATACTGGCCACTTCATTTCTTTCTTTACTGATAAATGTGGTCTCGCCTTCGTGGTTTTTGAGCTTTACCTTCACATCTTTTTCTTTGCCATTACGGTTCAATGTTACGTTAACTTCATCGCCTGGCCTATGTCTGGCGATCATTTCTTGAAGTTTAGGGACAGAGTTTACAGAGGTTCCGTTGATTTCTAAGATCACGTCGCCGGCTTTGACACCAGCATCTGCTGCTGCGCTATTGGCTGCTAAACTGTCTACATATACCCCTCTGCTGACTTTAAGATCTTTTTCTTTTGCTAAGCCCCCATCTACTCCACGGATAATTATCCCTAAATACCCTCTTTGGACAATGCCGTATTTAAGCAAGTCCTCTACTACCTTGTTGACCATGTTAGACGGTACGGCAAAGCCATAACCTGCATAAGCGCCTGTTGGACTTGCAATGGCAGTGTTTATACCTATCAAAGCGCCCTGTAGGTTTACAAGTGCACCCCCACTGTTGCCTGGGTTAATGGCTGCATCAGTTTGGATGAAAGACTCAATAGCATACTGGTCTTGCAATATGTTGATGTTCCTACCTTTAGCACTTACGATACCCGCAGTTACGGTAGAGTTTAAGTTAAACGGATTGCCCACGGCCAATACCCATTCGCCAACTTTGACGTCGTCAGAGTCTACAAAAGAAAGATATGGCAGATCGCTTTCTTTAATTCTGATCAAGGCCAAATCGGTACTTGGGTCTGTTCCTACAATAGATGCCTTGTAGGTACGGTTGTCGTGAAGTGTTACCTCTATCTCGTCAGCATTGTCAATAACGTGGTTATTGGTCACTATATAACCTTCTTGGTTAATAATTACTCCTGACCCAGTGCCAGTCTTTACTTGTGGGCCACGTTGACCAGGGCCTTCAAACCGGAAATGAGGTCCAAAGAAATCCTCCCCAAAGAACTCTCTGAACGGGTCTGGTAATTGACGATGCTTACGCTGATTTTGTGCTATCGTTTGACTAGATTTTATATGTACTACAGCGTCCATAACCTGTGGGGCTACTGCGGTAAAGTCTAAAGGCACCACTTCATTGTCTTCGTTTACCGTATATACCGCACCTTGAACAGGAGTAGTATTTACATGTTCTACTTTTACAGTTTTGTCTTTTGGCAATAGGTCTGGTACAAACCATACCGTACCCATTGACACACCTAGTGCTACCAGGCCGGATGTGATATAGCTCTTCATAAAAATTATTTTAGTTTAACTGGTTATTTAGTTTGCTTTCGGCTGGAATGCCAGCCGAAGGGTTTTCATATGTAAGGTTTAAATAAATGTTTAAAAATCTGGTAAACTAGTACAGATAAAATGCCGGAAACTAGCAAAAAGGAAAACAAGCTGTCCATATAGCACCTCCTTTCTCATTTTACCATAATTCGCTTTACAGGGTCAAGCTGTGGACAAACGATTTTTAATATGCCATCGTTCCAAGTTGCCTCAATATTGTCTGAGTCTACATTTGCCGGAAGCGGCCATGTTTTGCTAAAAGAGGCAAAAGCATATTGCGAAAACGTGAGCCCTTGGCTTTGTTTGATGTTGTGAACCCTCTTTTGCGTGGAAACAGATATCTTTCCATTCCCCGCCTCTATTCTGATATCATTTTTATTAAAATCCGGAAGCGGTACATTTAGTTCCAGAACACTGGCACTTTGCTGTTTGTCAACTAAATCATTTGGCTTTTTGCTGCCCCATAACTTAGCTTTTAACATTTCAAACCACCTTGTTAGTTTCATGATTACCTCCTTTCTGAAAAATAATCATCAATAGGATTTCATTGTATCAATTGCAAATAATATTCCAATTTCAACTCTGAGCTGTCAAAAGGTAGTATTTGTTTAAAATATTCTGAACCTCAGATAGAGTTAAGGTGGTTTTTTATGATAAAAGGGTGCAAGTCATGCAACTATGTTTTTTAGGTCGGACAAAATGTCATAAAAGGTGAAAAATTTTCATGGTTATATATGAAAAAAGGCTTCAGGTAATACTGAAGCCTTTCTATGAAATGTTCAATTATTGATTATCTTCTGTCTATTCTCTTGAGAGTTCCGTCTTCTCTGTAGGTAGCTTCCAGATCCATTCCGTCTTCTTCAAACTCCACAACGTAGTCGCCGTTATCCTCTTCCCATTCAACGTTTTCAGCTTCTGGGTAACGCTGGTTGAAGTTTTGGATTACTTCTTCCGGAATTTCTGCCTCTTCTTCTTCTTCAGGTTCAAGGCCTCCAAAGATACCCTCTTCTTCTTCAACGCTTCTTAATGTACCATCTGGGTGATAAACAGCCTCCATTTCGGTATCGTTATATTCAAACTCAACCTCATAGTTGCCGTTATCCTCTCTCCACTCAACATCAGTTGCTTCTGGATAACGTTGGTTAAATGAAGTTACAACCTCTGCTGGCACTTCTGCTTGCTGTAAACCTCCACGGTTACACCCTGTAAAAGCTAACGCTCCTGCTGTTAATACTAAAATTAACTTTTTCATATTCTTCCCTACGTTTTCATTTCCTTTACTTAAATGTAACTGGTGGGCAAGCATAATGTTTTTTTGGTGAAATGGAGCAATGTCATTAGTGATGGTGCAAAAGGTCATATGCTTGAAATGCTGCTTTTGGCACTTTTGTATCAATATTACGGAAGGGGAGAGAAATTTTGGTTATGGGCTTTTTTCACTATTTAACTAATAAAGGCATGAGCAATGTAAAAGTATTTATTATGATCATTTTGGTATGTGCCGGTATCCGTTTCGCCAATACCGACGCTTCAGGTGAGGAAGATAAAAAAAACCTTAAGGTGCATAAAGAAAATTATCTGCCTTAAGGTTTAACCTTGAATAGTTTAAAGAGATCAGCTTCTGAAGATCTGGTTTGTTTCTAGACCAGTCAGGTTTTTTATAGACTTTACTACATAATAAAGTATTAAAAACAAGAAGATTAATGAAGGCAGTACAATAACCGGGTAACTCATCATGGTCATTTCCCCAAGTTCATTATTATACTCTACAGTGCCAGGCTCTCCTTTTACAATGACTTTTGCCAATATATAGTTTAACGCTGCTGATATAAAAAAGGAAATGGAAAGAAAGATATTGGCATTTGTCAACACCTTGCTAAATGCTTTTTCGTTGCCGCTGTTGCTGACCCTTTGGTTAATTTCATCAAGATTTACCAGTTCATTTCTAAATATCAGCTTATTGAACAAAGGGTATTTTGTTTTTACTGATATCAATATTGCCACGCCAATGACAAATGGGATCAGCGACTCTTTGATGGCCAGATACTCTACCGGCAACTTCATTAGACTAATGCCTCCTGTTAAGGCAATGCTAATAAGTCCCAAAATGGAAACGAAGTTTTTCCTTTTATTAATTGCCAAATCGTAAAGGCCGTAAACCAACGGAAACAAAACCGCTAAGATTAAACCATATAAAGGGCCTAGGTGTTCTTCGCTGCTAAACTTCGTTAATAAAACTACTGGTATGACAATGTTTATTAGGAGGTTGGCAAACTGGTTTTCTTTTTTCTTTGCTGCTATTGGTTTTTCCATTTGTTATAATATGACTATCTAAAAGACAAATATTCACTTTAGTTCAACGTTTAACTTTAACTTTTGCAATAGAACTTTCTATTACGAATAAAATAAAACAACACTTGCCTCGCTCACATTTGTGTCCTAACCATATGCTGCTATGCTTTGCGAACGAAAAGTGCTGACCTATTGTATTTTTTCCTCATGACAAATCTATTGCAAAATAGAGCTTAAAGCGCTAAAATAAGTATCTAAAGTTTAGTTTTTTATAAAATTACCGTATTTATACTTCAATATCTAACAACTCTTATACCATTTAAGGTCATAATGGTATAATATTTTTCACTGTCCATTTTAAAACAGATTGCCAATAACATTTTTTTGACTTTCTGGTAAGTATTCGTTAGAACTAAAAGATTTATATTTATGTATAGACCATGTTTTTTTAAATTCAATGGGGTCATATCTTTTTTAACCTTTGTAATTTTTTTGTCCTCTGGTTGTGCTAGTACAGGTTTTCATGCATCAGTTAACAATACTTCAGTGCAGCTCAATACTGGAAACTATAATATAGTAGCCAAAAATGTTCGTGGACAGGCATCTGCACGCTATTTATTAGGGTTTAGCTACAACCTGGGCCTTTACTCTCAGACTTTAGCTGCCATACCCCTAGATAGCGATCGGGCACTTTATGTTCAAGCGATGGAAGACCTTTGGCGGCAGTTTGAAGAAACACATGGAGCCGTAGAAGGAAGAAGACTGGCTTTGGCCAATATCAGGTACGATACACAGGCGGTAAACTTGTTTTTTTATACGAGGCCGGAAGTTTATATAGTCGCTGATGTGATAGAGTTTGATTAGCCAGATATTTATGTAGGGCGCACTGATACCTAGTGTTGTGGCTA
The DNA here is from genome assembly GCA_030913385.1 of Cytophagaceae bacterium ABcell3. Taxonomy (NCBI): domain Bacteria; kingdom Pseudomonadati; phylum Bacteroidota; class Cytophagia; order Cytophagales; family Cytophagaceae; genus Natronocytophaga; species Natronocytophaga cellulosiphila. Next base: position 569,560 of record CP133159.1, read on the forward strand.
CACTACGTATCAGTGACTTTTTCAGCAGACCCATGTGCCTGGCTAATTAAACTTGGCCGAAAATAAAATTTTAGCTTATAGGCTCTTCATTGTCGTGTTTACACAACTTTTACGTCAGGCATGTTGTCATGGTTTTTTCTAATGACCTCATATATGTCATGCCTGCGATCTTTTAGGTTGGTTACACTTCCATGATTATGGAGTTCATCAAGTAGGTTTAAATCAACATCTGCTATGAGAATCATTTCGTTATTGGCAGTGGTTTCTCCTTTGAGACCTGTATTGGGAAAAGCAAAGTCACAAGGTGTAAGTACTGCAGACTGCGCATATTGGATATCCATGTTTTTCACTCTTGGCAGGTTGCCGACACTTCCCGCAATCGCAACAAAACATTCGTTTTCAATGGCTCTTGCCTGTGCACAATGTCGAACACGTGAATAGGCTGTTTGTGTATCTGCCAAGAATGGAACAAACAAAATTCTCATTCCTTCATCTGCGAGCACTCTTGATAGTTCGGGAAACTCTACGTCATAGCAGATCAAAACACCGATCCTGCCACAATCTGTGTCAAACGCTTTTATGCTGTCACCACCTTTGAGCGCCCAATACTTGGCTTCAGCCGGAGTAACGTGGATTTTTTCATACTTTTCCCTTGTTCCGTTTCTTCTGCATAAATATCCAACATTGGTAAGTTTATCATCTTTATATTCTGGCATACTTCCAGTAATAATGTTGATGTTGTATTTAATAGCAAGTTCGGTAAACCTTTCTTTCATTTCACTGGAAAAACTTGCCAACTTTTTAATAGCATCGGATTCTGGTAGCTCATTATGTTCAGCCATGAGCGGCGCATTGAAGTACTCAGGGAATAGAGCGAAATCTGTCTTATAGGCAGCAAGCGCATCCACAAAGTACTCAACTTGTTGAAATAGGTCTTCAATTCCGGTATATAACCGCATTTGCCACTGTACAAGCCCTAACCTTACGGTAGTTTTTTCTGAACCAAATGCCTTTGGCTTATCTTGGTAATAGATATTTAGCCAATGGAGCAGTACCGCATCTTCGCAAGACTCAAGGTCATAGGGCAGATATCCTTTTAGAACCCGCTTAGGCTGAAAGTCGTTAGATAGTTGGAAGTTTAAGATCGGGTCGCTTATTTCTTTGTTGCGCACCTTTTGTATATATTCCTTAGGGGAAAGGCTGTCTTTGTAGATGTGATAGTTGGGTATACGCCCACCGAAAACAATGGCTTTTAAGTTGAGACCCTCGCATAGTTCTTTTCTAGCTTCATAAAGCCGTTGCCCTAAGCGCTTCCCTCTATGTTCGGGTGAAATAAAAACCTCTATACCGTACAAGGTGTCTCCTTTAGGGCTATGTGTGTCAAAGGTATAGTTCCCTGTTATTTCCTTATAGGTGTGGTTATCTCCAAACTTTTCATATTTTACGATAATGGCCAATGCGCAGCCTACTACTTTTTCATTTACCGTAATTACAAACTGCCCTTGGGGAAACAGTTCTAATAAACGGGAAATTTGCTGTTTGCCCCAGTAGTGCCCTGTATTCGGGTAAGCTTTTTCCATTGCAGTTCTCAAGCCCTCATAATCTTCTAAGTTAAGGTTGCGCAGGTTTATAATTTCTGTCATATTTTGTTTCTGTTTTTACTGTAAGGCAATGGGTTTATAACAAGTAGGGCTGTTCACTTGGTTCCTAATGGCACTTTTTCTTTATTTCTTGAAGATAACAATAGGTTTGGTAAGGGGAGCAATAATATATTATTAAATTTTTTAAATTTTTTTTAACACTTAGCCATTTAAAGGGTTAGGTCAGTATTAAGGTTGATAAAAACGGATTTTTGTCATTTGAAGTAATTAGGGTATTAAGGAATTTGCACAACTAAAACAAGTAAATTTAAATTTATGAAAAAGATCATTTTTACCACGGCACTAGCTGTATTGTCATTTTTCTCAGGCTACAAAGCAGATGCTCAATTTTCTTTAGGAGCCAGAGCTGGTTTGAACTTTTCTACCTTTTCAGGAGAATTGCCTGATGATATAGATCGGAGATGGGTGGTTGGCCCTAAGTTCGGAGCCATTGTTAACTATGGCTTTACCGACGTTTTCTCGATTCAGGGAGAGATTAACTATTCTATGCAAGGTGGCCAGACGATGCGCTATCCAACTATTGAAGATGAAAGGATGGCGTTAGGATATATTAATGTGCCTCTTCTTGCCAAGTTCACTTTTGGCGATGAAAATTTCAGGTATTTTGTTAATGCAGGCCCTTATGCTGGTTTTGCCGCTAGGGGTAGATTGTTAGGTGATGATTACAGTGAAGTGGTAAGCACGTATGATGCCCCTGTGTACAGAAGAGACTATGGTTTTGCTGTAGGAGCGGGTGTAATGTACCCAATGGGGCCAGGCAATATTCTTTTTGAAGCAAGGTATACCCATGGTATATTTGATGTTATGGTACGTGATGGTGTGCGTCCAAACGAAACTCCTGAAGGGGTAGATCCTAGACAAACTAGGGTTATCCATTTATCAGTTGGATATTTGATTCCTTTTGGGGTTCACTAAGATATTTATAATATTTATAATATTTTTTTACAAGGGGTATGGGTTTCCATGTCCCTTTTTTTATTGTAGGCCACATTTTTATTAGAAATTGTTCAATAGGTTTAGTTATTGGTGAAGGGGTTTTCCGAGGATGGTTTTTGAGAATTATCACCTTAAATTTTTTAGGCTATCCACGAGCGTAAATATACTTTATGGCCTCACACAATTGAAAAGTATTTAAGCCGTTAAAGTAGGGCGCACTGAAAAACGCCCAAAATATTGATCTGTTAATGCTTGTATAAAGGTTATGAGCTATAGATGCAGTTTTTCGGTTATTTCTTATTTTCGTGGACAGTAATTTGAGAACCTTTTAATCCAATACTTTTTTTGGGCTAGCTTCTAGCACACTTCTATTTTATGGCCTTACATTCGATGTATTCCAATACGTCTTCATGTAGGGCCATACACAATGTAGCCACAAGGCATGTGACGGTGGTTGGGATAATATGTTGGTTACCTGTCAGCGTCTCTTGGACCTGACAGCGTAAGTGATAACAAATCTTGCCGATAAAAAATCGGCACTACAAGAATCACATCATCTGGTTAGTGGGGATACTATTTTTTTATAATTAACAGAAAAACAAGGACTTAACCGTCATTGCGAGGCGCAAGATAGCAGTAGGTTAAGTTTCTTGGTTTAAAATATAAACCTTTCGTTCCTATGAAAAAAAGCTGCGGCAATCTGTCTTCGGTAAGCTGTAATGGCTGGCTTATAGGGTGTTAAATACTAGACCAGACGATGAGATTGCTTCGTCATTCCTCCTCGCAATGTCTTGTGGCTACACACGCTTGTGGCTTTTTCAGCAGGCCCTATCATGGATAATGGCAGTATTTTGCACCGACAAAAACTGGTACTTCAATAAGAAAAACGGAGGAATGAGAAACCGGGCTTAAGCAAGTCCGGTTTTTTTATGAGTTGCCAAATCTCTATCAACTTGTTCTTTAAAAGGCCAGTGGGCAGTGGTGTCGTATTAATAAATAACGGAAATGTTTACAAACTCTTCCCCGTTGTTGATGTCTGCTACATAATAACCGGGGCTTACTAAGCCAGAGACTCCCATGCCATCCCATGTGCCAGGCACTGTCAAGTCTTTGACTACCACCCCATTTTTATTATAAATTTTGACACTTCCTGTCTGCTCGAACCAATAGCTTTCATTTTCTCCGCCACCGTAAGGGGTAAGGATTACTTCTCGACACTTTTCTACTGGAACCTCAAGCCGTTCCTTGTGTTCTTTGTGACAGCTTTCGGAGTAAACCCGTAAATTGTATGAAGGTTCTGTTAAACCATAAAAGGCGCCTGACTCTGATGTATATTCTTTGCCCGATGTTAAACTGGTAAGGGTAAATCTCAGGTCATAGCCTTCTACGGAGGAAAGGTCTGTTATTATTTCTCCAGTTTTGTTGCATTTAGGGCCTTTAATAGAAAACTCCATATTTTCTGCTTGTAAACAAGGCGCTACATAAACCCTAAATGAATCTGTACGAAGTTCTACTTCTTCAAAAGATTCGTGGTAAATTTTGCAATAATATACACCATCGTGATTTGCCTCTGTACTATCTATTCTTAATAAATGGTTATCCGTGGTCTCAAACAACCCTTCTTCTGAATACCATTCATAGGTAGTACCCTCCAAGCCTCTGTCTATGTTGGTTCTTAACACAGTAGGTTGGCCCTCAACGGCCGACACTCTACGGCCTACATTGAAAACCCTTTGTGGATCAATATTGAACTTATGAAAATAAGGGTGGTTTTTTACTTTTATTAGCTCTGTAAAACTAAGACGGTTTAAATAGACATCCATACTGTCCAGCTCTGGAAGCATAGAAATATCAGGCATCTCAGTTAACTGGTTATTGTCTAAAATTACTTTTCTGACTATTGGCATGCCGCTGAGGTCAGGGCTAGCTTTTATTTCGTTGCTTCCAGCATTGAGAACCCTTAGACTAGAGAGGTTGCTAAACTTTGGTAGCGCCTCTAGGTCATTTAAGTAGCAGTAAAAGTGTTCCAAGGCAGGTAAGTTGCTCATATCAGGAATATGGGTCAGCTTATTGTTGCCAATTTCTAAAAAAGTCAATTTTTCGAGGTTGCTAAAGTCTGGAACCCTTTCCAACTTATTCCCATATGCTACTATTTCCAGAAGCTCTTTGTTGTTCGATACGTCAGGAATTTCTGTTAGCTCATTGTTATAAATAATTAACTTCTCCAACTCGGGGAAGTGGCTTAAGTCTGGTAGCTGCTCTAGCTGATTGTCCCTAACATTGATTTCTTTTAGTTCCGTTAAACCGGATATGTTAGGAAGGTGTTTGAGCTTGTTTTCGGTTGCAAATATTCTGGTAATACGTGTAAAATATTGAATTCCTTCAAGGTTTTCTATACCCTTTTCTGAACAGTTAAAGTATCCAAAGGTGTTTGCTGCGTTTTCTGGTATTAGATACCCGTTTTCATCTACAGTGGAGGGATACGAAATTTTTAAAAAATTAAGAAAAGCTGTGTCAGGGATAGCTATAGGTTGAGCTATAACTTTCGCTGCAGATAGAATTAGGAGGGAGGCTAATATGTATAATTTTCTTTTTATCATCTCAAAATTGTTACTGAGCCTTTCAGAGTTTTTCCATCGTCGTATTTGATTGTAAATATGTAATAGCCTTCTTTTAGATTGCCTCTTTCAGAAGTTCCATCCCAGCTAAGTTGATTATTGGCTGGGATATTTTTCTGGTAAACAGTTAAGCCTTGATTATTAAAAATTTGTAATACGCCGTATTGATCACGTGTAGGTATTTCCCACTCTTCCCCAAAATAAGGGTTAAATGCGTAATCTTTAGAGCATAACGTAGCTTTTACTTTTGTATTAAAAGTTTTACTGCAATTTTCACCGTCGCTTATTACTACTTTATAGTTCCCGTTTGGCAAAGAAGAATAGCTAGCAACTTCCTCGCCAGAGTCATCAAACACTTTAATTTCATAAGGGTCATGGCCTCCTTTTATTTCGGAAACCCTAATTTGACCATTTTCTTCGTTTTCACATGCATTTTTTGTGTTTAAGCTTGCTTGTATGTTTGCCGTGTCACATGGTTCTACAAGTTTCTCAACAATTATATTATCCAGCTTGGAAGCGTTTTGCTCAATGGTGTCATTTTTTTCTTCGTCTTGCACTTCTTTGAGATGCAATGTGTCTACTGCTGCTATTTTTTGTTTTGCTTCCTTTTTTTCTTTTTGTGTTTCTTTTTTAGGCTCTTGGGTATCTAAAACAGAAGGAGCAGGACGTTGTTTTTTTACCTTTTTAGGTGCTGTTGTTTTTTCTTTCTTGGGAGCAGCTGTTTGGATATCAGTATTTTCAGTTTCTTTTACCGGCCCCGCATTTTGGCTGTCGGAATATCCCAACGTCTTTTCTTTCTTGCTTTCTTTTATCTGTGTTTCTTTTTTTGTTTTATTATTTTCAACAGAAGGTTTTTCTGTAGGGCCAAAGTAAACATAAGCGGAGCCTGTTACAGCCGCTGTTAATAATACGCCAGTAAAAATATTTTTCCACTGAGATTGGCTGTTTTTCGCTTTTTCTTTGGCTACGAGTTCCTTTACCTTTAAAAGCCGGTTTTCAATAACGAGCTCAGAAGCTAGCTTTTGAAGCTTTACCTGTTTTTGGAGGGCTTCATTTTCTGCTAGCTGCTTTTCAAAGGCATCTTTTTCTGCTGCGGACATGTTGCCGTTCAGGTAATCTTCAATGCGTTGATATGTATGGTTACGGCTTTTCATAGGCCTTTTAATAAATCCTCAAGATGGGGTTTTTTTTCAATTTCTTTCACCAACTTTTCCTTGCATCTTTTCTGCTGCATTTTTACTGCTGCTATTGAAGGAAACCCCATTTTTTCCATCACTTCTTTGTAAGGCATTCCATAATAAATAGTATGCGTAAGCAGTTCAATACATTTTTCACCTATTTCCGCAAAAATAGCCTTTATAATATTATCTTCTTCAAGGGCAAATAGTTCTTCTTTAATCTCTATTTGTTCTTCTCCTTTAGAGTCAGGCAACTGGTCTGTTAATTGAATTTTTTTATCCCTTTTTATTTTGTTTAGCCAAAGATTTATACTTATTCGATAAACATATCCGTATACTTTATATTTGGGATTATATGTTTTTTTGACCACTTGCTTATAAAATAAAAGCAATGCATCCTGAAAGACATCAAAGGCGTCTTCTTTTCTGCCTGACTTGGAAACTATATGCTTTTCCACAGCAGGAAGAACCTTTTTGTATAACAAAGGAATGACTTTTTCGTCAGCTCCTTTTATTATCAATTCAGGAATATTTTCTTCTATTATGCGCAAAGTGTTTTAAATACAATTATAGGAAACATGAGGTAACGAAGTTGGGTAAAAAATGGAAATTTCTTAATATTGGCTATAAAATTTCGAATGCGTCTGATAATCACATATTGTTTGATAGTGTTTTCACTGAGTCTTCAGGCGCAGGATTCCGATTTGTACCCTGATCTTTTTTCCTCGTTTATTTTTAACCCTTCGTTAATTAATCCTGGATACGTATCTGATGAAGGTGTGTTGGATTTAATTGGTAATTATAAACAGCGGACTGGCCCCTTTAGCGCTATTGCTACTTATGCTTTTACGGCTACGGGCTACCGTCGACAAGATAACGGGGTGGTGCATACCGGAAGGGTGTTTATGTTCAATGAGGCAGAGGGGCCTTATATTTCTAGGCCTCGGGCATATCTTAACTATGCCAACCGTATGCCTTTGGCGGAAGACTTGTTTCTTTCGGCAGGACTGGCTTTAGGTTTTGCCGGAAATACCTATTCGGCACCAACGGTTTCTGGTGTTGGCTCTTCTTTTGTCCCTGATGGGCATGTGGGTATAATGCTTAGCAGTTCAAAGTTTAGTGGCGGTGTATCTGCTATGCAGATTTTTAATACTGAAGCCTCTCCTTTGGCGGGAGTATTAACTTATAGAAGGTATTTTAATCTGTTTTTCTCTGCTCAGCACGAGTTTACACCAGATTGGGCTGTGAAGGGGTTTTTGACATACAGTCACTATCGAGAACTGGACCCGGCCTCAGATGTTGGTTTTTTTCTCAATTATAAAGATTTGATTTCTTTTGGTTCTTCTTATAGATATTTAAGAGGCTCGGCCATTTTCTTTTCTGTAAATATTCCACAGGCAGAGAACAACATCTTACTATCTTTTGCCTATAACAGTCCCTTGTTTTCTTCTCGACCACTTTGGCAAAATTCATTGGAGATTACTCTTGGGTACCTGTTTAGATAATAAAAACCTGTTTTTTATGCTTCCGTTGGTACATTTTGGAGGGCTATCATAGCAAAGTCAATGTTTTATAATTGCTACATCCTGCAAAAATTGACTAAGACTCAAGTTAACTGTCATATAAGCCCTAATGTCTATTACATCAAGCAACTATTCTCTGGTAAACCCTACTGTTTTCTTCAGTTTTGGTAATGCTTAGAAGGTCCGCAAAGTATTCGTTAAAGTCATTTTTGAACTCAGGGTAATGCTGCATCAGGTCATTTAGGGCACTTTCGTTGATCGTATTTACTTTTACTAGACGCGTTAAGTCTTTTAAGTATGGGTGTAAGCCTCCGAATGTGTGTATTTGCCTTAAATATGGAGAGGCTAAAAGCTCAGGTAGTGTATGGTTAATTTTGTATGGCAGTACTTTTTGGTTTTCTACTATTGCTTTGTAGGCATCTGAAATGTATGTGGCTAAAGGTAAGCTAGAGTACTCGTCCCACGCCGAGGCTAAAAAATGGTCGTAGAATATTTTTATGAGCATATTTCCCTTTCTTTGCATTTTTGGGTGTAACCTTTGTAGGCTCTTTGCAAAAGCTGGGTGCGATTCGGTGTAGTCGTTAATTTTTTTATAGAAGGAAATGCTTTCTATGATTTCCGGCGTATAGCGTGTGGTGTCATGTTTGCGAATGGCTTGCAATAAAAAGTTGCCGATTATCTTTTCCTTTTTGTTTTCAGAGAGATAGAGGTTTATTAAAAAATTCATAAAAAACATGGGTTTTGTTTAAAAACTGACGATCTTCTTTCTTATTCGAAAAAAAGAACAAAAAGGTTCTGTTTTAACCCCTATAAAATGATATTTGTCGATTTTGTATGGTTATTTTTATATTTTGATCGTTTAGGTTTTTTAATTTCAGTTCAAGAAAAACCACGTATGAAAACAGCCTTTGTTTTTTTCTTAGCCATTTTATCTTGTCATATTTCTTCTGCGCAAAGAGAAAAAAAATACCTGGGAGCAGAGGTCCGAACTTTTGAAACCTTTAAGTATGGAAAGTTTGAAGTTCGTATGAGGTCATGTAAAGGCAGCGGCGTAGTGTCATCCTTTTTTACCTTTTATGATGAACCCGACTTTCCCCAAAATTGGAATGAGATTGATGTAGAGATGCTTGGCCGGTATGATCATGAAGTGCAGTTTAATACTATCATCGGCCGCCACAATATGAAAGAGCACAGGCAAACCCTCGACTTTAATCCCCATGAAGATTTTCATGTATATGGTTTTGAGTGGTATCCAGACTCTATTGTGTGGTTTGTGGATGGTGTTCGTGTGTATGCCCAAAGTGGCGACCGCATCAAAAAGATGAATCAGCCACAGAAAATTATGATGAATGTATGGCCTCCCAATATTTGGGCCTGGAGCGGTGTTTGGGACGAATCAATACTTCCTGTTTGCGCTGCTTATGACTATGTTAAATATTCTGCTTATACTCCTGAAAAAGATGAAATATTTACGCATAGGTGGACGGAGCAATTTAAGGATCTTGACTATGGGAAGTGGCAAAAAGCGACACATACTTTTAAGGAAAACAATGCTGAGTTTATTCCTGACAATGCTGTCATTCAGGATGGTTACTTAGGGTCTGCTGAAAAACTCAAATTTAACATATGTAAAAAACCGGCCCTGAGCGCTCGCCAGGCCGGTTTTTTATTGTCATCCTTTCAAATACGTCTTTCAGACCCCGAATTATGTTAAAAATTGACTTATGCCATGCTGAAAAACTCAGAAAATAGAGTGCCTGCCTGGTCAATTTGACCAGGTTGAGCACCAGGATTATTGAGGCGATCCACGTTTGGCTGGTATTCTTAAGTCTGGCACGGATACGGTTCATCCCATAGCTGTTTTTTGCTTGTCCAAACTTTCCTTCAACCGGATTCCTCTCTCCTGGACTTACGTGGTTTTCCACTGCCTTTGCGGATGGCCTGCCCAAAGGTTTGGCTGCCAGTTTTATTCCTTTTCCCTTCAACCACTTCCGGTTTTCACGGGTGCAGTAAATTTTGTCTGCCAGTACTTTGGCAGGATAAAAACCAAACCGTTTCCGATATTTTTCAACGTAATCAACAAGATGACTGCCCTCGTTAAAAGCCTCCCAGGACACAGTGTCCAGAAAGGAAAAACCATCCACCATGCTAAGGTGGATCTTGGCTCCAAATTCAGTTTTGGCTCGTGACTTTCCCCGTACAATAGGTCGCACATGAGGCTGATGGATACTAACAATCCGATCTGCTACATGGTGGCCCCGGTTCTTAAACATGCCAAGCTGTTGTTCATAAAGTGTCTGAATGACCCAGTATGACCGCTGTGTACGATGACACAAAGGAAAAACCTCAAAGCTGTCCAGCTGCTTTTCAATGGTCTTGAAGTTTCTTCTAAGGTATTGGAGCTGGGCTTTTATCCCTTTGCGAATTACTTTTCTTGATGGATTCTTGTTCTGGGCCACCTTCAGATAGGTTTTACGAGCTATTTTTCTGTAAGTCCTTGGTTTCTTCCCCTGGGTATTTTTACAATGAAGCTCATCTATGATCTGTTGGGTGATTTCCCTTGCTTTGTTCAGCAGCCCCAAATCGGTTGGGTAAATGATATCTTGAGGACAGGCAGTTGCGTCAAAGATTGCCTCTCCTTTGTTAGACTCTTGCCCACTGGCAAAGGAAGGAGGGTCATTTTTTCCTTTCGTAGTTTTGTCAACTTTTTTTGGGGCTTTTTCCATGTAAAACTCATGGATCCTTTCATTCATCGCATTGATAAGTTCCTGCCCCAACCGTTTTCTGATATCTACAAACAAAGATGGATCAAATGGAGGCTCCTTGATATAAGAACTGTACCCCAGAAAGTATTGCAGATACATGTTTTCGGTAATCTGGGCAACTGTCTCACGATCATCCAGGTTGAGGATATGCTTGATGATCACCACTCCAATCAGCACACGAGGGTTAAGCGCCGGTCTCCCTGTCTTTTTTGGAGGATTGCGTTTGTTGTAGAGATTGACAAGTTCATCCCATGGAATTTTGTTGCTGAGCAAAACCCACCGGTTGTTGGGGTCAAGCTGATTATGAAACGGTGTCTCGAAACCAATAATTGACAACTGGCTGGGACTTGAATATTCGCAGCGTGGTGCACGCCTTTTAGGGGTCTTCTGCATATTTCTTTGCACTTGGACTCCCTCAAATTCATAAAAATAGTTCTAAAATCCTCTTAATGCCGCTATTTTTTATTTCTAAGCAGACCCTACTTAATGCTTTGCCTGACTAAAAAAGATGAAACTGGATATAGCGGTGGCCCTGTTGTCGATGGAAGCAAGTCCTCAATGACTTTAAAAAAAGTCTCTTACCGATTAGATAACCCTCACTATTTGGAGATTATGGTTAGTAACTTTGATAAGCCGGAGTATATTCATGCAGATTATTTCAAAGTTTCTCGTAACACAGTGGAGCATGCGGAGTTTAAAAATGACAAAATTGTGCTTAAGCTGCAAGAGCCTTTGGTTCCTAAAAAACGTTACAGCGTCGAATATGACCACATGATGAACGCTAAGGGAAAGCAAAAACGGCGATTTAAATTTAAATAGGGCCTGCTGAAAAAGTGTTGGGTTCAAAGTTTCTCAATTTACTGTGCACGGAAAAATAAGAAGTAACCGAAAAACCCTTGCTCCTATACTTTCTAATTTTTATAAAAATATCAACAGATCAGTATTTTGGGCGTTTTTAAGTACGCCCTAAATCGCCGACTCTAGCTTTAGCGTTGTAGTTTTCTCAGTACTTCGTCCAGCTTGCCGACTTCGTGTACTTTAATAGAAAGTCTGCTTTTGTCTAGTTCCTTTACATTAAATTTTGAAAGATATATTTCTTTGAAGCCAAGTTTAGAGGCCTCTGATATCCGGTTCTCAATTCTGTTTACCGCTCGGATTTCTCCTCCAAGGCCAACTTCTGCTGCAAAGCATACATGGCCAGGAATTACTATGTCAAAATAGGATGACATAATAGAAGCGCATACTGCCAGGTCTATGGCGGGGTCTTCTGTTTTAATGCCTCCCGTAATATTTAAAAAGACATCTTGGGTGCCAACCCTTATCCCACATCGCTTTTCAAGCACGGCCAGAAGCATATTTAGCCTTCTTGCGTCAAACCCTGTAGAGCTTCTTTGCGGAGTCCCATAAGACGCGGGGCTTACCAGAGACTGTATTTCAATCAAAAGAGGGCGGTTTCCTTCTAATGTTGCCCCTATAGCTACCCCGCTTAATTGTTCGCTGCGCTGTGAGATCAATATCTCTGACGGATTGGAAACCTGCCTTAAGCCAGCCCCTGACATTTCATAAATCCCTAGTTCTGAAGTTGATCCAAACCTATTTTTAGTTGTTCTAAGTATCCGGTAGGACATGTGGCGGTCTCCTTCAAACTGAAGTACCGTATCTACCATGTGTTCTAGTACTTTTGGGCCTGCCAACATACCTTCTTTGGTAATATGCCCAATGAGAAATACAGGCGTGGATGTCTCTTTGGCGAATTTCATTATTTCAGCCGTACATTCTCTGATCTGAGAAATGCTTCCGGGTGCAGATTCTATGAAGGCAGAGTTTAGTGTCTGAATAGAGTCAACTACTACCAAGTCGGGCTCAAGGATTTCTGCTTGTTTAAACACATTTTGGGTAGAAGTTTCTGCTAAAATGTAGCATTCAGACAATGTTTCGCCTAACCTTTCTGCCCGCATCCTGATTTGTTGGTCGCTTTCTTCTCCTGAAATGTAAAGGATCTTCTTGCCTTTTAACTGTAAGGCTATTTGCAGCATAATGGTGGATTTTCCAATACCTGGTTCTCCTCCTAAAAGAACTAAAGACCCTGGCACAATTCCTCCCCCCAATACACGGTTTAGCTCTTCATCCGGAGTTTTTAGACGGGACTGGGGAGAGTATGCTATTTCTGATATTTTTTTTGGCTTGGCTGCGGTTTGTTGTGATGTGCTTTGCCAAGCCTTAGGCTCATCTTTGGTAATGAGCTCTTCTACATAGGTGTTCCACTGGTTGCAAGATGGGCATTTGCCCAACCATTTGGCAGATTGAGCACCACAGCTTTGACAGAAAAAAGAAGTCTTTACTTTTGACTTTGACATAGGTCAAAGATACATATATTTTTTGGCTGTTGAATTCTGACACAAAAAATTGATGGCATAATTATTTTATGAACTCAACTAGTCTATACATGGATTTTCCTTTGACATAATAGCCTAAAACGGTTCTGTCCTCTAACGAGAATATATTCATATGACTAGGAGTTCTGTTCCTAAATGCTCCTAATTCATAATCTTTAATTTTTTGAGCTAAGGTTTTGGGCACAAGCCCTTCCTGATGGTCAAAATATGTATTGCCCATGAGCGATCTAAAATATACAACCCTTACACGTTTTTGTGCATGTCCATAGGCCGGATAATAACCCGGCCACCCAAAGCCGGCGCCCATGGGACTGTAAAAAGCAGGGCCTCCTCCCATCATCATTGGGCCGGCAAAACCTCCAAAACCAAAAGACATGCCCATGCCACCACCATGGTAAGGGTTTGTCCTAATGATTGTTTCCTGATAAGCACCTACTTGAATTTCATGGTGAATGCTATCGATCTGATTTACCGCTATTGCCACTTCTCCTGACATCAAGTGTTTAAAAAACCTTGGTGTTTTATTGATTACCTTTTCATCCCCAGAGAATCCTCCACCTACGCTTTCAACGAGTATTGGGCCATTGTTTATATCAAGCTCCTCGTCTGGAAACACATTATAGTTATTGATCAACTCCATTGAGTCTAAGTTGATAACGGAAATATTTAATTGTTCAGGGCTTGCGGTCAAGCGGAAGAATGTGCCATTGTGAATAAAAGAGTTGCCTTGTTTAGAAGGCGCTAGGCTCCCTTTTTCAATAGAAAACTTAAGTTTCTTATAACTATGGCTTTTGGCTTGCGTGTTGATCGTAATTAAGTGTGTCATGTCTGGCTGGTCCATAGTAAGGGTAATAATACTATCTTTAGCATACACTTTATTTTTGGAATGGACCGACCTAATGTTGTTTTCTAGGGTAAAGCCCACCTTCTGTAAAGGGAGTTTGCTGTCGGACTGTTTGTATGCTTTCACCAATACTTGGTTCAAGTGTTCATACTCGACATGATAATCTTCTATGCTAAAAGGCTTGCCGCCTTCTGAGCTATATAGCCGGATAGTGTTTTCTCCATAAGGTAATGTAAGCACATAAAACTTTTCTCCCATCTCAAAAGAACTTAAAAAAAGCTCGCTTCTGTGAAGCTCTCCTGTAGGCTTAAATGTGTGGCTACCTGTACTAAAGTTTAGGTGCAGCCTTGAAAATTGATGCGATTTCTCATCAAAGAGATGGACTATAACAGAATTGTCTTGTAAAATGGTGGATATAATAACTTCGCTCCGCTTAAATTTTGGGCTATTGATCACATAGTTTTTTTGCGTATTGAAGTTTTTATCCATCAATGTTAACTGATATTGTTTTTTGTTTCTGAAGACATAGGCAATATTGTCCTCACCGTCAGTAGCTATGCTGGCATCTTTAAGCCGTTTTATTTGCACTTGTACTTTCCCCGCCTCTTGTTGTCCAAAAGAAATTAATGGAATGAAAAATATTGTGATGATATATAGTAATCTGCTCATAAAGCTGTTTGAACCTTAAATGACTTATAATTATAAACGCTGCATTGGTAATAATATTTATTCAGTAATATCTTAATTCTTTTCGTTGAATTCAAGTACGAGTTTATTCTGGTGGATCTTACTGTACGCTTGATACCACAAAACGGTGTAGTAGTTTCATGATAAAGGCAATAAGGGCTTTAACAGCTTGCAAACTATTATGCCCAATTTTGCGGATGCCCTTATTGGCTAGTTTTAGGTATAGTTCTAAATGGGTATCTTTTTAATAGAAATTATATGTAATGCCCACATTAAACATGATCATGTTGTGTCTTGAATTAAAATCACTGCTCAAGTCCTCACGGCTTGATGGCGAACCTTGGTTTTGCCGCCTTGGGTTTCTGAGGAACCAATGGTCTGGAGGTAATACATTTGTTTCATAATAATCCTCTGATGGAATATAATAGAATTGTTCAGGCCTTATATTTGGGTTTCTGTAATTTACAGTTCCTCCATTTTGCCATGACACGCCTAACGATAGTGTCGCTTCGGGGGTTAATTTTATACTCAATCCCGCTCCCAAAGCATAATATAGAGTTGTACTGTTACCTAAAGTGCCTGTAAATCTGGTTCTAGTATCTTCATATTCGTCAATTGGTTCGTGAAAAGGATCGGAAGCTGACCAACTGGACCAGTGAGTGAGTACACCCCCGCCGCCTTCTATATAGGGGCTTAAGCGTCTTTCTGCATTATTAAAGATGTATTTAACATTTAACCCAAAGTTTCCGAAGGATGAGGTGTTTGAGATATTTGCTACATTATGCTCATAGTTGTCGCGCTCAAATGGCAATTTTGACTTGCTAACGCTGGCATAGGAGTTAAAGCTTGTGGTTATACCTATATGCAGCTCTCGGTAACTGTATGGTGATAAAACATTGAGTGAATAATTGAAAAACAAACCATGTGAGTTTTGAATTCCACTAGCCATTTCTCTAAGGCCTCTCCCATACGAATATCCTGCCCCTACTACATGCTGAGATTTTGCTGCCAATGAAAATAAAACAAAAGTGATAGTATAAAAAATTCTCCTCATGCTACCTATTAATTTGTTCGTCGTTAAAACTTCAATTTCTGTGCCAAATATGAAATGCCATTTAAAAGTACATATACATGGGTTCCTTGATAATTTCCTTTGGTGTTTTAGAAAATGAGGTCTTTGTTTTTTCGTTTTTTGTGATCTAACCTTACGGCTCTACACTAATTTTTGCCCAGTGGGTTTAATGTTTTTTTGTCAAAAATTACTGGGCATAAACCGGGAAATGTTTCTGAAGTACTATATTAGGGTAATCAAAAAATTAAAATTTTGAAAAATGGCAAAAGCTAGCGGTAATAATAAAATAGTTTATACAGTGGCAAGCAGAAAAAGACGTTTCCTTGCTTTGCTTATAGATCATTTTACCATTACATTTTTTATAGTGGCGGCTAGTTTCATGTTTACTGAACAAGGTCAGTTTGATAATGATAATATAAATAAAACGTATGGCACATTGACCTTTATATTCAGCATAGGCTTGCTGTTTTACTTTGCTAAAGATTCGCTAAAGGGCATAAGCTTTGGTAAGTGGGTCTTAGGCATTATGGTTAGGAGGGAAAACGACCCGCTCTTAGCTCCATCTACAATAAAGCTTTTTGTTAGGAATTTAATGATTGTTCTTTGGCCTGTGGAACTGCTGGTACTTGCTTTTAGTAAAGAGAAAAAAAGGATTGGTGACAAATTAGCAGGAACAATTGTATTGAATAACCCTGATAAATCTCAGAAGCTTCCCCGAATTATCGCTGTTGCGGGAGTTGGCAGTGTCTTTTTTATATTTACTTTATTTTTTACAGCTCATACAATGAAGGGGTCTGATGCATATAAGTTAGCTGTTCAAGAGATAGAATCTAATGAAGATATAATTCAAGTGGTTGGTAGTATAGAAGGCTATGGTATGTTGCCAGCTGGAAATATAAGCATTACGAATGGTTTAGGGGAAGCCGAGCTTCAAATAAAAGTGATCGGCAGCAAGAAAGTGCTAAATATACAAGTAGTACTTGAAAAGGAACCTAATGAAGATTGGAAGCTCTTGGATATTCAGATAATAGATGAATGAGACCAGCCTTTAAATGAAATACTAGTACGGGTGTATTTTTTCATAAGTACTTAAAGACATATTGACTTTGCGCTGTGTCAATCATGTTCAAAGCCAGAAATGAGGTCAAAGCAGAATATAAGCTTTACACTAAACGTAACCATAACATGTCTTGTAATAAAGTCTCTAGCTGTGGACCTGCCCAGTTCTTTTATGGCACCTGGGTCACTATTAGTTGGATTTTGTCTGTATATCCCTGACCTGTAGGAAAAATGGCCAGGGTCTACTTTAGAGTTTCGGTATCTAACCACATCGCCAGTTTGAATATTTGCATTTAGTGATAGCCAAAATGCTGGGGAAACTTTAGCAATAAGCCCCAAACCTCCCATTGTATAAAAAGTGGAACTGCTAGTTGTTCTCCCTGAAAATGCCACTGCTTCAGTTTCATCAACATATCTACTTCTATAAGGGTCTCTAGCTTTCCAGTTTGAGTAATGGTGGGCCCTACTTCGAAAAATGGTGAAAAATATCTTGAAACTCTGTTAAATTGATATCGGAAGGTAAGCCCTATATTAAAAAGGTTATGGGTATTGTTTATATCAGCTGTACCATGGTAATAGTTATTGAAAGGTAGCTTTTCTTGTGTTGTTTTGCCATAGTTGCTATAGTCTAAGGTAATTCCGCCCAGTATGCTATTTCCGTTTTGCCTGTAATTAAAATCATTGAACACACCAACACCTAAACCATGTGAATTTGGTATTTTATTTGCCATTGAACCAATGCCAGTCCCATAGATATAGCCCCCTTCTAATAACAGTTGGCTGTAAAGCGGTAAGCTTAAAAAAATGCTTGACAGAATTATTAAAATAATTTTCCCCATCGCCATTCATTATCGTTGTATCAATAAAATGTCTACAACATTCAAAATGCGTGCCATAAATACAGGCAAACTGTAGACAAGTTGCGCATTAGGGCCTCTAGGTATAATTGTTTCGAAGGCCTATGTTTCCGCTTAAGAGGCTAGGGGTGGAGGGGTGGCTTAGTAGGGTTTGGTGTGTGATAAGAAATGAAGTGTTATAATAAAGAGGCTGCCTATCAAGGGCAGCCTCTTAAAACTCTAAATTGCACCAGACTATATATTGGCAGGGGCTTTAATTTCTTCACGAAGCTTTCCTGCCGCTTTAACCATATTCTTTAATGCCGCTTCGGTTTCCGGCCATTTTCTAGTCTTTAGTCCACAATCTGGGTTAACCCAGAGGTTTTTTGACGGAAGAACATCAAGTGCCTTCTCTAACAAAAAGGTCATTTCTTCCACAGCAGGCACCCTTGGACTATGGATATCATAAACCCCTGGGCCAATTTCATTAGGGTACTTAAAGCTTGTAAATGCTTCTAGTAACTCCATTTGTGATCTAGATGTTTCAATGGTAATCACATCCGCATCCATGTCTGCAATGCTGGTTATAATATCATTAAATTCAGAGTAGCACATGTGTGTATGAATCTGAGTTTCATCTTTCACGCCACAAGAAGCGACTTTAAAGGCATTTACTGCCCAATTTAAGTAGTTTTCCCAATTTTCTCTTCTTAGAGGTAATCCTTCACGGAACGCCGGCTCGTCAATTTGAATAATATTGATACCTGCATTTTCTAGGTCAACCACCTCGTCGCGTATGGCTAATGCTAGCTGTAGGGCGGTGTCTTTGCGCGGTTGGTCATCTCTTACAAAAGACCATTGTAGCATAGTGACAGGCCCAGTTAACATTCCTTTTACGGGCTTGTCGGTCAGTGACTGTGCATATGTTGCCCATTTTACGGTCATTGGAGCTTTTCTTTCCACATCTCCATAAATAATAGGAGGCTTCACGCACCTAGATCCATAGCTTTGAACCCATCCGTTTTCAGTAAATACATAGCCATTGAGCAGTTCTCCAAAATACTCTACCATATCATTCCGCTCAAACTCCCCATGAACTAGCACATCAAGGCCTACATCTTCTTGCCATTTGATGGCTTTTTTAGTCTCTTCCTTCAGCTGAGCTTCATAATCTTCTAAAGAAATCTCTTTTTTCTTATAAGAAGCGCGCAGTTTTCTTATATCTGTTGTTTGAGGAAAAGAGCCAATAGTTGTAGTAGGCATAAGTGGCAGGTTAAACTGCTCCTGTTGCACAAGCTGCCTTTGGCCAAACCGGCTTTTTCTTTGTGCGTCTGCAGCAGATAACTTTTCGACCCTTTGCTTGACTATCTTATTATGTACAAGTTCAGAGTTCTTTCTGCTCTCTATGGCTTTTTTGTTTTTATTTAGTAAAGCTTCCTTATCGCCGGAAAACTCTGGGTCTGCCAGTTTCCTAAGATCGGATACTTCATGGAGTTTTTGTTTGGCAAAAGCCATCCAGTTCTTTACCTCGGCAGAAAGAACGGCCTCATTTTTTTCAAGATCAAGGTCATAAGGAACATGCAATAAGGAGCAAGATGGCGCAATAATTACCCTGTCTTTTCCTAATGCATCAACAGCCTTTTTTATAAAGGTGAGTGATTTTTCATAATCATTCTTCCAGATATTTCTTCCATCAACTACACCTACAGAAAGTATGGTATTTTTATTGGCAAAACCTGTTTTCAGAATATCATCAAGTTGTGAAGGGCAGCGAACAAGGTCTAGGTGCAAGACACAAACTGGTAGTTCTGCAGCGGTCTTCAAATTGTCTCCGGTGCACTCAAAGTAAGTAGTAAGTATGGTTTTTAGTTGTGGAAACTTTTTCCTAAAGTTCTCATACACCTTTTTAATCGCCGCTCTTTCACGGTCAGATAGGTTCATTACCAATATCGGCTCGTCAAACTGAACATACTCAGCTCCCATAGCTGCTAATTTTTCTAGAGCTTGTTCATATACAGGAAGCAGCCTGTCTAAAAGGTCGAGTCTATGGAAACCATCTTCTTTCTCTTTCCCTAGCAGTAGGAATGAAACAGGTCCAATGATGACAGGCTTTGGCGTAAAGCCTAAGAATTCTTTAGCTTCATAAAAGTCATGGACCACTTTTTCTGAAAAGAAGCTGAACTCTTGGTCTTTCACAAACTCAGGGACGATGTAGTGGTAGTTTGTATCAAACCACTTGGTCATTTCCATGGCCGTGATATCCAGGTTGTTTTTCTGGTAACCCCGTGCCATAGCAAAGTAGAGGTCCAGCTCATTGGTATTTTTCTCTTCTGCAAGCACTGGTGAATACCTAGATGGAATGGCGCCTGTCATAAGGCAAGTATCCAGCACCTGGTCGTAAAATGAAAAGTCATTGCATGGGATTAGGTCGATGCCTGCATCCTTATGCGTTTGCCAATTCTGTTTACGGATGTTTCTTGCTGTGCTAAGCAAGTTTTTTTGAGAGTCACGGCCTGCCCAATATTGTTCGCAGGCTTTTTTGAGTTCGCGTTGGCTACCGATTCGTGGATAGCCGAGATTTTGTGTAATCATCGGTTTTGGGTTTAAAGGTTTAAATTTTGAACTCTGCTCTTTACATTGAACAGCTTCAGAACCCCAAAACCAGATCATGCCAGACACAATACAGCTGTTCTTTTAAAGGCAAGGGAGGAGCCTTAAAAGTGTGTATATGTGCCAATGCGTGACCAGGCTTTGTGTCGTGAAAGCCAAAGTCATTTTGAATAAATGGCAAGTCTCCTGGCTTGTAACAGCATTTGCTATCCTTCTCATTCCTTTATGGAACAATGGATATAACCAGCAAAGCCTTTCTATCGGTTACTTACAGTAGCACGTCTGCCCATGATTTTCACATGGTTCCTTTTTAATCACCCTCCATTGGAGAGCGAACCATTATTCAGACTGACAGTAAAATTTAAAGAACGTATTTGCAAAGTAACAGAATGCCTTGTTCAAAAACAATAAACACCAAAGTGCTACTTGTGTTTTTAATTTTTTGTTTTTTGTAAAATATTGATTTTTAGGCCTTAAAATGTATTGAATCCTTGGTTTATTAAACTTTATTTTATTAAAAACCTTTGTAGTGTATATGCTCCATTTTTTCAATTAGATGAAATTTTGTAATATTTAACCTGAAATATGCATTAGAACTTTCTTTATTTAGAAAGACTATTCGTGTAGCAATATGAGACAATATTTTGCTTATTGAAGTCCTACTGCGTTTTTTTGTGTTTCCAACGGAGGGTGAGGTTCACCTTTTAATGGCTTGCGAAGGTTCGAAATGGATTCATGTTTTGGATAAACAAATTTTCAATAATATAAATCAATCAACATGTTAGCATTTAAAGAATGGTCTTTTATCGTAAATGCTTTAGGCAGTGGTAAACAAAATCTTATTATTAGGAAAGGAGGTATTCACGAGGATGAATTTGTTGTTCAAGGAAAAAAGTTTCTTTTGTTCCCAACGATATTTCATCAAGCTCCGGAAATGATCAAGCCAGATTGGCTTCCAGCTTTAGATGGGTACGCCTATAACAAATCTGATAATACAGTTAAGATCTGCTATATGGCCGAAATCGCTGACAGTAAAGTGGTAGAGGACATTGAGGTTTTAAATAAGCTAAGCCCTTACCATGCCTGGAAGGATGAGGTAATACAGGAAAGGTATGAAAGAGGGGAGAAAATGGTGCATCTATTAATTGTACAGGTGCATAAGCTTAAAGAGCCGATTACTGTGGATATGTTAGCTGAGTATGGTGGCTGTAAAAGCTGGATTGATATACCTGTTGCAAGTGAACCAGAAAGCGAGCCTGTTATTAACCCTAATATTCGGTAGTTTATAGATATGTTGTATTAATTGTTTCGCTTTTATGCTGCCTAGTTGCTTCCTCTATTGGGCATTATGGAGTTTGAGAATTCTTGTCTGGGGCACTTGCGGTCTTGTAGTTTTCCATGTTCTTGAACAAGTAATAAGAAGGCAGGAAAAACAGAAGCAATACCGGTGAGTCTAGTAGCTTCATAAATGCAAATGATAAAGGTTCAATGAAATCTGCTGTAGCTGGGATTAGCTTTCTGGAGATATAAAAAGGAATGGCGGCAACAAAAATAATGAGATCCAAGGCCATATATTGCCTTAGCAACGCTTTTTTACTCGTGAACACCCTTACAATCAGACCATGAACAAAAGCCCTGTGCAGTATATATAAACATATGAACATTGCAGGCATTTTGGCTATAAGCGGCTCATCTATAATTGATAGGTATTGTACCCTTAGGTGTTCGTATTGGCTTATGAGGCTATCTTTGTTCAGGTCTAAAATGGACTGCCATATGTAAAGTAAAACACATGCTAAAATGCGTTGATTGAATATTTTACGCAGCATGGCTTTGGATTTGTTTTCTTGCCCACCAGAGCCAAATCAAAAGTGTACATCCATATACCACAAAATTAAATGTATACTTATGGTTAAAGTCAAAGGAAGACTCAAAGAAATAATAGTTTATTACTAAAAACTGTACCCTTATGACATTGATTAAATGAATAAATAATATTCCTGCAGGTAAGAACCAAAGCTTCGATTTGATAGCTCCGGGAAATGCAATAACAAAGCAGGCAAATAGCCCGAAAAACTCCATGCCATTACAACTGCTTCCAATATATAATACCTTATGGCTGTTTAACGATAAGAACCGATTGGCATATTCAACCTCATGGCCAGAAAGTGAAAACAGAAAACCGCTGGTAAGGCCAAGGATTTCACATAGACCTGCTGATATTGCACTACTTATAAACCAGGTTCTATACAAAAACTCCCATACTAGGTAAAGAGCAACAACGGATCCAAGAAAAACTAGAGCTCTGTTCTCTTTAAAGCTTAGATATTGGTTTCTTATAACAGATAGCATAACATATTAAGGTTCAGGGAGTGTTTATAAAGTTATATATTATTTTTTAGAAAAATGATCTAAAGCATAAAATAAATGTACGCAAGTCATTTTTTTTATTTTTTCCGTGGTTTATCTTTGTAATACTTTGAGAAGAACAGTCTCCATATTGCTCCTATTAACGCTTTTGCTGAACTTGGTCAGCAAGCTAACCATCTTGGTCAACTATCAGATTAAGCAGGAAGCAATCGCATCAAACTTCTGTGAAAATATTTCTGTAGAGGTTTTTGATTGCAACGGTCGCTGCTATTTGTCAAAGTCATTGAAGAAAACCGAAAGCCATTCTAGTGAAAGCTTGCCTGAGGTACTTAAAGAAATTAAAGAAGTAATTTCTTATGACGAAACTTCCTATCCTTTTGACTCCAGGAGCAATAAAGATGCACTAGAAAACTACTCCTCATGGTTTTCCCACTATAAGTACTTGTTTGCCTCTTCGTGTTTTCACCCGCCACAAGTCTAAAATAGTTGCTCTTTTAAACTATTTAAGGAAATCTAAAGCATTTTAGTATGCGCAAAATAATCTTAGGGTTATTAATGGTTCTGCTATTCTCAGAATCATTGATAGCACAATGCGATATGTGCGGCGGTGCAGGCGGGGGAAGCTATTTTGGAATATTACCTCAGTTCAGAAAGAATTTTGTTGGCCTTAGGTATCAAAACAGTTCATTTTCTACCCAGCATTTACCGCCCTTGCTGAGCAATGAACCTCCTACATTTAGTCAGGAGACATTTAACTCTATAGAACTTTGGGGGCGGTTTTACCCACACCCAAGGGTTCAGGTGTTTGCCTTTCTGCCATACCATGTAATGTCGCAACGGCTACCTGCTGGACAAGCCCATCGTCAGGGGCTTGGCGATGCAATGGTCTTGGCTAACTATGTATTGTTTGACACAGGAGATAGTTCCAAGACTGATTGGAAGCAAACGGTTCTTGTTGGTGGAGGGGTTAAACTTCCAACAGGATCTTGGCACCGTGAAGCGCAGTCTAACGATGCTATGTTAACACCTAACCTTCGTCCAGGAAGCGGAAGCACAGATTTTTTGGCCAACATGATCTATACCATCAGGTACAAACAAGCAGGTGTTAATATGGATATGGTCTATAGGTATAACACATCCAACCCTGACCGGTATAAGTTTGGCAATAGGCTTACAACAAGTGCCAGGTTTTTTAAGTGGTTTGAGACCTGCGACATTTCTTTGTTGCCTCATGCTGGTATGACCTATGATTATGCAGCAATGGACCATACAGGTGTATACACTAATCCGATTAGTGGCGGTCAATTGCTTTCTGCTACACTTGGCCTAGATTTATATTTCCAAAGGTGGTCTGGGGGCATTTCTTATACGAAACCTCTGGCTCAGAACCTTGCTGGTGGTAAAATTACTGCCGATGCAAGTATTAATACACACTTAATATTTATGTTTTAGTCCTATTAACTTTCAATACAATGAAAAATTTAGTTAAATCCTTAGTTTTAGTTTCTGTGTTATCCGTTTTCGCATCTTGTAACAAGGAAGACAAGAATGAACACAAGCCAGAAATCAGTATTACTTCACCTGAAGAAGGTAAAATGTACCATGGTGAAAAAGTGCATATTAAGGCAAAGCTTACCCATAAATCTGATGATATTCATGAGTATGCGGTGGAACTAAAAAAAGTCGATAGTGACGAGGTGGTGCTTAAAATTAATAAGCATATCCATGCACAGCCTGTTATTATTGATACTTTCTGGGTCAATACCAACCAAGGCCACACGGATCTAAAATTGACCGTTTCTGGTTCTGACCACTCACATAATATCACTACTAAAACTGTTAATTTTTCTTCCCATATAGAGTAATTGACGCTATAAAGGTTAGGTTTTCTGTTTGCTAACCTTTTGCTACTTTCCCAAAGAGGCATAATGGCATCTGCTATGTATGCCTTTTTTAGCTTATGAGGATTAGGGTGCTTCCTTAAGTTTGAAATATCCAATAGAGCTTTTTATTACATAGCAAAACTTCTTCAAATCAGCCTCTTTGTTCACAGTTACTTTTGTTTTGCCCTCATGTTTAAACCTATTGCATATTCAGGTTAAAATTATCTTTGGCATTGCGTCGTTATACGGTTTATACATCACACCTTTCTAAATATACTAAATCTGTAAAATTCAACCGGTATTAGAGAAATTATAGAAACTATACATTCCAAATTTCGTAAAACAGTTTAGCGTAAATGTTAATATTGCCCCAACTATAGAATCTTCTGAAAAAGCTATGCCTAAATTTTTGAGAACCATCCTATTGGTATTACCTTTTTGCTTCTTAGCCAGTGCTGGCTATGGACAAGCAAACGATCTCGTCGAAGTAGCCGACGAAATGTATAGGTTTGGTAACGTAAAAGACGCTTTGGAGGTCTATAAAGAAGCGCTTAATGCGGAGCCTCACCACCCTAGGGCAAACTTTATGGTCGGTGTTTGTTATCTTGAGTCTATTAATAAAGAAAAATCTCTTACTTACTTTTTAAAAGCCCAAGAGCTTGATGCTGAAATAGCGGATAATATTATGTACCTCATTGGTAGGGCTTATCATTTGGGCTATAAATTTGATAAAGCCATTGAGGCTTATACAGCTTATCAGGAAGAAATAACCCAAGGGCGTTTAACAGAAGTATATAGGCCGGAACAAAAACAAGAAGAGCTGGAGCAGGTTGAATTGCGCATTAAAGAATGTATAAATGCCAAAAATTTAGTAAAGAGTCCTGTAGAAATTGATATTGAAAACTTAGGTAGTGTAATTAACACAGAATACCCTGAGTATGGGCCAGTAATAACACCAGATGAGCAGCACCTTTTTTTCACCTCGAAAAGACGTGGTAGTACCGGTGAGAATAAAGATGTGGACAATGAGTATTTTGAAGATATTTATTATAGTAAACGAGAAGAGGGAGGTTGGTCAGAGCCACAAAATATGGGTTTCCCTATTAATACGGACTTGCATGAGTCTGCTGCAGGTATTTCTGCAGATGGAAAGACCATTTTTCTTTATGTAGACAATGACACGTATAAGGGTGATTTATTTGTAAGTACAAAAAACAGGAAAGGGAAATGGAGCCACCCGAGACCTTTGTCGGACTTAATTAATACACAAAAGTCTATAGAAAATTCTGTCACTATTTCTCAAGACGGTAAAGTACTTTTCTTTTCCAGTAACAAAAGTGGTGGAGTTGGAGGTTTTGATTTATATTTGACAAAAAAAATGAGGGACGGTCAATGGGGCGAGCCTGAAAACCTAGGACATGTTGTCAATACACCTTTTGACGAAGAAAGCCCGTTTTTGCACTCCGATGGAAAAACATTATACTTTAGTTCTAAGGGACATGAAGGAATGGGAGGATTTGACATATTTAAAACTGTTTACGACAGCACTACGGAGCAATGGTCCAAGCCTGAAAATATTGGCTATCCTATAAATTCTCCTGATGATGATTTGCACTTTACTTTGTCTGGAGATGGCACTTATGGCTATTACTCTTCAGTAAAAAAAGAAGGCTATGGGGATATGGATATTTATAAAATAAAGCTTCCTGGATATGTCGAACCAGAATCAGGTACGGAGGAAGAACCTGTTTTGGTTAAGAAGGATGCGCCTGATACCGCTGAAACGGCTTTAGATATAAATAAAAAAAGCGTTAAGCTAGAACTTTACGTGAATGGTGGGGGTGATAGCCTTGATGCAAATATAGAAATTGAGGATATTGAAACAGGAGAAATCGTTTATAATGGAACTGCAAAGGAAGGGCAATTGCAGGAAACCATAGCTGTTAACGCTACTACTCTTAATATCACAGCAGAACGAGAAGGTTACATTTTTAAATCTTTTAAAGTGAAGGTTCCTGAGAACGCCCCTGACGACTTTAAGATTAGTACTAATATAAGCTTGGATAAAGTTGAAAAAGGAGCGAGGATGGTTTTGAACAATATTTACTTTGATTTTAACAGGGCATCTTTACAAAAAGAGTCAGAAAGTGAGCTCAATAAGCTTTTAAGGATTGTAAAAAATAACCCAAGAATTAAGATCGAGATACAAGGACATACAGATAGCAAAGGAACTGCAGAATATAACCTCGACCTTTCCCAAAGAAGGGCAGAAGGTGTTGTAAAGTGGCTGGTTGACAAAGGTGTGCCTAGTGATAGGCTTATAGCCAAAGGTTATGGTTTGTCTAGGCCTCTTGTGTCTAATGATGATGAGGAAGAAGGTCGTGAGCTTAACAGGAGAACCGAGTTTTTAATTCTTGATGATGACTTTTCTTCCGTAAGTGAACAGTAGCATTAGAAACTGCATGTTTCAATATGTTTTTTTAATAAA
Source organism: Cytophagaceae bacterium ABcell3 (assembly GCA_030913385.1). Lineage (NCBI taxonomy): Bacteria > Pseudomonadati > Bacteroidota > Cytophagia > Cytophagales > Cytophagaceae > Natronocytophaga > Natronocytophaga cellulosiphila. Next base: position 596,486 of record CP133159.1, read on the forward strand.
ACAGGAGCAGCGATATAGTCTATTGCTGCTCCTGTTATTTGAGCCTTTTTTATAATACGACTAATGCGAGAATGTGTAAGTTGCCGCATTAGAATGATTAAGCTGTAATATCTGTAATAGTTTGCCATGCCTTGCGCTACATAAGAACACCTCCACTAACTTAGCTTTTCTAGGGAGTAAAAATTAAAAGATTAGCAAGAACTTTAAGGGTTTGCTTTTGAGGGTGGCTTCGGGCTTGGAGTAGGTTGATTTTGACCAAAGTGAAGAAAAAAAGCCTGACCTACATGGTCAGGCCAATGGTGCTTGTTGTCGAACAACTGTTTATTCTTACTTTTTAAAGGCTAATACGCTTAAGGAACAATTTTCTAAATTTTCATAGGCATATTTAATATAATATACACCTGTTGCTTTACAATCGTAAAATATTGCAGGGTTGAATGTATCGTTCTTTTTATCATAGTTTGTGGCTACTTCTTTTCTATTAGAATCAAGGAGTGTAATGGTTATTCTTTGCTGTGCACCTTCATTATTACAGACCTTTATCATATAATTGGTGTTTTTGCTTAACACATAGGAATACTCCAGAACACTTTCTGTACTTTCAATTTTATGTGTTTTGAGGAAGGTATATCCGTCTGATAATTCCGCAATACAATCTTCTGCTTCGCATTGTGCCGAAGCTTGCTCTGCGCCCATTAAAAGTAAGGTTGCCAGTAGTATATATTTCTTCATATTGTTTAATTTAATGTTTGTTAATAGGTTACCTTTTCAGGTCTATTGACCTTGGCAAAAAATGTTTCATATAACAGAACACTTTAAATGTTTTACGGAATTATTGCACTTTGGTATACAAATTTTGGAAAACTAAGGCACATTACCGGTGCGACTCGACAAAACTAGTACCTTATGATCATCCTGTATTGGTTTGATTTTTTTTGCAGCGTTTTCTGATAATTTTAAAGATTGAAACTATAATTGATTAGATTTGTTAAAATAGTCCTATTCTGAACCTTATTGATTAACTCATGAACAATATCGAACATGTTAGGTTAGAAATTTCTCCCTTGAGAGATAAGCTACTAAGTCATCCAGTTTACAAGGCAATTAAAACACCTGATGACTTAAAAGTTTTTCTTCAACACCATATTTTTGCTGTATGGGATTTTATGTCGCTATTGAAAGCTTTGCAGAAGGATTTAACATGTGTTTCTGTTCCATGGGTACCACAGGGAAATCCTGTTGCCCGGAGGTTGATCAATGAAATTGTAATGGGAGAAGAGGCTGATGAAGATGAGCATGGTGTTCCTATGAGCCACTATGAGTTATATCTGGCAGCCATGTCAAAATGTGGAGCTGACACAGCTCAGGTTGAAAGTTTAATCACGCAGATCAAAGCTGGGCGAAGGGTACAAGTAGCTGTTGACAATTTAGATATACCTGATTCGGTGAAGCGTTTTGTTTTGTATACTTTTGAAGTTATTGAAACGGGGGAGCTTCACAAAATAGCTGCCGCATTTACCTATGGTCGCGAAGACCTTATTCCAGATATGTTTACCTCATTGGTCAATGACCTTAGCAAAAGCTTTCCTGACCAGTTGGATAAGCTTGTGTTTTATTTGGATAGGCATATTGAACTTGATCAAGATACGCATGGACCAATGGCCAATAAAATGATTGAGGAGCTATGTGGCAATGACGAACAAAAATGGAAGGACTGCATTGCTACCAGTAAAATGGCTTTACAGAAAAGGGTGGAGCTATGGGACGGTATTCTTAACGAAATAAGAAAATAAGTTTATTGGCTACAGCCACCAATATTAAGAGTTATTTGTGGCTGTGCTTTTTTACTCAGTAGTCACCCCCGCCTCTGAAATTGCCTTAAAGCCTTTTTTTATATTGAGTACATGTTCCCACCCGCTCCTTTTTAAAACGGAAGCTGCTATCATGGATCTGTAACCTCCGGCACAATGAATATATACTGGCTTTTCTTGAGGAATTTTCTGCTTAGCCTCCTCTTTTATATAATCTAACGGGACATTTACTGCACCTTTTACATGCCCTGAGTCATACTCTCCTGGCCTCCGGACATCTGCAACGTCAACATCCTGTTGCTTATACCTGCCTGCAAACTCCTCGGGGGAAACAGAGGTTATATTTTCCATGTTTTCCCCCGCCAGTTTCCAAGCATCTATACCTCCTTTTAAGAACCCTGCCACTTGGTCATATCCAATACGTGCTAGCCTAGTTATAGCGTCTTCTTCTTGGCCATTTTCGCAAACTAAAAGGATGGTTTGTCTAATATCTGTAATCAAGGTCCCTGCCCAAGGGGCAAAGTCTCCCTCTAGGCCAATGTTTAGAGCACTAGGGATATATCCATTTGCAAAGGTTTCAGGGCTTCTGGTATCTAAAACCGTGGCTCCTTTGGCGATTTCTTTTTCAAACTCATCAGGATTTAAAGGCTGTAGCGAGCGGGACTTTACTTTTTCAAAGCTTTCAATCTCTTCTCTGTTGAGTTTTGCATTTTCAGGAAAATACGATGGGGGAGGGAGAAGCCCTTTGGTTACTTCTTTTACAAAGTCAGCTTTGTTTAAATCCGCCCGAAATGCATAGTTTCCAACTTGTTGTTCGCCGATGGTAGAAACTGTTTCTTTGCTGATGTTTTTACCACATGCAGAGCCAGCTCCATGCCCGGGATAAACTAAAACATGTTCTGGTAAGGGCATCAGTTTTTCGTGTAGCGAATTATATAATAAGCTTGCAAGTTGCTCTTTCGTCATATTGGCCACATCTTGTGCTAGATCTGGCCTACCAACATCTCCTACAAATAAGGTATCTCCTGTAAAAACGGCCTGTTCCTTTCCAAACTTGTCTTTGAGTAAATAACAAACCGATTCTAAGGTATGGCCTGGTGTATGGAGAACCCTTAAAGTTGTTTCTCCCACCTGGAACTCTTCACAGTCTTCGGCTATGTGTGCATTGAACTTTGGGTTGGCATCAGTGCCATAGACTATTGTGGCTCCTGTTTCCCGTGCCAAGTCTAGGTGTCCAGATACAAAATCAGCATGGAAATGTGTTTCAAAAACATATTTGATTTTTACACCGTCTTTCTCGGCTCGGTCAAGATACGGCTTTATATCCCGAAGGGGATCTATGACAGCAGCCTCTTTCCCGGAAATTAGGTAATAGGCCATTTGCGATAAGCATTTGGTGTATATCTGTTCGACCTTCATATTTTCTATGGTTTAACCTGAAATATGCAATAGAACTTCCAAATCAGTCGCTTCGCTCACATTTGTGTCTTAATCATAACGCTGCTATGCTCTGCGATTCTAAAATGCGTCTTTTTGCTCCTCATGATTAAATGTTTCGCATGGTTCAGGTTTATGCAAAAATGTTTGGTGTAAATAATAACCAAAAAATCCCGTGTTGGTTTAAAATGGATTCGCTAGCAAAATTAATTGAGCATATTTTTATTTTTTTGAAGATGCTAATGTTGGGTTGACGGATATCTATAGGTTTAAAATACCTCAAATTCTCCATTTTCTTCAACAAATTTTGGTTTCATTGGTTAACAAATTTGTTAATGCCCCTCATTTTTATGAAACGCAAAATTTTAATCATAGCAGGTTTAGCTCTTTTTATAGTTGCCTTATTGTTTAGTATCATGTTGGCAAGAAGGGAAACAACACCAGATGTAACAACAGAAGATATTTCTGAGGCTGTTAGGGTACAAGAGGTAAACAACAGGAACATTCCTGCATTTGTTGATTTGAGTGGAAGGCTGGTTGCAGAAGAAAAAATAGATGTCTTTTCAGAAGTTGGCGGTGTATTACTGCCCACGGATCCTCCATTTCGACCCGGCAATCGTTTTAAAGAAGGGCAAACGCTTATCCGAATCAATGACGATGAGTTTAGGCAAAGCCTAATAGCTAGTAGAAGTGCCCTTTTGCAAAGTATTACCCAGGTTATGCCTGATTTGCGGCTCGATTTTAGTGAAAACTATGAAGCATGGCTTGCTTATTTAGAAAATTTTGATGTTAACCGTCCCGTGCCCCCTCTTCCAGAGCCAGCCTCTTCTCAAGAAAGATATTTTTTGACGGGTAGAAATGTAATGACCCAATACCATGAAATTCGGCAAATGGAGGTTCACCTCACAAAGTTTCGGATACGTGCTCCATTTACAGGTATAGTGACAGAGGCAGAAATTACAACTGGTACGCTCGTTATTCAAGGTCAGCGCTTGGGGCAGTTTATAAAGTCTGGGGTGTATGAATTAGAAGCTACTGTATCTACCATGGATTTACGTTATGTGAGTGAAGGAGATTCGGTTGAGCTTCGAAACAACTCGCTTGAAGGGCCTGTTTTTGGTCAAGTGGTAAGGGTAGGTGAGCAAATAGACCCTGCTACTCAGTCAGTAAATATTTACATACGAGTAGTAGATGAATCTTTGAGGGAAGGGATGTTCATGACTGGTAGGGTGCGGGCGCAGACATTTGAAAATGTTGAATCTTTGCCCAGAAATATTTTGATAGACGGTAACCAAGTCTTTGTTGTAGAAGATGGACGTGCTAGGCTAAGACCCTTGGACGTGGTGCATCAAACAGATACTGCGGCTGTTGTAAAAGGACTGGAAGATGGTGAGCTGATCATTCGTGAGCGGCGGACAGAAGCTTTTGAAGGTACGGATGTTGAACCTTTAAACCGATCTGCCGGATGAGAAGTGTTATTGCCTATTTCATAAAACATGTTGTGCTGGTAAAACTGCTCATCCTGATCATAACAATTTTCGGTGTTTTGGGGTTTAGCAGCCTTACCTATAGCCTTTTTCCAGAAGTTTCTCCTAACATTATTCTTATTGAAGCCTCTTGGTTGGGCGCATCACCGGAAGAAATGGAAGAAGGTGTCGTTATCAAGATTGAGGACAATTTGCGAGGTGTAACGGGTATAGACAGGGTCACATCGGTTTCTACAGAAAATTCAGCAGTAATTACTGTTGAACTAGAGTTCGGAGAAGATGCCAATGTCTTGCTCCAAGAAATCAATAATGAAATAGACAGAATTGCCACATTGCCCCCTGAGCTGGAAAGGCTGGTGGTTTATAAGCAAGAGGTGCTTAGCTTCACTTCCCGTTTTGCCTTGAGTGGCCCGGTCAGTTTAACTACCCTGAAAGAAACAGCCAGAGAAATAGAAGACGACCTGCTTATTTTTCCGGAAATTTCTCATGTAAGCCTAAGTGGCTTTCCTGAAGAAGAGATAGAAATAAGTGTCAGCGAGCAGGGTTTGCAAGCCTACGGGCTGTCGTTTGAAGAGGTAGCGAATGCTGTTGCTGCGGCTAATGTCGAAATTACCGGTGGAACGATTAAAACCCGAGACCGTGAAATACTGATAAGGGCAGATAACAAGAGCTACTATGCTGCTGGTTTTGAAGAAATACCTGTCAGGTCTACCCCTCAAGGAATTGTTCGCCTAAAAGATGTTGCGCAGATTAGGGACATTTGGGCCGATGACCCTGAAAGGGCTTTTATGAACGGAACCCCTTCTGTTATTATCGAGGTAGAAACTACCAATGACGAAAACATACTAGAAGCCGCTGATTTTGTTAATAGTTATATCGAATCTTTTAATGAAGACAATGATATTATAACAGCAACTTTAATAGATGATGGCTCCAGCACTTTGCTTGACCGCTTAGAAATGCTACAACAAGATGGTATTATAGGTGCCATTTTGGTGCTTATTTTTTTGGGGCTTTTCCTAAACCTAAGGGTGGCCTTTTGGGTGGCATTGAGCATTCCTGTTTCGTTTCTGGGGATGTTCGCACTCGGTGCCGTTTTTGGTATGTCTATAAACCTGCTTTCGCTCTTCGGAATGATTATGGTAATAGGTATTCTCGTAGATGATGGCGTAGTAGTTGGGGAAAACATTTATCAACATTTTGAAGATGGTAAGCCTGCTTATAGAGCGGCCTTGGATGGGGCAATGGAGGTTATGCCTTCTATTACCTCAGGCATTGCCACTACCGCTGTCGGTTTTGGCTTTTTTTTCTTCGTAGAAGGCATCACTGGAGAGTATATTTCTGACCTTTCTTTTGTGGTTATAGCGTCTTTGTTTATGTCGCTTGCAGAGGTTTTTTTACTGCTCCCTTCACGTTTGGCGCACAGTAAGGCACTACACGCCAATCAGCGTAAACCTAACCGGTTTATTGCCTATACCTCTAACTTAATGGTAAAGCTAAGGGAGAAAATTTATATGCCGATTTTGAAGTTTTTTATGGCCCATCAATTTTTCGGCACACTTATCGTTTTTTCAGCTTTTGTCATAACTTTTGGTGCCGTTAGTGGGGGTATAATTAGGACTTCTTTTTTCCCAGATATTGAAATGGATCGTATAACGGCCACCTTGGAAATGCCAGCAGGTACACGGGAAACAATTACAGACTCTGTGCTGGTACACATAGAACAAGCTGCACGTGAAGCCAACCAGGAAATGTCTGCCGGAAGACCAGATGGTGAAGACATAATTCAGTCTTTCGAAAGGCAGATTGGGCCTTCAGCCGCCGAAGGTACATTGACGCTCACACTATTGGATCCAGAGAAGAGGGACATTAGTGTAACGGCCATTTCTAGTGCTGTTCGAGAGCGTGCGGGTGAAATACATGGCGTCGAACAATTGAGCTTTGAAACAGGAATCCCATTTGGCAAACCTGTTGGCATTTCCTTGTCTTCGAGAGATATTGATGAGCTTCGTCTGGCAAGGGACGCACTGAGGGAGACTTTAGAAGGAATGCCCCAACTGTCTGATGTTGTCGATGATGAGATGAGAGGGCAGCCAGAGATTCATATACGCCTGCGAAATGAGGCGCACTTGTTAGGTCTTGCGCTCCAAGATGTTACCAGTCAAGTTAGGAGCGGTTTTTTTGGAAGGGAAGTTCAGCGATTGCAAAGGGGGCAGGATGAGGTTATTGTTTGGGTTAGATATGATGAAACAGGCCGCACCTCTATAGGTGAACTGGAAAGGATGCGTATTAGAACGGCAGATGGGGGTGAATTCCCACTCAGGGAGGTTGCTATGCTTGAAGAGCGTGAAGGGCTTACATCCATAAATCACCGCGACGGGAGAAGGGCTATAACAGTGGAAGCAGATGTTGTGCATAGGGGAGTATCTGTACCTGAAGTTAATGATAGGGTATCCAATCAAATTTTGCCTGAGATAAAAGCAAGGTATCCCGGAATTGACTATAGTATGGAGGGACAGTCTAGAGAGTTTGGGAGGACCTTAGACTCTATTGTTGTTGTTCTGCCAGCGGTGGTTATTCTTATGGCAGCGATTTTGGTGTTTACCTTTAGGTCATTTGGACAAACTTTTGCTCTTGTGTTTATTACCCCTTTCTCTTTTATAGGTGCTGCATGGGGGCACTGGGTGCATGGAATCCCCTTTAGCTTATTCTCTGGTTTGGGCGTAATTGCCTTAATAGGTATAATGCTTAATGATGGGCTGGTATTTATAAATAATTATAATGCAAGACTTAAAGAAGGAGGTAATTTGCTTAAAGCCCTTATTCAAACAGGCAAAGATAGGTTCAGGCCCATTTTTCTCACTACCATTACCACTGTAGCTGGATTGACTCCTTTAATTATGAACCCAAGTTTACAAGCGCAGTTCCTTAACCCCATGGCTGTTTCTGTAGCCTATGGACTGTTAGTTGGTTCTTTTCTCACACTTACCATGCTCCCTGTTCTGATTATCTTGATCTGCAAGCTTAGAAGTGGCTGGCACTGGATTGTCACTGGGCAAAAAGAAAAACCAGAAAACTTGGAGCCTGCTATTAAAGAAATCAAAAATAGATTTGATGATGAGAAATAAGATTTTTTTAGTGATATTATTTCTAAGTATCGTTTCGCAATATGTGTCGCATGCCGAAGAAAACGATTCTTTAAGTCTAGAGCAAGCTGTTGCCATTGCGCTGCATAATAACTATAATATTTTGATTGCCAGAAATGAAGCAGAAATCTCCCGAAATAATGCACATCCCGGTAATGCTGGCTTGCTTCCTGCTATTTCATTAAGTGGGGGATATAACCTTGCGGTGGAGGATACGGAAATTGAGTTTCTTGGCGACATACCACCGGTAGATCAACGCGGTGTAAGAACGGATACTTACAATGGCTCTATAGGCTTGAACTATCTGCTTTTTGACGGACTGGGAAACTTTAGGAATTTTCAACGCCTTAGGCTTCTTGGCGAGTCTGGTAAGGTTCAATCTGTTATGGAAATAGAAAACACGATTTTACAGGTCGTTTCTCAGTTTCTTGAAGCTGCTCGACTGCAGGCAGTTTATCGTGCCGATCAAATGGCGCTTGATATTTCCTCTGAAAGATATGAGCGGGTCCGTACTTCTTATGAATTTGGAGGAGCCAATAGACTGGATGTTTTAAACGCAGAGGTCGATTTAAGTACAGACAGTGTTAATACTGCTGTTTCAAGAATAAATTATAGAACCGCTATACGAAACTTTAATGTACTTCTAGGTTATCCAGCCAACCGTAACACAGATATCCGAGGACAGGTGTCAATAGCAAAGAATTTGGATGAAGAAGAGCTTATGGACCACACGATGCGGAGAAACAGTGCTTTGCGTATGGCTGACCAAAACCTTATGGTAACTGAAGCAGATGCAAGAATCGCTCAAGCGGGAAGATGGCCAAGAATTGAACTGAACACCTCTTATGGCATTAATAGAACTGAGGCAGAAGCGGGTTTCTTGTTGTTCCAGCAAACCATAGGCTTTAATGGAGGTATCAATGCCTCATTTAATTTGTTTAACGGTAGACAACAGGCAATTCAGCAACAGAACGCTCAAGTGAATTTGGAAAATGCACGAAAAAATAGAGAACTGGTGCGTTTGCAAACAGCGGCAGAATTATCGAATGCATGGGATCAATATATAAATGGATTGCAGTTGCTCGATTTGGAGGAACGTAACTTGGAAATTGCAAGAATAAACTTTGAAGTAACGGAGGAACAGTTTCGGCTGGGTCAGGTTACGGGTACCCAGTTTCGAGAAGCACAGCTTAATTTAATACGTGCAGAAACTAGAATCTCCGAAACTAGGTTCCAGGCAAAACAGGCAGAAACGGAGTTGCTCCGGCTGGCAGGATTGCTAGAGACGGAATAACTGCTTTTTAAAATTTTATAGGGTCACCGTATTTTTCTGGGGATTTAAGCAAAAAGCTTAGAGAGCCTGAACAAGAAAAACCTGGTATCTACAACGCCTCTTAAGTTTGCCCTGAAGAGCTTTATTTTTGAATTAAAAGATTCCGCATTTGCATTGGTAGATCTATTGTCAAAGAAGTTTAGAATATTGCTCATATGGTTGCTTACTGTATTTGCTACCGTTAAAAATTCTTTAATTTCCATCTCATGAGTTTTATTGATCCATTCATTAAACTTTTTTTCAGCGGAAATTTTTGTGTTGCTTTCATATATTAGCCTAAACTCAAGAACATGGTCATAAGCTTTTTTGAGGTCTGGATAATTTTCAAAAGCTATGTTGGCTCTCTGCTCTTGGCTTTGAGTCCAATCAGCTTTCTTTTTGGCAAAGACATACCTGCAGCGGGCCAAAAGTTGCTTTGGGGTGTCCCCATTGGGCAATAAGGGTGCTTTATACCTAACGCCATTCTTTTTGGCAGCTTCGATAGCCTTGTTTTCCATATCCAGTTCAACCCATCTTTGATTGACCCTTATATGTTGTAGAGCCTCCAGGGCCAGCCTTACTACATGAAAGCGGTCTGTAACCAAATTTGCCATGGGGAAACATGTTCTTGCGGATGACTCCATGTTTTTTGCCATGTCAAGGGTTACTTCCTTTACTTTATTCCTTTGTTCCAGAGGGATTTTCTCCAGAACTTGTATGATATTTGCCGACAATGTGCCTTTTACAGAAGCTACCAAAGAGCCTCTTTTGCCTCTCCCGTTTTTATTGGTAATAAAAGTGTACAACTCTCCTTTTGACAGTGCAACTTCGTCTATACTGAGATGCTCTCCGATATTGTCCGGAAAGACCAAATAGTCTTCTGCATGCTCTTTTTGTTCCCACTGCTTAAACCCACTGCTTTTCTTCTTATAGTGCCTCCTCAACAAATCCCCTTTGACCTCATAATAGCTGCCAATGTTACCAATGGTATCTTCGCGGGTCTCGACCTGTACCTTTTAAAAAATCTGAAAGCTCTTGAGTGATTTTAGAGCCTTCAGCTACAAATGAATAGTCATTGTAAACTATTTTGTTCTTGCATGTTTTATGCCTCCACCTTCGTCGCTTAAATTCAAGATAAACGGCTTTTCCCCTTATAGGGAAATCTTGCACAATTTTAGGTTCATAAAAACCTTTAGACTCGTACTCTTCAGGATTATGTTTTCCTAATAGCCGGTTCTGCTCAATGAGGTTGATTTTATAAAAGGATCTTTTGCTGTTCAGGTCACATAGCTCTATTACAGCTTCTATTTCAAAAAAATCTAGTATGCCTTCCGGCAAAAAAGGGGCAATAATATTTTCTTTCATCTTGCCTTAAAATTAACAAATCAAACCAAAACTCCCCAACTTTTACGTGTGAGCCATTTTATATAAACAAAAGCTGGGTGGGCCTGTTTTATATTAAAATAGCCTACACAAATTATTTTTAACAAAAAAAACAGGTAGTTGTATGAAAACCAAAGCATTAAAAAAGAAAAAAGGAGCAACTTTTTGGAAAAGCCTATCCCCAAGGACAAAATGGGAGTTGTTTAAGGCAAACACAGGCGTATTGTCTCGTGCAGCTTTCAGAAACATTAAAAAGAAACCTCAAACGTTAGCACTTGCAGGGACTGTTGTTGCAGGTGCGATCGCAGGAACAGTTCTTTTAACTAAGAAAAAATAATTTTTTTAAAAGGCCTAGGCCTTCCTTATACTAATGGAAGCATAGGCTTTTTCTATTTTCCCCATACTTTTATGAGCATCGCCATTTTCATATTATCGCCCCATGGACTCGTTTGAACTCCAAAAACAACTCAATAGTCTTAAAATATTTTAAAGTTTTAATTGCTTTAATCCGCCCATTTTATTAGCTTACAAAATGTTTGGGCCAATTTGCTGGTTATCAATGGTTCGCTAAGATGAATCGTGGTAAAGACCAAACGATTTATCTGTAAAAGTTGACTTTTACGTGGTAAAAAAATGATTTTTTAGCACAAATAAAGAGCATTAATCCCCTAAGCATTGGCTAATAATATTTTTTCCATTTTTTTAAATTTTGACCTCTATGCATTTATTATCACAAGACTATGACAATAATTTTTTTGATCAAGAAGGAAAACTTCATGGAGCCCATACAAAAAGCCGGTATAATAAGCTGGAGTATGTCCATCATTATGAGAATGGGAAATTGACAGAAGTTGTTAATTATCAACTGGTGCTGGAGGATGAATCTCCCTTGAAGGGTATCTTTAAAAATGGGCAGCCTTATGAAGGTTATTTTGTGAGAGAGGGCGGTGAAGTTGAGCTTGGTATAACAGACTATTATGAAAAGGGTAAACTTGTATCTCAATACTCTATACCTATTACCGAGCTGGGTTTAAACAATAACTTATTGACGGAAAAAACCATTTTTAAGAATGAGAGAATTTATGAAGGCCCTGCATATAAGGAGCTTCGACTCAAAGATGGAAATATTTTAGTGGTTGCAGAGCATTATTCTGAAGGAAAGGTGGATAGCGTGACACTCCTTTATGGTGGGGTTGATTATGCAGAAGTTCTTCAGGTTTCTTTTGAAAACGACGGCTATTCATTAACCCCTATTACTTTTCAAGAAAATAATGTAACTTCAGCAAGCCTGCATGTTAAATTTATAGATTCAAACTGCGGTACCTTATCCTTAGTAAGCAATGGAACGCCCATAGTTCTTTTGAATTTTGTGTCTGGCCCATTGACCAGAAATATCCATGCAAAAGATGGGTTAGTGTGCTACTTTATTAAGGACAATTGCATTTTTTACCAAAATATTGAGACTCAAGTTGTTCCTGATGAGAACAGTCTTAACGATCAGAGCTTCCTGTTTTCCGTTATAGATAATTTATTAACTGATATTATTCAGCCAATTTCACGAATTGAGAAAATGGATCATACGCATTTCTTTACTTTTAAGAATATTGCGGCTGGTTTTTTGCATTTTAAAGATGGTGAGCCGTTTGAGGGTACATTAATAAAACCTTCCAAAAATTCAGGAACTTTTACCCTTACACCTTACCACAATGGGCAAAAAGCAGACTCTTCTATGGATCAGACACTCCAGCAGATAAAAGACTTACTTCGTGAAATATATGGAGGAGATTAAAAGTGGCTGTTATAGAAGCCACTTTTAGTCCAATGTAAAAGACTGGCCTTTTTCAGGAATTACCACTTGCTCATACCCTTCTTTCACAAGTGCATTTTTAAAAGCAAAAAGGCCTTCAGCTTCTCCGTGAACAAGAAAAACCTTCTTAAGTTTTGATGCGTCTTGTTGTTTGACAAAATCCATTAAGTCATTGCGGTCGCCATGTCCACTAAAGATATCGGTGTGAAAGACATTTGCTGCAACAGGTATTTCCCTCCCATTAACTTTTAGGCTATTGTTGTTTCTCAATTGATGTCCTGGAGTTCCTTCTGCACAGTATCCAACAAACATGATGCTGCAGTATGGGTTGTTTATGTTTTTCTGAACATGTGTGTTCATTCTTCCCCCTGTGAGCATGCCGGAAGATGCTATGATAATACAGGGTTGGCGGTAGTCAGAAATAGCTCGGCTTTCTTTGTTGGTAGAGGTGTATACCAAATTGTCAAAGTCAAACAAGGTGCTGTTTTTGGCATTAAAATCTCTGGCACTTTCATTTAGCCAGGAAACATGTTGTTGGTACACCATTGTGCTTTGTTCTGCCATAGGGCTGTCTGCAAATACTTTTATAGAGGGAAATTTGCATTCAGTAGCCAAACGGTGGAGCGTATACAACAAAGACTGTGTCCGACCGACACTAAAAGCAGGAATAATTAAACGACCTGCTTTGTCAACACATGTTTCAACTATAATTTTTTCTAAGACTTCCTCTGGCACACCTTCATTAATATGTACGCGACCTCCATAAGTAGATTCGCTTACTAGGTAATCTACGGGAGGCAATGTGGCGGGATTTGGCAACAGCGGATAGTTTTTTCGCCCTATATCTCCAGAAAAGCCAATGGATGTTTCTTTGCCATCTTCTATAGATTTTACTACCACAAATGCTGCCCCTAGAAGATGCCCAGCCGGAATTAAAGTTATACTGGCGCCTTCTTTAATTGGGAACTCTCTGTTAAACTCAATACTGACAAATCGGTCCATAGCCGTTTCGACATCCCTTTCAAAATAGGTGTCTTGCGGGACAAATTCTTTTAATTTTTTCTTTTTGGGGTTCCATTTTTTTCGAACCTGTTGCTTTCTCAACCCAGAGGCATCATGCAATAAAATCTCTGAAAGAGCTGCCGTTGGGGTTGTGCAAAGCACCTGGCCATTATAACCTTCTTTGTATAAAAGCGGAATTTTTCCTGAATGGTCTATATGGGCATGGGTCAATACGACAAGGTCTATGGAAGATGGGTCAAACGGAAACAACTCCTGCTCTTCTCCAAACCTGCTTTTTGCCATGTCTGTACCACAATCAATCAGTACTTTATACCCATCGGAAAGTTCTAGCAAGAACATACTCCCTGTTACTTGCATAGCCCCTCCATAGAACGTCAGTTTCATAAGCGTAAAAATTTCTCTATAAAAAAAGAACAGGAAGTTAGATAAAAATATTCCTGTTCTTTAAATAAAAAACCTATGTAGAATGTTTTTTTATTCTGCCGGAACTAAGGTTTCTGAATACTCCATAGTAAACTCCTCCCAGTCCATCTTAATTTTATTGTCTGAAAACTCACTTAGCGTTACTTTTAGTACTTTGCTTTCTTCGTCTTCTTCGTCAAACTCCAGGGTAAGCAAAGACTTTTCTTCATCAATAGACCAAGTCCCTGCTTGGGTTTTGCCCTCAGCGGACTTTTCAAATGTTCCATCTTCATTGAACCTATACCAGGCAGAGTTAAAATCTCCTATAAGCTTATTGCCAGCAAATTCAGACTCGGTAACTTTCCATTTGCCTGTAATCGTTTCACTTTTATTTTTGGTGCATGACGATAAACTGAGCGAAAAAACTAGAACGGCTAAAATCAACAGCGTATTTTTCATGGCAAAATTAGGATTATTTTCATTTTAAAAATAAATATAATTATTAACTAAAACTAACAGGGGTACTTATATATTATATTCCTGTCAATTTCATTTGCTTTTATATGTTACGAAATAAAGTTGCTGTAGTTGGTGCTGGTATAGGAGGAATTGCTTGTGCTATACGATTGGCGTCAAATTATGAGGTTACTGTGTATGAAGCATCTCATGCACCTGGCGGAAAGCTAGCTGAAATTAAGAACGGAGACTATCGTTTTGATGCAGGGCCTTCTTTGTTTACCATGCCTGAGCTGGTAGAAGAGTTGTTTTTGCTGCACTCAAAGAAGGCTTCTGACTATTTTAAGTATGAAAGGCTTGAGACTTTATGCAAGTATTTTTATGAAGATGGTACTGTTTTAAATGCTTATGCAGATCCAGCCGCTTTTGCTAAGGAAGTGAACGCATTATTTAATGAAAACGCTGAATCTATTATAAAATACTTAAAAAGCTGTCATGAAAAATACCGCCTTACAGCAGATCTTTTTTTGTTCAATAGTCTGTCGCTGAAAAGTTTTGCCACATCAAAAGCCTTTGAGGGATTAAAGTCTATTCATAAACTGGATATTTTTAGCACCTTGCACCAATTAAATCAAGCTCGGTTTAACGACCCAAGGTTGGTGCAGCTCTTTGACCGCTATGCCACATATAATGGATCTAACCCTTATGCTACACCTGGTATCATGAGCATCATTCCACACCTTGAGTATAATATGGGTGCATATATACCAGACGGTGGCATGTATGCAATTGTTAAAAGTCTGGTGAAGCTAGCAGAAGAGCTAGGTGTTAGGTTTGAATATGGGAGGCCAGTACAGAAAATTGTAGTCCATAATAAAGTAGCAACGGGTCTGCAAGTGGGCGGGAAGGTTTATTTATATGACAAGGTTATCAGTAATGCGGATATCCACCATACCTATCAAGTACTGTTGAAAGGCCAAAAATGGCCACACCGTATTCTTAAACAACCTAAATCGAGCTCAGCTATGGTATTTTACTGGAATATGAAAGGTTGTTTCCCAGAGCTTAAGTTGCACAATATTTTTTTTAGTAAAGACTATAAAGCTGAATTTGAGGAGATCTTTAGCAACAACACCATATCCTCTGACCCTACCATTTATGTAAACATATCCTCTAAGCATTGTGCTGAGGATGCCCCTGAAAACTGTGAGAACTGGTTTGTTATGATTAATGTCCCTTACAATCAAGGGCAAGATTGGGCAAAGTTAAGAAAACAAGCAAGAGCGAATATAATCCAAAAATTAAATCGTTTGCTAGAAAATAATATTGAAGACTATATAGATGGAGAAGCTTACTTAGACCCTGTTTTGATTGAAGAACGCACTGCTTCTTATGGTGGTGCTTTGTATGGCAATAGCTCTAATAATAAGTTTGCCGCATTTTTACGTCATGCTAACTATTCCTCCGATATTAAAAACCTATACTTTTGTGGTGGGAGTGTCCATCCTGGGGGAGGGATCCCTCTTTGTTTATTGTCTGCAAAAATAGTTTCTGAATTGATAACCTATGATTAAAGCAAAACAAAACCCTTTGGCTGTTGCCTTTTTTAAGAAATACTTTGCTTGGCAAATTAAAAAGCATTTTTCATGTGTTAAAATTTTAGGGAACATCAATATAGACAGCAATAAGCCTATTTTGCTTCTAGGCAATCATTACTCTTGGTGGGATGGTCCTCTGATGTTTTACCTCAATAATAAGGTGTTTAAGAAGAGGTTTTATGTAATGATGCTTGAAGAAACACTTTCAAAGAACAAAATACTCTCACAGGCCGGTGCTTTTTCTATAAAGCGTCAAAGCCGGGGTGTGGTAGAGTCATTGCAATATGCCGCAGGCTTACTTAAAAATTCTAAAAACTTACTTTGTCTTTACCCACAAGGGGAGTTCGAAAGTCAGTATAAAGATAATTTAAAATTTCATACGGGTTTTACTAAAGTAGTCAATGCTGACACAGAGATTATTTTTGCAACTGTACTGACAGAGTATTATTCTCGCAAGAAGCCTCAGGCGTACATTTACTTAAAGAAACATCAGGGCGAATACACTCCTGAAGATTTGGAGAAAGCGTTTCAGGAGCACCATTTAGCAAGTAAAAATGCTGAACGGCCTCCTTTTTAAAAGCTTTTATAAGTTCTCCTTTTCCTTTTCTGCTGAAAGTATTTTTATTTGGTTCAGCTTAAGCAGAGCCTCAACAGGTGAAATAGTGTTAATGTCAATCCCCTCCAAGAGTTTACATATTTTTTCGTAGTTCGGGTCAGCAGCCCCAAAAATGCTCAACTGGAAATTGTTTTTGGGCAACTCTTTGATTTTCTGTTTTTCTTTATCTTTAACTTTGTCTTTTTCAAGGTGGTGCAGGATTTCGCTAGCCCTGAAAACAACTGGGTTTGGCATTCCTGCCAATTGTGCTACATGAATACCAAAGCTATGCTCACTGCCTCCCTCTTTGAGCTTACGCATGAAAATGATTTTGTTTCCAGCTTCTTTAACAGAAACATTAAAGTTTTTTATCCTTGGGAAGTCATCTGCCAATTGGTTCAGCTCATGGTAATGTGTAGCAAAAAGTGTTTTTGCTTTTGCCTTTTTGTGGTTGTGTAGGTATTCGACAATAGACCAAGCTATAGAAATGCCGTCATAAGTGCTTGTTCCTCTTCCGATTTCATCCATCAAGACTAAGCTGCGCTCACTAAGGTTGTTTAAGATGCTGGCTGTTTCGTTCATCTCTACCATAAAAGTAGATTCGCCTCTAGAAAGGTTGTCTGATGCACCTACACGGGTAAATATTTTGTCTACCAAGCCAATTTCTACTGATTTTGCAGGTACAAAAGATCCTGTCTGTGCCATTAGCACAATTAGGGCTGTTTGGCGGAGCAAGGCTGATTTACCAGCCATGTTCGGACCTGTAATGATAATTATTTGTTGAGATTCATCGTCAAGGTAAATATCATTGGGTATATATGGCTCTCCTGGTGGTAGTTGTTTTTCTATAACCGGATGGCGGCCTGCTGATATGTCTAATGCCTTCCCATTATTTATTACCGGCCTTATATAATTATTGTTGATGGCAGACTGTGCAAATGACATGAGGCAGTCAAGTGTGGCAAGAACCCGTGCGTTTTGCTGTACCGGAACAACATACTCTTCTGCACACATAACGAGTTCCTGAAAAAGGCGCTGCTCAATTATGTTGATCTTGTCCTCAGCGTTAAGGATTTTCTCCTCATAGGTTTTGAGTTCTTCCGTAATATAGCGTTCGGCATTTACTAAAGTCTGTTTCCGGATCCACTCTTCTGGTACTTTGTCCTTATGCGCATTGGTTACTTCCAGATAATAGCCAAAAACCTTATTGTAAGCTATCTTTAGTGATGTGATACCTGTACGCTCTACTTCACGTTGCTGGATTTGCAATAAGAAATCCTTTCCAGAGTAGGCTATTTTTCGCAATTCGTCAAGTTCACTATCAACACCTTCATTGATGAGGTTTCCCTGATTGGTGAGCAGGGGAACCTCAGTCTTAAGTTCTTTGGTGATTTTTTCAACTAAAAACTCGCAGTTGTTGATTTGATCAGCCAGCTTTTTTAAGGGGGCTAGTCCACTTTCTTGAAGTTTTTGTTTAATAGGAACTGTAAATTCGAGTGCTTTGCGGAGCTGGTTTAGTTCACGAGGGTTAACGCGTCTTACCGCTACTTTGGAAATTAGCCTTTCCAAGTCTCCTATTTGCTTTAAGTTTTGTACAAGGTCTGTGAGTAAACCTTTGTCGTCTACTAATGCCTGAACGACATCGTGCCGTTCTTTGATTGGGGCTTCTTCCTTTAGCGGCAAAAGGAGCCACTTGCGCAGCATTCTGCCGCCCATAGGGGTAAGGGTGGCGTCAACCACATCTAATAGAGGTACTCCGCCTTGGTGTTGAGGAAAAACAAGCTCCAGGTTTCTTATCGTAAACTTGTCCAGCCACACATACTTTTCTTCTGCTATTCTTGAGATGCTTTGTATGTGCTTTATTTCTTTATGCTCCGTTTCATTGAGGTAGTGAAATATTACTCCTGCAGACACAATGCCTTCAGGAAGGTTTTCTATGCCAAAGCCTTTTAAGCCTGTAGTGCCAAAATGGGATGTCAATGTCTCAAACGCAAAATCATAACTGAACACCCAGTCATCTAAGGCGTAGGTATTATATTTATCATCAAACGTGTCTAAATAAGCTTGTTTCTTTGTTTTGCAGTAAAGGATTTCAGAAGGGTTAAAACTCTGGATAAGCTTTTCTACATAATCCTTATCGCCTTGAGAAGTCAGGAACTCTCCTGTAGAGATATCCAGAAATGACACCCCTAAACTGTCTTTTGAAAAATGTACTGCTGCTAAATAATTGTTTTGTTTTACCTCCAGTACGTTGTCGTTATATGATACTCCCGGTGTTACCAGTTCTGTTACGCCCCTTTTAACAATTCCTTTTACAGACTTCGGGTCTTCTAGCTGGTCGCAAATGGCAACCCTCTGCCCTGCTCGTACCAGTTTTGGAAGATATGAATCAAGGGAGTGGTGAGGAAATCCAGCCAAGGCAATTTCAGAAGCTGTTCCGTTGCCTCTTTTGGTCAGGGTAATATTGAGGATCCGGCTGGCATTGATAGCGTCTTCCCCAAATGTTTCATAAAAGTCTCCAACACGAAACAGCAACAGTGCACCAGGGTATTTTTTCTTAATTGCATTGTACTGCTTCATCAAAGGGGTTTCTGAATGCGCCAAGGTAGTATGAAGTTAAATGTTAGGAATTATCAATATAAAGATAAAATTTTTTTGAAATAAAGGAAAGTACACACGGTAAGCTGTGGATAAGAAAGAAGCCTTCAAATGCTCGTAAAAGGTAATAAATATTATATGATGGCTTTGGCTGTTAATAGGCTATCGTGGTCATTTCTAGTCAAAAATAATGGTTCTGTTTCCATACACAATTACTTTTTCTTCCAGTACCAGTTTCAGGGATTTTGCAAGTACAATTTTTTCTATATCACGGCCTGCTTGTGCCATTTCGGCGGCGCTTTGGGAGTGGGCAACTGGCATAACATTCTGTGCGATAATTGGCCCCTCGTCAAGGTCTTCTGTTACAAAGTGCGCAGTAGCACCAATGATTTTTACACCACGCTCATAGGCTTGGGCATAGGGGCTGGCGCCTACAAAAGCTGGAAGGAAAGAGTGGTGGATATTAACAATCCTGTTTTTATAGCTTCCCATAAAAGCGGGTGTCAATATACGCATGTATTTTGCCAGAACCAGAAAATCTGGATTGTAGCTATCTATGACTTTCATGGCTTCTTCTTCATGCTCCTCTCTGCTTAAACCAACATGAGAAACATGGTGATAAGGTACGTTGAACTTGCCTGCTAGGTCACGCAGGTTTTCATAGTTGCTAATAACAGCCAACACTTCTGCATTTAATTCATTATAATAATGCCTGATAAGCAGATCGCCCAAACAATGATGTTCTTTTGTTGCCAATAGTAGGACTTTCTTTTTCGATTTTGGCGTAAGCTTTATGTTGGCATTTGCAGGCAATACTTTATGAAGTTCATTTGTAACTTTGTCATAGTCAATACTTCCCGACACCTCACTTCTCATGAAGAAGTGGTTTACTTTCTTTTCTACAAATTCACCATTTGATAAAATATTCAAGCCGTTGTTAAAAAGAACTCCGGTTACTTTAAATATGATCCCTTTTTCATCTGGGCAATCTATAAGAAGTACGTGTGTATTCATTGCTGTTTTAATGCACTAATAAATTATATGCAAGATAGTAATTACTGCATTATATAAGCGTATAGCAATAGAGATATTCTTTTCTGAGAGAATTTAGCAGCTATAGGTCGCTTATGGGTGCTTTTAAAGCTTCTCGCCACATTTTTTGCAAAAATTGGCGTCAGGGTCATGCTCTACATGTGTACATTTGATACAGGCCTTAGGTTGTTTCCATTTAGGTCTAGATGCTTGGGTGAGTTCAACCGAAACAATTCCGGTAGGTACTGCAATAAGACCATAACCTAGAATCATGATTAAGTTCGCCAAGAACCTTCCTGCGAAAGTCAACGGTACTAAGTCTCCATAGCCGACAGTAGTCAAAGTTACTATGGCCCAGTATAGGCTAACAGGTATGCTTGTAAAGCCATTTTCAGGGCCTTCTATAACATAAATAGTGGACGCTACTATAACGAGGACGGTTACAACAGCAAAAAGGAATACGGCAATTTTGTTGACACTGGCAATCAACGCAAGCCTAATCACTTCTGCTTCTGCCAAAAACTGTATAAGTTTAAGCACCCTAAAAACCCGTAAAAGCCTTAATATTCTGATTACGATCAATGGCTGTGCGGCAGGTATAAATACACTCAGATAAGTAGGAATAATGGCTAATAAGTCTATGATCCCGTAAAAGCTAAATATATAGCGTAAGCGATTTTTGACGCAGAAGATCCGCATTAAGTATTCGATGGTGAAAATTCCTGTAAGGGAGTACTCCACAAGAAGAAATTCGTCTCCATAATCTTTGCGGAATTCTTGAATACTTTCCATCATTACTGCAAGCACACTGAATATTATTACCCAAAGGAGGGCTATGTCAAAAGCCTTGCCCGCTTTGGTGTCAGACTCAAAAATGATGATGTAGAGTTTTTCCTTAAGCTTTTGTGCTCCTGCTTCAGGTGTCATTCCGTTAGGTTAAAATGGTTGTATAACTAAGAGTATAAACCTGTTCTAGTGGCTTATTGTAAACCTGAAGTATGGAACTTGGTGCGTTCAGAATTAGTGCCAATCTTTGGCATATAAAATAAGACGCAGTGCATACTTCGGGTTAATGAGGTTAAACCCTTATTATTAACCTAGAGCAAGCTGTCTTGTTTGTAAGCAGGTAAACTCATTTCAATTTTTTTACGTTGAATCAATAGCATGTTGATCCACAAGATGTAAAAAAGGTTTTATTAGATGAGCAAGGTATACAACATTCATAATCTTGATTTTAGTATAGATCAAGTTTCAAACCGTCCTGAGCCGGCAAGGGTTTTGATGACCACGCCTGAGTTTTTTGACATCGTAGATGTCAAAAACCCGCACATGGAGGGGCAAAGTGGGAAACTTGATAAAGAGCTGGCCATTAAGCAATGGCATCAAATTAAAATGGCGTATAAAGAATTGGTGCATAGGCAAGTTTTAGACGCATACCTAGAAATTCAGGGGGTAGAAGGTTGCGAAGACATGGTATTTGCTGCTAACCAAACTTTTCCATGGATTACCAAAACTGGCGAGAAGGTGGTTATTATGAGTAAAATGCGCCACCCTTCACGGCAAAAAGAGGTTCAATACTTTGAGAAATACTTTCAGGGACACGACTATAAGGTTATACACCTGAAGAAAACCAACATGTTTGAAGGGATGGGAGACGCTATCCCGCACTATGGAAAAAACTTAATCTATGGCGGCTATGGCCACCGTACAGACCCTGTTGCTTATGAAGAAATCTCTGAGCTTTTGGATGTGCCTATAGTTTTGCTTGAATTAGTCAATGATAAGTTTTATCACCTGGACACTTGCTTTATCCCTTTGGATGAAAATACCGTAATATTGTGTAAAGAAGCCTTTACCGAAGAAGGGCTAGCTGTAATTAATAAACTGTTTAGTGAAGTTGTTGAGGTGCCTGTAGAAGAGGCTGAGAAATTCTTTTCACTCAATGCGCATATTATCAATTTGGACGGAGCAAAAACAGCCATTCTTCACAAAGGAAGCACGGTTACAAAAAATGCATTGCAAAAGAAAGGGTTTGAAATCAAAGAAGTAGACACTTCGGAGTTTATCAAATCTGGTGGAAGTGTATTTTGTATGAAAATGATGGTTTATTAAAACTTTTATGGAAACAGACAGGCAATTAAATATTATTAATAGCAGTATAAACGTACCTTCTGAAACAGGTACATTAAAAAAGCTTTTGATTCATCGGCCAGACGCAGGTATCGAAAAAGTGACTCCCTCTAGGGCGCAGGAGTTATTGTATGACGATATTGTATACCTGGCAAGGATGAAGGAAGAGCATGATCTCTTTGCGGAAGCTATTTCTTGGTTCATTGGCAAAGAGAATCTGTTGTATTTTTCAGATCTTTTGACAGATGTAGTTGCCGTTCCTTCTGTTAGGCAGGAATTGTTAGAAGCAGTAGTCAGTTTTGAATCGCTTAAGAAAGAAAACTTGAAACAACTTCTTGACCTTTCCGCTAGCGAACTTAGCCATTTTCTAATATCTGGAACGATTCCTGGTTCTAGGATTCAACTTATAAATCCATTGCCTAACCTTATTTTTTGTAGGGACATAGGAACAGTGGTTAATAACCATCTTGTATTGACTAAAGCTGCAAGAAATGCTCGGCTAAGAGAGTCTTTGCTTTCTCATTTCGTATTTTCCTACCATCCTGAGTTTACGGAGCTGTCAGATAACAACCGTATTATCAGTTTCCTTAATCCAGATAAAGGGACACAAAATAACTTTTGTATAGAGGGTGGAGATTTAATGATGTTTGGTAAAAACCATCTTTTGGCTGGTTGTAGCGAAAGAACTAACAGAGATGCACTTGAGAAGATGGCAGATGCTTTATTTAAACAAGGCGTAGTCGATTATATATCTATTATTGATATGCCCAAGCAACGGGCTTGTATGCACCTTGATACGATATTTTCCAGAATTAGCCAAGAAGTGTGTGTTGGTTATATGCCTTTGGTGGAGCAAGTTGGTAAAATGGAGATCTCCCATTATCAAAGAGGTAGCAGTCAAGTGAAAAGCTATCCTTCTTTAAAAAATATTGTAGAGGATTTGTATCCTAATACTACCATAGTGCCATGCGGACAAGGTATCAAACCTTATGACGAGCGGGAACAGTGGACGGATGGTTGTAACCTTTTTGCTGTAAAAGAAGGAGTGGCTTTTACTTATGAAAGAAACCATATGACCAATGAAGGCTTGAAAAAGCATGGTTTTGATATTGTCCCTGTCGAAAAGCTGATCAAGGACTTCAAAAAAAATAAATTGAAGCCTGAAGATGTCACCAATACCATTATAACCATTCCTGCTAGTGAACTTTCCCGTGCAAGAGGGGGGACACATTGTCTTACTATGCCGCTGTTAAGGATTTAAATATTAGTTGTTTAAATCCTTATTGTGATTTTTTAAGAAACTGATAAAATCACTAATCATTTTCAGTAGCTGTTCGTTATAACTATATAGAATGGAATGTGGGATATGACGACGAGGATAGGATTTATAGTTGTAATGGTATTGACAAGTAGTGGTTTGGTAGCGCAAAGCATCAACCACGAACCGATGTTTGGAGGCAAACCTAAACCTCTTTCTCAGAGGAAAGCAGACGAAGCTTTTATTCAGAAGATGGACAGTCTTGAAGGAGGCAGAAAGCAAGCAGCAAAGTATTTTGTTGAAAAAGGGTGGTTTTATTACCATAGAGATATTTTAGATACAGCCATGTTTCGTTTTAATCAAGCCTGGTTACTTGATCCTGATAACCCAGATATATATTGGGGCTTTGGTTCTTTGATGGGAAAAAGGTCTGATCCTGAAACGGCAAAAGAGCTGTTTAGTAAAGGCTTAAAGAAAGATACCAGCCATATTCCTTTGCAAATGTATCTGGCTACCGCTTATATGGACTATGCCATGCAGCAGCATGTTTCCGAAAATCATAAAGAGAGGATGCTGCACATTTCTGAAAGGTTGTTAAAGGAGGTGGTTAAAAAAGACCCGAAGAATGCAGAAGGGTACTACCGTCTGGCGGTTAACGCCTTTTTGAGAAATAAACATGGAGAAGCGTGGAAAGCTGTTTATAAAAGCCGAAAACTTGGTGGCGATATTAAGCCGGACTTTTTAATAGATTTATCTGCAAAGCATAAAGACCCACGAGGCGAATTTGCTGATGATGATTATGTTTGGGGCTATTGACTAGTTAATTTTAAGGTGGTGCAGGCAAAAGTTCGGTTAATCCTGAATTAAGTATAAAAGTTCTATTGCACATTTTAGGTCAAAGTAAAAAGAGGCGGAATGTTAAAATTCCGCCTTTACTCTTTCTACTTCACAAAGTAACTTTAGCTCCTCTTCTCCACTCTCTGCTTTGACCAGCAAGACTCGGTTTTCCTTACTACCATGCCGGGTAACCATAACCCCCTTTATAGGTAGGGTAACTGTTCCCGTAAAAGATTTCTCGACTTTCCCGTTCTGGTAGGTCGATCCCTTTTTCCATCTGACTGTAGTTCCTTTTCTGATGGCCATCCAGTTACATTTTTTTATCCTAACAGTTTTTGTTAAAATTGGTTACATAACTGTCAATTTTTGTCAAAAAAGAAACTTTAGTCTATCTGCTAATGTATAATTACAAATGAAAATTCTCTTATATACGGTACTGTGTTTAGCATCTACCTCATTTCTAACATCTTGCTCTGGAAACGGTGAAGGCAAGGCAATGCATCATGATATAGATTCTGTCATGGTAGAACCGGAATATGTGCCTGCCACACGTTCATGGCCTACTGATCTTCCCTCACATAAGTTTGAGATTACTTCTGTAGGCATGGGAGATTTTTTGCTGTATGATTATCCTGACAGCACTGTGTTTGTTGGCATGAACATTAAACCAATAACCATTCAAAGGAGCGGGCTAAAATGGGACGGCCTTGTTGTTAACAAAGGAAATGGACAATGGTTGCGGGCAGAGAGCTTTCAATCTACCGGGCACCTTACTAGGATTTTCACCAATAGTCCTTCCTATGCAACACGCTCTGGTATTTATGCTGGCGCTAAAGCCAGTGTGCTTGTTGGTAAACCTACTGAAATTATCAAATACAATGGAAGTCAATGGCTTTCTGTACTGGATGAAGGTATTATAGTCCGCCTTGATAAAAATATAGCCCAACCTGACTCTACTTCCAAAATTATTGAAATCGGCGTTATTTGCGGGGACTGCTGACAAAGGTTTTAGACGTTAGGTTACGAATAAAAAGATAGGATTACCCATTTAAGTCTCTAGGAAGTAATAGGTTTTTTTTGTACGATAAAATGCTTTAAACTGCTTTTATTAAATAGCGATATGTGCGATTGTTAGAAAATAAAGCGGCCATTGATGAAATTGCGTTAAGAACTTTATAAGCATGGAGCGGCCAAAAAATTTGCTGTTTGAGCCCGACGCAAGGAGGGTGAGTTTCATCCCGATAGCTATCGGGATAGCGTAATGGTTATAAAGTTTAGCAAATTTCATCACAGGCCTTGACTTTTTTGCTTACTTTTTTTGTCTAAGAAAAAAAGTAAGGCCCTGCCGGCGAGGCAAAAAGTAACTAAGCGAGCCTATGTAAGCTAATAACACATAAGATATCTAAATGGGTAACCCTATAAAAAAATTAACCTATCTCATTCTTGACTATTTCCAGAATCTTTGCTTTCATATCTGCTTGCTGCCAGTTGGTTTTTATACCTTCAAGAGCAAGGACTTTTTCCATGATGCAGTCCTGCTTCTTTCCATTTTTTAATGCTTCCGAATAAGGCATATCACTAAATGTAACCATAGTATATAGCGGCAGGTATTTTTCTCCAAGTGCTTCGTGCAGCCACGCTTCAATCTTTTTTCTTAAGATAAAGGCTTCATCTTTTACTAAATCACGCATTTCTATAAAATTGTGTAAAGCTAGGTCGGCAATAGCGTCTGCATCTTTTTTACGAGTTTCCTGAAAGGCTTCTACAGTCTTTTGTAAATTTTCTCCATCACCAAGCATAGCGTTTAAAATAAAACAGTCTTCGAAACATGCGTTCATGCCCTGGCCGTAAAACGGGACTACAGCATGTGCGGCGTCTCCGATCAGACAGATGTTTTCATGTGCCCATGGGTAGCTTCGGACTTCTGTGAGCGCTGAAACAGGGTATTCAAAAAAGGCATGGGGGAGATCAGGAATTAGTTTTTGCGCATCAGGGAAGTGCGTGCGGAAAAAATTTGCTACAGAGTCAGGGAACTGAAGCCCTGAGAAAGAGTTTTTGCCTTCAAATGGTAAAAAAAGTGTGCATGTAAATGTTTTGTCTGCGTTTGGCAGGGCAATGAGCATAAACTGCTCCCTGGGCCAGATATGGAGCGCATTTGGTTCCATGGCAAAATTACCGTCCAAGGGGGGCATTCTAAGTTCTTTATATCTATGGCTTAGTGTGTTTAGTTTTTGCTCGCAACGATTCTCTGCTACTAACTCATGTCTGATTTTTGAAAACGCTCCATCTGCGGCAAATAAAAAGTCATAGGCAATAACCTCTGTATTTATTCCTTTTACTAAATCCAGTTGCCTTTTTGTAACATCAATGCCTTCTACGGCTTGCTCAAATCGGAATTTTACCCCTTCTTTTTCCGCAATATCTGTAAGTGTGCGATTTAGTCCACCTCTGGAAACTGAATATATTTGTTGACCTTCCTTGCCATAAGGTGCAAAAGAAGCGCACCCTTTCTCGTCGTGAATCATGCGGCCATTCATGGGCACTGCTTCTTGAAGAACAGTATCTTTAATACCTATCAGTGAGAGCGCCCTCAGTCCCCTGTTGCTTAAAGCTAAGTTAATAGACCGCCCCTCATAAGCAGCACCTTTTCTCGGGTCTGGACGCTTATCTATTACTTCGACCGGATACCCTTTTTGGGCAAGGAGTACTGCCAGCAAGGGGCCTGTGAGTCCTGCCCCAGCGATCAGCACCTTTTCTTTATTTTTCATAGGTACAATGTTTCTTTAAAAACTGAGCAACAGCATAGACTTCTGTATAACTATTGTAGAGCGGCACAGGAGCTAACCTAATGATATCTGGCCTGCGCAAATCACACATAATGCCAGCCCTGTTCATGTGTTCAAACAGAGCTTCTGCCCCCCCTGATATTTTTAGCGAAAGCTGACAGCCTCTCGATTTTGGCGGTGTGAGTATTTCTATGCCAAACTGGGCATCAGGGTTATGTAAATTTTTGATAAGGAACTCCAGATAAGCAGTTAGAGAATGGCTTTTTTCAATAATTCTGTCCATCCCTGCCTCTTGAAAAAGCTGTAAGGACGCTCTTTGTACAGCCATAGATAATATAGGTGCATTAGATAATTGCCATGCATCGGCACCAGGGGCTTGTATGAACTGGTCATGCATTTGAAAACGGTCTTCCTCCCTATGTCCCCACCATCCACGGAAAGCAGGTTTAAGCTTACCGTTTAAGTGGCGGTTGTGAATGAATACACCTGCTGTTCCTCCAGGGCCGGAGTTTAGGTATTTATAACTGCACCATGCCGCAAAGTCTACC
The DNA here is from genome assembly GCA_030913385.1 of Cytophagaceae bacterium ABcell3. Classification (NCBI taxonomy): domain Bacteria; kingdom Pseudomonadati; phylum Bacteroidota; class Cytophagia; order Cytophagales; family Cytophagaceae; genus Natronocytophaga; species Natronocytophaga cellulosiphila. The sequence continues at coordinate 624,132 of CP133159.1, forward strand.
TGCCATGTATGTAGGTCAAGCTTTATATTTCCTATAGCGTGTGCTAAATCGAAGCCAGCTAAAGCTCCCGCTTCATGGGCTGCTTTCGTAATCTTTTGCATGTCAAGCACCTGACCGCTTTGATAATTGACTCCCCCAAAAAATACCAGGGCCAGCTCGTTTTTATGATGATCTATAGCATCGAGAATGTCTTTTTCTGAAATGAGAAAGCCGTCTTGCGGTTGTATTGTTACGAGTCCATTCTCAATATCTACTTCATGAAATTCTAACTGCGACTGTAGGGCATACAAGTCCGATGAAAAAGCGTTGGCTTCGGTAATAATTTTGAACCGTTGCTTGTTGGGCCTGTAAAATGAACTTAGAAGAAGATGCAGGTTAACTGTCAGTCCATTCATTGCCACTACTTCTTGGGTGTCTGCTCCACATAAATTGGCAAGGGCCGGAGAAAGCAGCTTGTGATACGTAAGCCAAGGGTTAGATGCGTGTAAGTGCCCTTCAACTCCTAGGTTTTTCCAATCGTCCATTTCTGTTTGCAAGAACTCTTCAGCCATTATAGGTTGCAGGCCAAGGGAGTTTCCACAGAAATAGATGCATGGTCGGTCATCAAGATAAGGGATGTGAAATTTTTCTCTGAAATGCTTCAGCTCATCGGCATCATCAAGTGACCTTGCATATTCCAGGTTGTCTTGCATAGTTTATTTTGCTTTTGCAGGAGGCTCCATTACTGTTCCACAATTTTTACAGGTTCTTAAGTCTTCAGAAGTGTAAAACTTCTCCATTACGACCGGAAGCTGCTTGACAATATCGGTCATTTCAAAGTATTCTTCATAAAGCTTATTTCCACAGTTTTCACAAAACCATAAGAAACCATCTTTTTCTCCTGGGTTTCTGTATTTTTCTATTACAAGTCCTACTGTGTTGGCAGGCCTTTGTGGACAGTGTGGAACCTTTCCAGGAAGTAAAAATATTTCCCCTTTTTTAATTGGAATGTCTACTGGTTTGTCATCTTCTATAATTCTTAAGTTTATATCACCTTCTAATTGGTAAAAAAATTCCTCCCCTTCATTATAATGAAAATCTTTTCTCGTGTTGGGGCCACCGACCACCATGACAATGAAATCATCATTTCCTTTATAAACCTGTTGATTCCCGACCGGTGGCTTGAGGAGATGGCGGTTATCGTCTATCCATTTTTTAAAATTAAAAGGTCTTTGAATGCCCATAGTAGTATTATCTTATTTGTAGAAGTTAACTTTTGTTACAGTCGAGCAGCTTTTTAAAAATTTAGTAAAGCTATCCTAAGCACTCGCATGAAAAGAATATTTTCTTTAGTGGCAAATTAAAGAAAATATTTGCTTTGAATAACCAATGGCGTGAACAACTTGTTTTAATTTCAGGTAAGCGATAAGTATGGCCTTCTGAAAAAGCAACTATTGGGTCAAAATTTCATGACTTGCTTTACAAGAGAAAATTACCTATCGTTTATATCTTGGAAAAATTCATGATTGGATTAATATAACAACGCTCGCTTGTTTTAAATACCTCCTATTTAGATCTGGTTTAATTTGGGAGCTTTACTGTGAACGTTGAGCCTTGGGACGGCACACTTTGCAAGTAGACTGACCCTTTAAGTTTTTCTACTGAAGTTTTGACTATATAAAGTCCAAGACCTGTACCTGAAGACTGTTCATTGGCCTTAAAAAACATCTCAAAAACCTGTTGTTGCATTTCTTGCTCAATGCCCCTTCCGTTGTCTTCAAAAACAATTTCTGTTTCATTTTGAGATTCATTTATGGTCACAGACAAGAATGCATCTTCCTTTTTAGGATCTTGATATTTTATAGCATTTTCCGTCAGGTTCTGAAGTATTGAGTATAAAAGTTTTTTATCGGTATTAACTTCAACAGACCTATTAAAATTTAGGGTAATGGTAATGTTTGTATACTCAGGCAAGTGTTCAAGGCTTTCCAGTATTTCAGTAAATATATCATATACCTTTACTTTCTTTCTTTCAATAGAGGTTTCTTTAACTCTTGCTAGTTGAATTAGGTCCTTTAGGGTATTATCTAAGCGCCGGGTGCTTTTCTTTATATGCTCTAGGTAAAGGCGGGCTTGTGGGTCTTGAATATCTTTTAACCCTATATCGGTAAGGCCTATTATTGAGCGTAAAGGACCTTTCATGTCGTGAGATGCTTTATAGACAAAAACATCCAATTGCTTATTTTTGTCTTCCAGCTCTTTGGTGCGCTCTTGCACCATTTTTTCTAGCTGCGTATTCGTTTGATCTTTGAGGGTTTCGTTTTCTTTTAGCTGTTTTATTGTTTCTTTTCTGGCGGCCTCTCTTTCTGCTATTATGTATTTTATTTTATCAGCAAATGCATAGGAAACGAGTATTAGATTTAGAAGTACAGCTATATGGAAACTGTATTCTGGAAGAAGTTTAATAGGGGGCAGTTCCAATGCATAAAGGGTATTAACTGTAAACCCGAGGAAAAAAATGCTAAAGGCTAACACATAAAATCTTGCAGGAATGTACCCTTTGACCCATGCGAGAAACCCGATGCCATACAAAGCCAAGTAGAATGCCAGGTCTGTGGTTTGTTGGTTTAACGAGGGAAACAGGGTTAGTCCTAGAAGAAAAGCGATTGTTCTTGCGGCAATTAGGCCTAGTAGTAATTTTTCTATTACAGGAAATCGAACAGTCCCAAGGAATTTTCTGGCAAGCAAAAACCCTGAAACAGTCATCAGAAACAGGCTTGAGGCTACAATAGTTTTATTGTAGGGTTCTGGCCATAGAAGCTGAGAACCTAACCTGTCTTGGGTCAGCGCAAACGATCCTATGAACATAATGTGACAAATATAGAGCAGGTATACGCTGTTTCTTATTGATAGGAAGATTAGTATGTTGTAAACGGAAAAGGCTATGATGACTCCATAAAATAGGGCATAGAAAACACCTCTGCTTCCTGCTTGGGCGGAGGCAGATTGACTGGTAGGCTGAGTTTTACACCCTATATTTTCAATTTCACCATTGTTGCTGTTGGTGGAATTGAAAACGTTAGCATTTTGTCCAATAGCACTGGTTGATGCAAAGGATTGTAGTGAAAAACTGCCCGCCAGAAGACTAATAATATAAATTAAAAAAATCTTCAAAATTGCTCTATACTTCTCTTACATTACAAAGACATAACAATAAAGTATGCACCTTTTGTAAGTAAAACGGTAAATCCCAAAAAAAACTAAACTAGTCTGGCGGTATATTCAATTAACAAAATATCAAATAAATATATTATAAAACAAATATTTTCTTGCACTTTAGTGCGCAGCTGGCTTAAATGGTGAACTACGTGAATAAATTATTTTTTTAGGTGGTTAATTAAATCATTAGGAGTGGTCATGGATAGGGTATTGGGCGGTAGTTGTATTTGTTGTTGTAGAAGTTGTTGTCCTGCCAGAATAATGGTGCTGCTAGAAAACTTAGCAGATAAGTTATTAATATAGCTTTGGAGTTCTTCCATTGTTGGGTGGCTTGTAATGACTGTGAAAAGGTAAGATGGCTGGTGCATGGCCCAGGCTGTTTCCAAATCTTGAAGCGGTAAACTTTGGCCTAGGTAGATGACTTTTTTCTTTCTGCTTTTTAATATGTAATAAGAAAATAGCAAACTTATTTCATGTAGTTCTCCTTCGGGTAAGAATAGCATATATTTTTCCCCTTGGGAGTCTAATAGCAAACCGTCAATGGCAACAATGATTTTTTGCCTGATTAAATTTGAAATAAAGTGTTCATGAGAAGTATTTATGGTTCCGGCCTGCCACAAAAATCCGATTTTCTCCAAAAAGGGATAGATTATGTTTAACATGGTTTGTTCAAAACCGAAGTGGATGATGCTTGTTGACAAGGTTTTTTCAAACTGCTCCTCATTTATTTCCAACATAGCCATGGTCAATGCGTGGATCTGGTTAGGGTAATGGGAGTTTTTTTGTGAAAGCAGGTAAACCTCTTCACCAATTCGTTTAGTTCCCATTTTTATGATCCGGGAAATTTTGTATCCCTTTTCTTTAAGGAGGGCTACATTCAATACAAGCCGTAAATCTGCATCATTATAGTATCTGATATTAGTGTCAGTGCGCTGCGGGCTTAGAAGGTTATACCTTTGTTCCCAAATTCTAATTGTGTGTGCTTTAATCCCAGATAGCTGCTCAAGATCCTTAATGGAATATCTTCCCACGGTTAACTATATTTTGTACTTTAAACAAATCCTTATTACGGAAAGTTTTTCTTTATGATAATATGTAGAGAAATATGAAAAATATCAATTGATATATATAAATAGCAGTAGCTATTTTATTTTTTAATTGTAGTCCAGAAATTTTAAACGCAGCTAAAAATATAAGGGATATTACAAACCATGCTAAATAATTTCTTTTTGGAACTGTGTCGCCGGCCCACTCCCAAAAGTCATAATTCATAGCCACAGGCTCAATAAATACATCTAGTAATATCATAAATAGCGACCCTATAATAACAACTAAGGTTTTGTTTTTTGCAAAGCTTTCTGCCACAGACCCTGTCGCCCAAATTAGCATGAGCCAATTAACGCTTAGTATGACAGGGACATCAAATAATTTCCATCCCAAAGTTTCTCCGTATGCATAATTTCCAAATATCACTCCAGTGTGTACCCCGGCAACTTCTATAATGTACCCAGCAAGTGCTACAAATAGTGAAATACTGGCAAAAAGCCTGTTTTTTGGGTAGAAATAAAAAATAGCACCCCAAGAAAAGAGTAAATTAAACGGGGTTAAGATGGCAAATAAAGGTCGGCTAGCGGGAAAATACAAGCCAATAACGCCAGTGAAATACATGGATGCCAGGAGAACTAGCAGCCAGGGTTGATTTTTCTTCCTTTCCATATATTGGTTTGTCTATATGCATCAATAAGTGCCTTTATTGACAGATGTGTAAAGGCTAGCATTTGGAATGGGTGCAGTATAAGGCTTTTAAATATTGGCTGGTTTGATAAGGCACTAATCATTGTTTTCATTATGGCAATTAGTAAAAAGCCTACTATTGTGTACAGAGGAGGCAAAAATATCATTATAGGAACCCAGAATAAAATAGTGACGAAAATATACAGAATCAGCGAAAACTGATTTCCGAAACCTGCTATAATGTTTTTGCTAAAGCCCTCTAATGCTTCAGCATAGGAGCTGTACATTCTGCAAATAATTTTTTCCCCAGCTAATTTGGTATCTGCCAGTAATCCTGCTTCTTTTACTTTGCGCATTATCATAATGTCTTCGGCCACACAGTCCTTTACTTTGCTATGCCATTGGTGCTGGTTGTAATCTGAAGCATTGAAAAACATGCATTGGCCGCTGGCTGCTGCTAGTGCCGGGTTTTCAAACTTCTTGACAAACCGCATTGGAAGTAGAGTGATCAGGACGTAATGCATATTTGGTACCAGTAAATTCTCGCCCAAAGTTTTCATTTTTTGATCGTTAAAAACAGAAAGTAACGACAGTTTGTGCTCTATTAAATAATTTAAAGAAGATAGTATAAAGTCTGGCTGTACAATAACATCTGCATCTAGGAACATTAAATAGGTGCCTTTTGCCTCTTTTGCCAATTGGTGGCAGGCATAGTTTTTCCCAAGCCAGTCACTGGGAAGGGGTTGGCCATTAATTAATTTTATTCTATGGTCAGATCGCTGAAAATCTTTTACTACTGCTGCTGTTGCATCATCAGAGTTATCGTCTAAAACTATTATTTCAATATTTTTATAATTTTGACGTGAAAGGCTTTTCAAAAGTGACGGTAATCGTTCAGCTTCATTTCTGGCAGGAACTAGTACTGATACCAGTACAGACTGACTGTTCTCGTTATGAGGTATAGTAGGGTCATCTAAATAGTTTACAAAAACTACTAGTAGCCGAATGAATAAAAAGGAAATTGTTGTTAAGAAAAGAATCAGCATAAAAAAACACCCTGCTTTTTAAGGATGCCGTTGTATGTTAGACAATTTTTAACCTAATATTGTTTTTACAAACCTATAAATAATATATAAAAATGATTCTTTACAATGTAACTATAAGTGTAGATCATGAAGTGCATGCTGAACTAATTGAATATGTGCAAAAAAAACATGTGCCTCAGGTTATGGCATCAGGACTTGTGATAGAGAACAAAGTCTTACGGCTTCTTTCTGCTCCCAATGCGGATCAAGGGGTTACCTATTCAGTGCAATATTTTGTAAAGAATATGTCCGACTATGAAAAACTTGACTACTACGAGAGCGATGTTTATAAAACATTTCCTGAAAAGTTCCGAAATAAATTTTTCGAGTTTAGAACGGTTATGGAAGTTCTTTAAGTAATAGGCCCCCAGATTGATTTATTATGGAATACAAAAGCATCAGATTAAAAAAAGGGAGAGAGAAGTCGGTACTTAATCGGCATCCTTGGATTTTTTCCGGAGCATTGGATGGCAAGAGCACTGCCGAAGAGGGAGATATTGTAAGGGTAACTGATTGGCAAGGCAAAAATTTAGCGTATGGATTTTATTCAGCTAAAAGCCAAATTAGCTGCCGAGTGTTTGAACTGTATAGGGAAAGCGAAAGTGTTGATTTTGAAACGCCTGAATATTGGTTTAACAAAATAAGCAAGGCGCTGGCCTTACGAAAAGCATTATTAGACCCTGACTTAACTACAACATATAGGCTTTTGCATGCCGAAGGCGACTTTTTCCCAGGAATAATTGCAGATGTATATGGAAATGTAGTTGTGCTTCAGGTTCTGATTAAGGCGGTAGAGAGTCGTATGCATTTAATTCAAGAAGCATTTATCAAATGTGGTTTTGAGAATATTTATTTAAAAACGAAATCCAGCTCCAGAGCAATAGAAGGAATTGAAAGCAGTGCCGGCTGGCTTTGTGGAGCCTCTGAAACTACAGTGCAAGTTAAAGAAAATGGTTTGCTTTTTAATGTAGATTTTGAAACAGGTCAAAAGACAGGATTTTTTATAGATCAGCGGGATAACCGAGAAATGTTGAGACGCTATTCTAAAGACAAAACTGTGTTAAATGCTTTTAGCTATAGTGGCGGTTTTAGTGTGTATGCGTTAGCGGGAGGGGCCAAGCGGGTTTATTCACTTGATATATCCGCCGCGGCAACTGGATTGGCCAATGATAATGTTGAGATTAACCAGCTTACACTTAATAACCATAAGGCCATCACAGAAGATTGTTTTCAATATTTATCAAATATGCCTTCCGATTATTACGACCTCATTGTGCTGGATCCGCCTGCGTTTGCCAAAAGCGCCAGAGCTGTTGCTAATGCATCTAGGGGGTACAAGCAGATCAATATGAAGGCTTTTAAAAAAATCAAACCAGGTGGGGTTGTGTTTACTTTCTCATGTTCTCAAAATATAGATCCCAACTTGTTTCGAAAGATCGTGTTTGGGGCAGCCGCCGAAGCTCATAGAAATGTTAGAATAATAGAGCAGCTTCATCAACCAGCAGACCACCCTGTGAGTATCTTTCACCCAGAAGGGGAATACCTTAAAGGGCTAGTTTTGTATGTGGAATAAAGTACGTTGAAAAATGTCTGCTGCTGCTCCTGTCAAAAAATGACAGGAGAACAGGCAGACAAAGCAGAGTGACCTCCCGACCATAATAGTCTTCAGAAAGACAATGATCGAAATTGTATGTAAGAAACAAAGAAAAAATAAAAAAACAATGGCTTGCTCTGTATTTTTATCGACGTTTAGATTTTACTACTACCTAAAATCGCCTTCTTTTAAAGAAAATGCCTGTTTTTTATGAAAAAAATATTTAAAAGTAAAATGTATGTTTAAACATGTATTTATTGAAGTTTTTGATGTTGATAAATACTAAATAAGGAAAGAGCTCATAAAGCATATTCATTAATCTTAATTAATATCTGTTTTATAGCCGTGCTTATTTGTTTGAATTTTATGTATCTATTTTTTGTTTTAAGGGTGTATGCCGGATAATAATGTAAAAGAGGAGGATGTTTATGATTAACCCTGATGAAAAAGTAGAAAAAGATAAAAAGAAAAGAGAAGGGCTTTATCAGAGTTCTCAGCACCCAGAACATTTCAAGAATGAAGGGGCGGAACACTTAGACCTGCACCAGAAAGAGAATAACGATATTAGTAAAAATGCAGATTACGATAAAGCGCACGGAATTAATGCCAATAAAGATAAAAGCAGAAAGAAGTAAAATTGGCAGATAAATATAGCTAAAAGAACAGTCCGGTGACTGTTCTTTTGCTTTTATAATAAAGTCTATGCGGGGTTCCCATATACTATATATGTTATACGGCTATCTGTTTATTCTGGTAGG